>JAFCUE010000009.1:0-100938 GCA_051990185.1 Flavobacterium sp. DT2-2 | reverse complement strand
TGGCTTTGAAGTCTTTTCCGAAGGTTCTTCTTGTTCTTGACATATTAGTGCTAATTTAAGGTTTTTATTCCTATCTAAATTAATCGGGATATATTGTCCGAATTTTGGGGGTCAGCATATATAATAGTATGAGAAGTACAAATAAATGAATGTAAAAATATATTTTAAAATTAATTTACCTTTTTTCATTTTTAATTTTAGTTATTAAAGCAGCGAAAATGTTTTCAGGTATAAATACTTCACCTTCATCAACTTCACTATTAAAATCAATTTTTCTAGAAAAGTTTGAAGAATTAAACAGTATTCCAAGATTATTTTCGTCTCTTCCAGAAATCACTAAATTTTTGAAACTCGATCTTTTTTGAAATAAGTTTCTTAATTTGTTTAAAATTCTTTCTGAAATTTTTTCCTCCGAGTTAAACTTAAAATTCAAAGATAATTTCTCTGCACCATAACCATAAATATTTTCAATCATACTTTGGCTCAAATCTTCTGAATTGAAAATTTCTGGTTCAGCTGATAATTTTAATTCGTTTAAAGATTTTATAGCATTTAAAAACTCCTCTTCATTGTAAACATCTTTAAGTTTTAAAGTATAGTTTTTTAATGCAGTCATAATAAATTCTACATAATACTTTTTATTAAAAAAATTATTTACCCAAAGGTAGCTAGTATTAAAGTCTAATAAACAAAACTCCGTTTTAGATTCTATTTGGCTGTTATTTCGTGGATTTTTCTCTTCTTTTTCGGTTTCAATGTTGTAAACTGTTTCCTTATATGGAAATGGTCTTCCATGATTTAAAACAATTTTCATGTAATTATCTACATAACTAACATCAAAAAAATATCTTTTATCTCCTTCTTTTTTTATATATGTGTTAAGAGGTATCAATTCTTGAAACTGAGATTTTTTAATTGATTCACCTTCAAGTATTACAATAAAACCGCTAAATGATATTAGCTTATTTTTTTTCATATATTTTTTTATTTATAAAATATCAAATCCTATTTTGTTGCTCAACTTGTGTGCTCTTTTTAGTGGGTTTGCTTCGTTCCTCGCAATGACTAACTTTCCTCCACAATCCCAATCTCTTCCTCACTCAATCCATACAATTCATACACCATAGCATCAATAGCCTTATCAGTTATAGAAATTTCGCTTTGAAGTTTATTAGCTTTTGCTTTGTTTTCTTCAAATAAATCAATCCAGTCAAACTCCTCTTTTTTAGTAAGTGGTGTTCCTTTTTGGGTTTTTATGGCTTTGTTTATTTCTTTTATAAATTCCTCAAACGATAAACCATACCATTTTTCAAGTTTAGCACTACGTTTTTCTATTTTAAACTGACCAGAAAAATACTTGCTGAATTTTGAACTTACTTCTTGTAATTGTTTATTCAACGACAACATTATATCGGCTTTTTCTATGAATGGTTGTTGGTCTGAAAGTGATATTTTAACTAATGGAATAATTCTAATGTCATTAATTAAAATTTTGGGGAATAATCCTTTATTTGCTTTTGGGGAAACTTTGTTATGTAACCAACCTATCAATTTTGAGTTTAGTAATGTAATTGTGTATTTTAAATTTAAAATAGCTTTTTCATTTATCAAATTAATTGCAGAAGGAGTGTTATAAAATTCTTCACAAGTATATCCACAAAATAATCTGTCAGCAGTAATTTCTCTAATTAAGATTCTTTCAGAAGTAAAAAATTTTTGTTCTCTTGGTGCTGCTAGCCAATTTCCATAACTAATCCATAAATTGCCATTCCAATTAATTGAATATCTACTTACATCACCACCCTTTAGTTCTTTTTTGTATGTATTATCCTTTTGAAAATTTGAATGCCATATTCTATTTTTGATTGTAAATTCATCATGACCTCTATATTTATCATAAGGTATTAAGCCTTGAGAAACTCTATGAAAATCACTTAATATCGTATTTTTTTGAAGTTTCGCGATTAATTTCTTTTCCTCTTTATTTTGAGAAAATAAACTTAGAACATTATCTGTTTCTTTAAGTACATTATTCTTTTTAACTAAATCAATTCTTTTAAATTCTTTGTTTTCAACTTTCAATAATTCAGAAGAATAATCTTCTTTACTTTTTCTAAATGAAAATATGCAAGTTCTCACAGATGCATCTACAAAAGTATTGTCATTTGACAAATCTATTATTTGATAAACTTGAGTATTCTCAAAAATGAATTCTCTATACTTTTTGCCAAATAATGTTGATAAAAATGTATTTGGAAATATATAAGATAAAACTTTATTTTCTTTTAGAATAGTTTTATAAAGTGAAATAAAGTAAATGTATATTTCAAAATCAGGAACTAAAGCATCAAATCTCGTTAAATACTTTTTTTCAGTTTCATCAAAATTCACCCCATAAGGCGGATTCCCAATCACAACATCAAAACCTCCATTAGCAAAAACTTTAGGAAATTCGTTTTGCCAGTTAAACGCTTTGTCGCCAGCAATGGCAACATCGTCTATTAAGGAATTACCACATTTATATTGTTGTTCAGGCTGTTTAATTTTCGGTTGCGTTGTGCGGTGCGCAACCACAACGAGAGTTTGGCAATTTCTACACTTTCTTCATTGAGATCCACTCCAAAAAGGTTGTTCTCTAAAATGCTTCCTTCCACATCGCTCAATACTAATGCATCACCAAACAGTTTGGCTTGCAGTTCATCTACATATTTATGCTCGGCAATTAAAAATTCTAGGGCTTGGCTCAAAAACGCACCACTGCCGCATGCTGGATCTACAATGGTGAGTTGCAACAACCAATTACGGTAAGTGTCTAAGGTTTCCTTTAGTTTCTTTTTGGTTACAACTGTTATTTTTTTGTCGGTTGAATATTTGGTTTCGTCCAGCGCAATTTCTACTTTCTTTTCTTCACATAGTTTGCCAATGGTATTGTCAACTATATATTTGGTAATGTATTTTGGGGTGTAAAAAACACCGTCTTTCTTGCGTTTGGTTTTGGTTTTATCCGTTACTTGTCCTGCAATGGCATTGGTAATTTCGTCTATTTCGTTTAGCGAATTTTCAAAAATATGCCCAAGAATGTTTACGTCAACTTCACTTTCAAAATCGTATTCGCTTAGTTTTCTGGTATGCTTAAAAAGTAAATCGTCGTTTATGGCAATGTTATCAAGCAATTCATCGGGCTGAAACAAACCGCCATTGTAGGCATAAATATCATATTGCGCGGTAACAATTTCGTTAGTGTGTTTTCCAAAAGCGGGCAAACTTACTCTGGCACCCGTATTTAAATCATTAAAATACATTTTGTATCGGTCGTACAACGAAACCGGAATGCGTGCTTCACGAAGTTTTTGCCATTCGAGATTGATACTAAAAATTAAATTGGTGGGTAGCAATTGTCGGTCTTCGGCAAAGAAAATAAACAAAAACCGATCAAGAAGTTTCTGGGTTTTCTTAAACAGCTCCAGTTGGTTATATTGCGGATTGAGTTTTACAATATCACCAAACAATGCTGTACGGAACGCAGAATAATCCTTGTACAATTCTTTAGTAATCTTGTCTTCGCTGGAAACACTTTCGTATTTTATTTTCTTAGGTAAATCAGTCTGCATACTTTCCAGCGAAAGGCACAGGAATAGCAGATTAAATTCGTCACGAGAAAGCGTAAACAAATTAAATTCTACAAACTCGGTCGCATTGTCAACATAAAAACGTAGTTTCTCGAAGTTGGAAATGATTACATAACTACACTCTTTCTGATTATTTTTATAACCAAATGCCTGCGTTTCTATTTTGGATAAATCGGTAGTTTCAGTTCCTTTCAGTTCAATTACGGCATGCACATTTTCGTTCAGGATTATGGCGCCATCGGCTTTCTTGCTGTTGGTTTCGTTTTTCTGTTCGGTAATTAAATTGTAATTGGTATTGGGATGTTGCGTGTAACCCAGCACTTGCACAAACAAGTCGTTCAGGAAAATGGCTTGGTATTGTTCTTCCTTGCTATTGCGGATGTTCTGTTGCTTTACTGCATTATGAAATATGGTGGTAAACAACTGCCACTTTTCGTCAAGAACAAGTTTGTTGATTGCGTTAGTATATTTTTTAACGACTGTATTTTGAAATAATGACATGGTTTGAATCGATTGGAGTTTCAAACATACGATTATTTAACCTAAAAAAAGCGTAGAAATTTGGATTTTTTCTAAGAAAATTACTAAAAAATGCGTTCTTTAGAATCTGTTTAGCCAACAAAAAAATAAAAATTTACACTGTTGCCCTACGTATGTTTTTTAGTGGAAAAAAGTATTGCTTTCAAAACATTTTCTTTTCGGTTAGGTATTTCCAATAGCGTTTTGGAACATGCTGAACGTGAAGCTTGGTGTTTTTTCGTTCTTTTATATTAGTGTGGTCAAAATACTCCCACCACAGTTTCTGATAATTGATTTCAGTATCCGAAAAAACTTGATTGTTTTTATCATCTAATGATTTAATATCTAAATCCATCATCACAATTTCGGCATCATTCAGATCATAATACACACCATATTTACGTCGTAAATCATATATAATCCATTTTTGATCTTGGTACCGATTTTTAAAATGTCTAATGATCAAAGTTAGAACATCAAAATCGGGGTCTATTTTGGCAAAATAAATACCGTCTTTCAATTGTTCGAATCTAATGAATGCTTCCATTCGGTGCTTTTCGCGACCCACATTTTTGGTTAGTTGAGAAATTTGCAACACACTTTCATTTGCAAAATCCTTCATAATATTTATAGAAGGATTTTGAACCGCATAATTTATCACATCAAAAATCACATCTTCAACACCTGTTTTTTCAGACAGAAAGGCGTAAATAATACAGCGAACACCATCACTCCCAATTTGTGCGTTAAGCTTTTTAATAACACGATCGGATTTAGAAATATCGGTACTGATTTCTATTTTTTCAGCGAATAAATTGTGCTGTAAATCGTCTTTTTTACTGATTTTTGGGTTTGAATATTTGAATTCATAAATTTCGAAAACCGCTGTAAGCAGACCTTCAAAAGTATTATCGTAGGAAAGTTGTGTCATTGAGTAATGATAATTGATTATCAAAGGGTTTCTCAAATTTTGATTTCATATCACTGAGAATAATTTCCTTTAAATTCAGGGCATTCAAAAATTTTAAATGGGTATTTTCGTTGCTTACGGATATGAAATATTTTGCTCGGTTTATCGATACACCAATTTTTTTAAGATGTTCCATCGTAAGATTTTGGAATCGTCTAGCATGAACAATTTTGTGTGCCGATTTTACTCCTATTCCAGGAACACGAAGAATCATTTCTAGTTGAGCGTTTTGCATAATTACTGGAAATTGCGTGATATTCCGAAGAGCCCATCCCATTTTTGGATCGACTTCTAAATCGAGAAATGGATTATTTTTTTCGAGAATTTCATTGGCTTTAAAGCCATAAAAACGCATCAGCCAATCGGCTTGATACAATCTGTTTTCACGTACCAACGGAACTTGAGCACCAATGGCTGGCAATCGTGCGTCATTGGAAACTGGTACATAACCCGAATAATAGACTCGTTTTAGGTTAAAATTATTGTAAAAATGATCGGCAACTTGAATGATTTGAAAATCGTTTTCCTGAGTTGCGCCTACAATTACTTGCGTGCTTTGTCCAGCTGGTGCAAATTTTGGTGTGCTTTTGAATTTTTTCTTTTCTTCCTTGTATTGAATGAGTTCATTTTTTACAAAACGCATCGGCTTAATCATGTCCTGATGATTTTTATCTGGCGCCAATAATTTCAATCCAGATTCAGTAGGAATTTCTAAATTCATACTCAACCTATCAGCGTATAATCCGGCTTCACGCATTATTTCATCAGAAGCTCCAGGAATACTTTTCAGGTGGATATAGCCATTAAAATTGTGTTCCAGCCTTAATTTTTTGGCCACACGAACCAGACGCTCCATTGTATAATCGGCATTTTTAAAAATTCCTGAACTTAAAAAAAGGCCTTCAATATAATTTCTTCGGTAAAAATTGATGGTTAAATCAACCACTTCTTCTACGGTAAAAGCTGCTCGCTGAATGTCATTACTTTTTCGAGTGACACAATACGCGCAATCGTAAATACAAAAATTGGTAAGTAATATTTTCAGCAAAGAAACACATCTTCCATCTTCTGTATAAGTATGACAAATTCCAGAAGCCGACGAATCGCCAAGTCCTTTATTGGTATTTTTTCGATTCCCGCCACTTGAGGAACACGACACATCATATTTTGCTGCATCTGCCAGAATTTCTAATTTTTCTTTGATTTTATCGTAATCCACAATACCGTTTTCTTTCTTTTATTCGAACAAAAGTACAGCTAATAATAATTGTAAAACAGCTATTTAACATTTTTGTATTCTTATAAAAACCTTCTTTTGGACGGCAAAATATTTAAAGAAATTGTGAAAAGTTTGCTTTATATTTGCAAACTCAAAGCAGGGTTTAGAAAGCCTTGGATAGATAGAAAAAAGAAGATGATATGTTATGCATTTCATATTTTCAAAAAACAATACCATAAGATATGAAACACATACGTAATTTTTGCATTATTGCACATATTGATCACGGGAAAAGTACGCTTGCTGACCGATTATTAGGTGCAACACAAACCGTCACTGCTCGTGAAGAAAAAGCGCAATTGCTGGATAACATGGACTTGGAGCGTGAACGTGGGATTACCATAAAAAGTCACGCGATTCAGATGGAATACACCTATAAAGGGCAAGAATACATTCTGAATTTGATTGATACTCCTGGACACGTAGATTTTTCGTATGAAGTTTCTCGTTCGATTGCAGCTTGTGAAGGCGCACTTTTGATTGTAGATGCAGCGCAGAGTATTCAGGCACAAACGATTTCGAATTTATATTTGGCTTTGGAGAATGACTTGGAGATTATTCCAGTTTTGAATAAAGTGGATTTACCAAGTGCTAATCCGGAGGAAGTAAGTGACGATATTATTGATTTACTTGGCTGTAAATTAGAAGATATTATTCACGCTTCGGGTAAAACTGGTTTTGGTGTAGAAAATATTTTGGCTGCTATTATCGAAAAAATTCCGCCTCCATCAGGAAATGTCGATGAACCTTTACAAGCATTAATTTTTGACTCGCATTACAATCCGTTTCGAGGAATTGAAGTTATTTTTCGTGTAAAAAACGGACAGATTAAAAAAGGCCAGAAGATAAAATTCATGGCTACCGGAAATGAATATTTTGCCGATGAGATTGGTACTTTAAAACTTAACCAAGTTCCAAAACAAGTCATTTCAGCAGGGGACGTTGGGTACTTAATTTCTGGAATTAAAGAAGCAAAAGAAGTAAAAGTAGGAGATACGTTGACGGATGCAAAAACGCCAACAACGAATATAATTAAAGGTTTTGAAGATGTGAAACCAATGGTTTTTGCGGGTATTTATCCTGTGGATACCGAAGATTATGAGGAGTTGAGAAACTCTATGGAAAAACTACAGTTGAATGATGCTTCATTGGTGTTTTTACCGGAAAGTTCTGCAGCATTGGGATTTGGTTTCCGTTGCGGTTTCTTAGGAATGTTGCACATGGAGATTATCCAAGAGCGTTTGGAGAGAGAGTTTAATATGACTGTTATTACTACCGTTCCCAATGTTTCGTATCTAGCTTACACCAAAAAAGATCCTACAACACCACTTATTGTAAATAATCCTTCGGACTTGCCGGAGCCTTCTCGTTTAGACCATGTGGAGGAACCTTTTATCAAAGCAACTATCATTACTAAATCTGATTACGTTGGAAATGTAATGAGTTTGTGTATCGAAAAGCGTGGTTTGATTACCAATCAGACGTATTTGACTACAGAACGTGTAGAGTTGACTTTTGACATGCCATTAGCAGAGATTGTATTTGACTTTTATGACCGTTTGAAAACCGTTTCTAAAGGATATGCGTCTTTTGATTACACGCCAATAGGAATGCGAACTTCCTCTTTAGTGAAAGTAGATATTTTATTGAATGCTACCATTGTGGATGCTTTATCGTCCTTAATGCACACCGATAACGCGTATTCGATAGGTAAAAAAATGTGTGAGAAGTTGAAGGAATTGATTCCGAGACAGCAATTTGATATTCCTGTTCAAGCGGCAATTGGTGTAAAAGTAATTTCTCGTGAAACTATAAAAGCGCTTCGTAAAGATGTTACTGCTAAGTGTTATGGAGGGGATATTTCCCGTAAACGTAAACTTTTAGAAAAACAGAAAAAAGGTAAAAAGAGAATGCGTTTAGTAGGTAATGTTGAAATTCCGCAAGAGGCATTTATGGCGGTTTTGAAGTTGAATGATTAAAAATTATTGTAAATTCTGACTCGAGCAAAGCAAACTGGCTAAGCAATTTTAAATTATAGATGAAACCTGACGATGTAAAAATTATCAGGTTTTTTGATTTACTTGTAAACTATTTAAGAAATTTTTGAAAAAAGATTTAATCTTAAATGACCTTAAATTTCTTAGTTGGTGAAAAGATTACATTCCTTGTAAAATTTTTTTTACATCCTCTGCTTTGAAAAGCTGTGTTCCTTCATTCATTATGGCTGCTGTCCCGCAACAAACACCCATTTGGATAACTTCTTTCAGACTTTTGTTTTGAGATAAAGCCCAGACCATTCCGCCAACCATGCTGTCACCAGCGCCTACAGTGCTTTTCTTGACTACTTTTGGTGCCTTTACAAAATGAGTTTCGTCTTGAGTAACTAAAATGGCTCCTTCTGCACCTAGGGAAACTACCACAATCTCGGCATTTTGATTTTCAATTAATTTTTTTGCTGCTTTTTCTACATCTTCTAATTCTAAATGTTCTGCTCCAATTAGTTTTGCCAATTCGCCTATGTTGGGTTTGATTAAATAAACCCCCGTTTCTAAGACTTTTTGCAAGGCTTCACCAGATGTATCCACAACTACTTTTATGTTAGACTCTTTGGCTATTTCAGCTATTTTTTGATAAAAATTAGTTGCTAAACCTTCGTTTAAGCTGCCGCTAATGACTAAATAATCGGTTTTTAACTCTTTTATGGTTTGTAGTATTTTATTTTTCTCTTCTTCTAAAAATTCATTTCCAGGAAATCCAAATCTATATTGTGCTTTACTGGTGTTCTCAAAAGCGATGAAATTTTCTCTAGTCCAATTTTTAGCTTTAATCACTATGCTCTCTAGCTTTTCAGTAGCAATTAAATCTTCTAACATTTCACCCGAAGAACCACCAGAAGTGAAAATACAACTAGACTTACCTCCTAATTTAGCAATTGCTTTAGAAACATTTATTCCACCGCCACCAGCATCATAGCGCGGTTTTTCACAACGAATTTTTTGTTCAGCAACTAGCCCTGTAAAATGGGTGCTTTTGTCAAGAGAGGGGTTTATGGTAAGAGTTGTAATTTTTAGATTTTTCATTTTGATTTGTAATTTATCATAAAGATAAAGTTTTCTCATTTTCAACTAGTAAGAAATTTAAATTCATTGCGATTTCAAGACAACACACCGCCACAAATTCCTAATCCAACAATTGAATAAATGATTATTAGTATTGCTCATAAGCCTGCAATTACAGCAATTACAAGCCTATCGAATAATTTTTATTTAAAACACCATCGATTTAACTTGTAAACAAATCCGTTTAGATAAAATTGAAAATATTTCCCTTTTATTTTATGGCAATTCCCACTGCAATTGCATTAAGCATTGCTTGTTGTGATAGGAACCCAAATAAAGTTTATGTCAATATTTTTTAGTAAGATTTGTCTTTTATATGTGCATTTTAACGAAGTCTGATGTCAACTTAGGATTTAATTTTGTCTTAAAAAGAATGCTTTTCTCCGCAATGGGTTTTTTAATAGTTTCATTGATTTGTTCAGAAGTGTGATCTGTCAAAATATTGGCTTTAAAATACCTTTTAAAAAGATTGATTTAGCCACAATTGCTGCATGTATTTTTCCTATAATGCCATGACCACAAATGCCTTTTTTGTGTTGTGTTTATACTCATTTACAGCAAAATAAACTCCGTCAAGTGTTAAAATTCCGTTCAAACTATAGTCTGCAGCTTTATTTATCATTTCTTTTGGTTTCTTTTTGAACATCGTCTAAACTAATCCGTATCTTTTTGTGCCAGCTGTTTTTGAATCTCCTCATTTAAAAAAATTAAATTATTAATACTTAATTCAAAAATGTTAATCGAAAAAATTAATATGAGTATGATTTAAAATTTAAGTGTAAAAATTCTTAAAAATAAATGGTTTCTATGAAATTTAATTTATTTATTTTTAACACGATAAATCATTTAATCAATATAATAGATACATTTGTTTATCTATTGTTCAACTTTAATATTAAATTTTTGAATATGAAAACATTTTACTCTTTAAGAAAAATATTAATTGTAGCTGTAATTTTTATTGTGGGTACATTCCAAATTAGTGCTCAGGTAGGTATTGGTACAACCAATCCAAATGCTACATCCATACTAGATATACAGTCTACAGACAAAGGAGTCTTAATCCCCAGAATGACTAAAATTCAAAGAGATAATATTGTTACGCCAGCTTTAGGTTTACAAATTTTTAACACCACAGAAAATACAACTGACGTTTACAGTGGTGGTGTTTGGAAATCACTGTCGTACAAACCCAACGCCAACCTTATTTATGTATATTCGATGGCTGATTTACCTACTCCTGCCGGAAATGCTATTACATTAGATGCAAATAAAATGTACATTTTCTCTGGCTTTGTAGATATAAGCCCTAATTTCATTGTTATTAATGGAGCTGGACTACGAGGAATAGATCCGCAAAAAGATATGGTTGCTTCAAACGTTAGTGGGGCAGTTCTTAGAAGCACAAATACTAATATTTTTATTCAAGATCTAGCAATTGCACCATTAAGCAGCGCCACTAAAGCTTACGATTTTTCTGATAGTACAAAAACTAAATATTTTAATTCATTTTCAGGATCCTCTGTAGTAGAAATTGGACCTCCTACTCTTGGAGTGGGACAAATTTCTGGATTTAAAGCCATAACATTTACTAAAAATTACTGGAAAGTATCTGACGGTATTAAAATAGCAGGGAATGTTGGAAAGTTTACCTCTGCATATTGTTTTGTTGAAGGGGTTACTAGCGGTTCTGGAATAGAATTTTTATCGGGACTAACTGTAGATGATATTGATCTTTCTAATAATTATTTTATTTACACAGGACAAACTGGGGTTAAGGTAAACGCAGGTGCTGCAATAAATAGAGGAAGAATGACTACCAATATGTTTAGAGGGGTAACAACACCGTTAGCTGGAATAAATTCATTTTCCTCGGGTTGGAGTATGAAACAAAATACCGATATTCCAGACTCTAGAGCTTTTAGTTTTATTTTCTTTACTAATAATCCCGTAGGTAATGTAACACCTTTACCTACTGTAGGCACTTTTGTTAAAATTGTTGGACCGACCACCATGATTAATCAAAAGAGATTTACAGCAACCGATAACAGAATTACCTACAACAATGTAGAACCTATTGTAGGTAAAATATCCGTGGTAATTGGCGCAAAGGCGCCAGCAGTAAACTCAGATTTTTCTATAGCAATTGCTAAAAACGGAACCGTAATTACACCATTTGCCTCTATGGCAGCGGCTGCAAACAGCCAATATTTTCAAATTATTTTAAATACCGAAGTGGATTTGGTTAATAATGATTACATAGAAGTTTTTATAAGAAGTAATAGTGTTAATGCTACTTCCATTGTGGTAGACGAATTACAATTTAGAGTAACGGATTAAAAAAATATTAAAACCTTATTTATTGGTCGGAATTACTCGGAATATACAAAAGCTATGAATTTATTCTGTTTTGTGGAAAATTTATGGATAGAAAAATCTTTTAGATTTTATTTTAAAGAAGAAAGAGACAAGATTGGAGTTCAATTTAATTGCGGAAGCTAAATACATTTTTAGATAAAAAGTGTTTGGAGCTATGAGTGTAAAAACTGTAGAAGTACAACTTCTTTGTGAAATGGAACAATAATGCAAATTACTAATCTAACTTTATTTCAGTGTTATAAAAATATGTTTTTAATCACTGCTACAAAGAAAGATTTTTTTGAGTAACGAGATTCAAAAACAGCTTGCATAAAAAGATTCAAACCAGTTTAGCCCTTGGTTTATAAACTATAAAAGAAATGGGAAATTGAGATGCACGTTATGTTTAAAAGTAATGACAGGCCTTCATGAAGGCCACTACTCTGTAAAATCATCAAAAATACAATAGAAAAAGGTGTTCGTGCTGTAGGATAAATGCACATTGCGATTATAAGTAAAAATAGATAATCAAAAACATAATATCTAAAAGCTTGAAAAAACGCAAAATATTCAATAACTAAATGAATATCTAGATTATAATTAAAAATAATTGGCTCAAACGGAATAGTCATTGTACTAATTTTATCAAAAAAATAAAATAAATACCATCCGTAAAATTTCTTTACTATTTCTATATATCTATGGTTTGATACTTCGGGGATTTGCAACTTTGTAGCAAACAAAAAACCTTCGTACCTTTGCAGCATGATAGAAGATAAAAACCCACAACGCACCAGCATAGCACAACTAGGAGAATTTGGTTTAATTGAGCATTTAACCAAAAACTTCAAAATCAACCAAGCCTCCACAATTAAAGGAATTGGCGATGATGCTGCCGTTTTAGATTTTAAGGATAAAAAAGTAGTTGTTTCTACTGATTTACTTATTGAAGGGGTACATTTTGATTTGGCATACATGCCATTAAAACATTTGGGTTACAAAGCAGTGGTAGTAAATATCTCTGACATTTGTGCGATGAATGCAAAGCCAACACAAATCACGGTTTCGGTAGCAGTTTCTAATCGCTTTCCACTAGAAGCTTTGGATGAATTATTTGCTGGAATAACGCATGCCGCACTAGAATATAATGTAGATGTTATTGGTGGTGACACGACCTCATCTCAAAAAGGATTAATTATAAGTATAACTGCTATTGGTGAAGCGAATGAAGATGAAATCGTTTATAGAAACGGTGCTAATCAAACTGATTTATTGGTGGTTACAGGAGATATAGGCGCTGCATACATGGGATTACAAGTTTTAGAAAGAGAAAAACAAGTTTTTCAGGTAAACCCCAATTCCCAACCTGATTTAGATGCTTATACGTATCTTATAGAACGTCAATTAAAACCCGAAGCTAGAAAAGATGTGCGCACCTTGCTGCATGCTTTGGAAATAAAACCTACTGCAATGATTGATATTTCAGACGGATTATCATCAGAAATTATGCATTTGTGTAAACAATCTAAAGTGGGTTGTAATTTATACGAAGACAAACTACCAATAGATCCACAGTTTATAAATGTATGCGAGGAATTTAATATTGACAGTACTACAGTAGCCATAAACGGTGGAGAAGATTATGAATTGCTTTTCACAATTGCCATGGAAGATTTTGAAAAGATAAAAGGCAATCCTAATTTCACGATCATTGGTCACATGACACAAGAAAGTGAAGGGATTCATTTAGTTACTCGTGCCAACACCAAAATTGCTTTGAAGGCTCGAGGCTGGGATGCTTTGAGTGAATAAAGTATAGATTAAACCAACAAAAAACGACACCTCTTAAGTGTCGTTTTTGTTTTGGTTGAGCTTGAAAAATACTAAAAAAGCAATCCTTTGCTTTTAGCAGCTCGAACTAAGTCACTATCGCTACCCGCTTCTACCTTTAATAATCGTTTTAAATTTGATTTTCTTCTATCGATTGCTCCTAAAGAAATTGGAATGTATTGCGGTAAATCCTGTAGCTTCGTTCCTTTAGACAAATGAAACAAAATTTGTTTGTCAAATAAATCAACTTCTATACTTCCTTCTTCAGATTGCGCAAGCATTTTTAAAACTGAATCGCTATAATACTGTTCATTGTTTATGATTTTATTAAAAGCATAAATCAGCTCATCAAAAGTTAAATCGTTCTTTATAACCAATCCGCTTGGATTTATAGTTTTGATAATCGTTTTTATCTTTAAAAGTTCTGTAAACATGGTTAGCAAAATAATTTTGCAATTGGGCATGAATTCTAATATTAATTTGGCCAAATCTTCCCCAGAATACATATTTTTTTCTTCATAAGGAGGCATACTAATATCTAGAAAAGCAATGTCAAAATGAGCAATTTTCGAGTTTGTAATAATGTGATACGCTGATTCACAGTCTTTTGCTTGCGTTATAAAAAACTCAAATTGGTCAGGAAGGTATCTCGTGATTGCGTTTTTATATCCTTCTATAATAAAAGGATGATCATCAACGATTAATATATTTTTCTTTATTTTTTCTTTGTCAGCTGAATCAATCATATTCCCTTTTAAATTATTTGTTTTAGACTATCGGTAGTGCAATAGTTATGATTGTTCCTTCCCCTTTTTTTGATTCTATTGTAACTACCCCACCGCACTCATTTGTTCTGTAGAGAATATTTTGTAGTCCAATTCCTTTTTTTGTATTTTTCACATTAAAGCCAACTCCATCGTCACTTATTTTCATGATAAGATGATTATCTAACTGATTCAAATCGACTTTAACAGTAGTAGCACTCGCATATTTGTTAGTATTTTGGAGTGACTCTTGTAGCATTCGAAATACGTTTATCTTAACAGCGTTAGATACTAATTCCCACTTTATGCGCGAATCAATGTTTGAAATAAATTTTGATGTATAGGTCTTTTTCTGCTCTTCAAATAACTGATCAACTATACTAACGAAGTTATTAATTAATTCTGATTTCTCTCTATTTAGGTCATGAGAAATTTCACGAATATCTTGTTCAATATTTTTCAATTCTGACAAATAATTTGTTCGCTGATGAACCGCCTTTTCATCTGGAAATTTGTTTAATCCGTCCAAATTCATACGTATTCCAAACATTCTCCCTAAAATGCCATCATGCAATTCCCGAGCTACTCTTTTCTTTTCTTCAATTCTGCCCGTTTCGATAGTATTTTGTTGCGATAACATCAAATTATAAATTTCTTCATTAGCATATTGCTGTTGCTGTTTAAACATGAGCTCTCTGTTTTTTGCTTTTTGACTTAGAATAATAAAAGAGAGCAATCCCAATAGACCAATTGCACTAAAAGCATACACTATATTCCGGTTTTGAACGACTAAATCCTTATTTTCGCTTTTTATTTCGTCGGTTTCATACTCAATACGTGAAAATTTCTCTCCCATTTTTCGCTCCGCTTTTTGCAAGCTATCATTGATTTTAATGTATTCCTTGGAATAAGCTGCTGCATTTTCTGGTTTTACAATCGACAGTTGTTTTAATGAATTTAGAATAGCACGGTAATTCTTATATTTTTGTGATAACTCAAGAGCTTGTTGAGCAAACAGCTTCGCTTTTATAGTATCTTTTTCAGACATAAAATACTCTGAAACATTAATTTTACTTTCTATAATACCTGAGGTAAATTGCAAACTATCTCTGATTTGTATCGCTTTAAAATATAAATCTGGTAACGCTTCCTTTTCCTTTAGGTTAAATTTTGTATAAGCTAAATTATTTATAAGCGTAGCATATAGATAGGGCTTATTTTTAAAAACATTTTTTTCTGCTAAACCTTTTTCGAAATATTTCTTTGCTTCGCTAAAGTTTCTTTTATTTTGATATACAAGCCCTATGTTGTTATAGGAAGTTGATGTAGGTTGTAAAAAAGAAGCCTTCAGTTTATCATCAATACTTGCTAAAGCCTTATTGTGATATACCATCGCATTATCATAATCCTCTAGTTCATTATAGATTAACCCCAAAAGATTGTAGGCCTCATATAATATATCATTATAATCCGTATTTTTTATAATCTTTAAAACTTTAGACACCCCTTTTTCGGCCCCAAATAAATCATTTTGATTGAATTGTAAAATGGCTTTTTTTAAAATCGTTTGTGCTAAATTATAAGAGTCATTCAAACCGAGATATTTTTTTTGTGCTTTGTCATAGTACAAAAAAGAACTATCTGGTATCGCTTGAGAATCACAGTAATCGCCTAAATACGAATTCCCTTTGGCCATACTGTAAGCATCCTGCTTAATTTCAGCTTTTTCAAGAACTAATTGTACCGTCTGTTTGTATTTTTGCCAGTTTTCTATATTGTAATAGCGATTGGCAATTTTGAAAAGATTGACACGATGCATTGAATCATTTTCTTGGGGAAGAATAATTTCCAGTGCTTTCTCTATGTATTTTTCTCGCTCAAGGGGGGGCAAATCAAAATTATTTGCTAACGAGAAATAAGACTCTAAACTATCTTGGGAACTTGTAATGGTTTTGGTTGCTGCATTTTTATGAGTACAGCTCAACACTAAAAAAAATAAAAAGTAAAAAAGATATTTCAATAGTTGTAATTTTTGATTATTCAAAAATAAGAAATAAAACTATCGAGTATAAAAAAAGCCACCAAAATAAATGGCAGCCAATATTAAATTAAAGATAACCACATTGTGTTTAATCAACTTTTTTATTTCCGCCTGTCACACCACCAGTCAACTCCAATTTTACATTTTCAATTTTGAAAATCTCTATTTTGCTGTCTTTTTTTTGTACTGAAGTAATTTGTTCGTTTGAAGTAAAAGAAGTTAACACCAATGCAAATGATAATAATCCGATTGTTACGATTGCTTTTTTCATAATTTGAGTTTTTTTCTGTTTTTAATTTTGTTTTAGAACCACATTACTTACTGATTCTAATCTAAAATTACGTAGAAAGCTTATTGAATTCTTACAAAAAAAGGCTCTTATGGTAGAATGCACTCGTTTAAGTGTGAATGAGTATCAAATTATAGTGAATGACTGTTTTTTAAATTTCGAGGTAATTTCCATTGGAAAAATTAGAAATAATCAACTCAATATTGAATTTATAAGTTTTGGAAAAAGGTATTTTCAGAGCACTATTTTTTATATAACACATTGAATTCCCACTATGAATCCTCGAGATATAATCCTTATTTACAATGTAACTGTTGTGGATTCTTATAAATGGAACGGATAATACTCCTTCAAAATGCTTCAATGTTTTGAAGGCAGTTATCATTTCACCCGTATTAAGATGAATATCAGTAGAATTATTGTCGGCGTGTAAATAGCAAATATCTTTTGCGGCAATATACCTATAATCGCCGTACGACTTGATGCACAAAATAAGAGATTGATTTTGATTGGATACTTCTGGTTGAATAACAACTGTTGGTTCTTTCTCAGAAGCCAATGATGTCTTTGCTATTATTTCTTGCGGAACTATCGATTTATTCAGTTTCAATACCAACTGGATTACATCAATTCGATTCAGCGGTTTTAGTAAATAATCAAAAACCTCATATTTAATTGCCTCATAAGCTAAATCCGTTTTTGCCGTGGTAACGATAATTTTGGGAATTATTTTCAAATACCGGTACAACTCATTAATTAAAGCTAGAGACAATTTACTGTCTAGATTTGTTGGTTCAATTTCTAGAAAAACTATTTTCGGAAGGTGTTCTAATATGAGATGTAAACCGTCGTGATAATTAGTAGCAGAGTCTACAAAATGAAGCTCTGAGAAACCAGCAGTTATAGCTTTAGTTTTCAAAACATTTTCTTGATTGTCGTCAATAATAATGTACGAATAATTCATCAATGTTTTTCCTGGAGTTGTTGGGCATTACATGATTCGTTTAAAGCAAAACAAACTTTAAATAATAAAGTAATAATGGTAGTTTTGGGGAATTTGTTAAATAAAAATTGTTTAACCTACTAAAAATAAGCATTTAATCTTTTTTTTATTTGTGTTGTTAATATGTTTTTTATAAATGTTGACATGTTTAGACGAAGTACATACAAATCCGTTAAAAAGCGTAAACTTAAGCTTTAAAAGAAATACTCAACAAGAATGATGCTAAAATTTTTAGTCTCATCTCTTTTGGATCAAAACAACTTTCAAACTTGAAGTGGTATTGTTTCAATTTATATACCAAAAAGATTCACATTACCAAACGGTGATATGTTTGACACAAATAATTAGAAAAATAAAAAAATTTGGTTTTTTTACAAAATTATCTTACTTTTAAACAAAAAATTATGAGAAAACTATTTGTTGTTTTGTGCTTTTCTTCTTTTTTATTTGGTTTTAGCCAAGAAAAAGAAACAGTCGATTTTAAAAGAAATGAATTAAAAGGAAATGCTCTTTTATTGGTGATAGGCGCCGGAGAATTCACTTACGAGCGATTACTTGACGAAGAATCCGGAGTTGGAGTGTCATTATTTTTTAATTATGATGATCAATTTTACACCAAATTTAGCCTGACTCCCTTCTATCGTTTTTATTTCAGTAAAAAACCGGCGGCTGGTTTTTTTGTTGAAGGTTTTGGAATGCTAAATTCTTATGACAGCTATGTTTATAACAATAATTCATATGATCCATACAATTCATACAATTCAAACATCGAAACCAGAACCGATTTTGCTCTTGGTTTTGGTCTGGGTTCTAAATGGATTACCAAAAAAGGATTCCTTTTTGAAATAAATGCAGGTGTTGGCAGAAACCTATTTAATAGTAATGATACTGATAATGAAATAGTAGGTCGAGGCGGAATAACATTAGGTTACAGATTTTAAACAAAAAAAGCTTCTCAATTGAGAAGCTTTTTTTATACAATGTAAAATCAGTTATATTTTCATCAACCAGTTTTTCATCGAAACTTCATTTTCTATAATGGATTTCAAATCTGTAATAGCCACACGATCTTGTTTCATGGTATCTCTATGACGAATTGTTACTGTATTATCCTCAATAGTTTGATGATCTACTGTGATACAAAACGGTGTTCCAAGCGCATCTTGTCTCCTATAACGTCTTCCTACTGCATCTTTTTCATCATACGATACATTAAAATCCCAACGTAAATCGTCAATGATTTTATGCGCGATTTCTGGCAATCCGTCTTTTTTAACTAGTGGTAAAATGGCAGCTTTTGTTGGAGCCAATACCGATGGCAATTTTAAAACAATTCTTGTGGAGCCATCTTCTAGCGTTTCTTCTTTTAATGAAGTAGCAAAAACAGCCAGGAACATTCGGTCTAATCCTACTGAAGTTTCCACTACATAAGGAACGTAATTCTGATTCAATTCGGCATCAAAATACTGTAATTTTCTACCAGAAAATTGTTCGTGTGCTTTCAAATCAAAATCAGTTCGAGAATGAATTCCTTCCAATTCTTTGAATCCAAAAGGGAAATTAAACTCAATATCTGCAGCTGCATTGGCATAATGTGCTAATTTTTCGTGATCATGAAAACGATAATTTTCCTTTCCTAAACCAAGAGATAAATGCCATTTTAAACGGGCTTCTTTCCAAAATTCATAGTGCTTCATTTCTTCGCCTGGACGCACAAAGAATTGCATTTCCATTTGTTCAAACTCCCGCATCCTGAAAATAAATTGTCGCGCCACAATTTCATTTCTAAATGCTTTTCCGGTTTGTGCTATGCCAAAAGGAACTTTCATTCGTCCCGATTTTTGCACATTCAAGAAATTTACAAAAATACCTTGCGCCGTTTCTGGACGCAAATATAAATCCATTGCTGAATCTGCGGATGCGCCCAATTTAGTTCCAAACATCAAGTTGAATTGACGTACTTCGGTCCAATTTCTAGAACCAGATTCTGGACAAGCAATTTCTAATTCTTCGATTAAAGCTTTTACATCTTCCAAGTCTTCGTTTTCTAAAGAACGCGCCATTCTTTCCAGAATTTCTCGCTCTTTAGACTTATACTCCATTACACGCGCATTTGTCGTTACAAATTCATGTTCGTTGAATGCTTCACCAAAACGAGCACGTGCTTTTTCGATCTCTTTGATTGCTTTTTGATTCAACTTTTCAGCATAATCTTCAATCAAAACATCAGCTCTATATCTTCTTTTTGAATCTTTGTTGTCTATCAATGGATCGTTGAAAGCATCTACGTGACCTGATGCTTTCCAAGTGGTTGGGTGCATCAATATTGCCG
This sequence comes from Flavobacterium sp. DT2-2, assembly GCA_051990185.1. Classification (GTDB taxonomy): domain Bacteria; phylum Bacteroidota; class Bacteroidia; order Flavobacteriales; family Flavobacteriaceae; genus Flavobacterium. Next base: position 80,805 of record JAFCUE010000009.1, on the reverse strand, counting down.
CGTCAAGACCTACAATGTTATCGTTCATTTGAACCATTGCTTTCCACCAATATTCGCGTATGTTCTTTTTTAGCTCTACTCCGTTTTGTGCATAATCATAGACCGCACTTAAACCATCGTATATTTCGCTTGACGGAAAAATAAATCCATATTCTTTTGCGTGCGAAATTACATTCTTAAATAAATCTTCTTGTTTTGCCATAGTACTGCAAAAATATAAAAAGTGAACTTAAAAAAAAGGAAATTGTTCAAGATTGAATCACTGATTTGCTTATTTTTATAAATAAATCCCTGATTATATGTTCGAAAGCCTTATTAATTTATTTTTTCCAAAAGTATGTTCTGGATGCAGCTCTTTTTTATTGACTAATGAAAATGTAATTTGTACGGTTTGCCGACACGATATTCCGCTAACTAATCATCATTTAATTACAAACAATGATGCTTTCAAAAAGTTTTACGGACGGATTCCAGTTCTCCATGCTTCGGCATTATTTTATTTTCATAAAAAAGGAATTGTACAACAGCTCATTCATAATTTAAAATACAAAGGTCATGAAGAAATAGGGGCTATTCTTGGCGAATGGTACGCAGAAGATTTAAAAACTATTGCCTTATTACATACAGCAGACGAAATTATTCCAGTTCCGTTACATCGAAGAAAACTAAAAGAAAGAGGATATAACCAAGTAACTACTTTTGGCAAATCGCTTTCTACGAGTCTAAAAATTGACTACAACGACTCGCTTTTAAAAAGAAACGTCTACTCAAAAACGCAATCCAAAAAAACCCTTTTGGGACGAACAGAAGGAATCGAAACTATTTTTAATGTTACTTTTACCGAGAAAGACCACAACAAACATTTCCTTTTAATTGATGATGTTATTACGACTGGTGCAACACTAGAAGCGTGTTCCCGCGCTTTACTACAAATCCCCGGTGCAAAAATTAGTGTTGTTTGTATGGCGATGGCGCAAAGTTGAGTATTTTTAATTTTCAAAATCGAACAGCTCTTTCGGTACCAAATCGGAAGCTACCGCCAAATTAAAAACAATAATTAATAAGGTTTTTCTTTGCCCAGGTTCAATAGTGTTGATTTGTGAATATTTAAAAGAAAAAAGAGCCGAGAGCATTTCCATTGATGAATCTCTAAATTATCTAATCACTCGTAACTGTTTGCTGAACAAAATAATAGCCCTTATATTGACATCTTTTCGCACCAAAAAATGTAAAGGAAAAAAAGGAAAAATCTTATGGAACTATAGTTACAAATAAAAATATGTTTCATATATTTGAGTAACCAAAAAATAAAAAAATTTGACACAAAAATTTAAAATGATTGCTTTAGGATTATTTCTGGTAGCTGTTGTATCATCGTGTAGTGACAATGAACCTAACTCATAGGATGACACTATCTCTAGGGAACAAAAAGGAGTAGCTACGCAATTGGGCAAGAAATTAGAAAATCCTTATTCGGTACAGAATATGAAAAAAGCATTAGCCAACTTGAGGAAATCAAAATTAGGTTCTAAAATGGCTACAGAAGATTTAGAAATTATCACAACGCATTTGTATGTGAAATTTATCCCAAAACGGAGCAAGAAATGGATAATTTAATGATTGATTCATCACTTGTACTATATGATTATCCCTTAGATACTGAAATTCTAATTAATGGCGATTACTATCGTGATCCGCTAACTCCCGCAGACCAACCAACGCCTCAATACTGTGCTGTGAAAGTTGATGATGTACTGGCGGATAATACCGCTGTTTTTGATGCGTTTGGATTAGTTACAGAAATGCATGAAGTGCAAACAACCACCTTAGAAGAACTTTTTATTCCTGATGTATATTACGCTCCTATTAGTCGGATTAGCAACAATAACAGTAAGAATGCTACTATGCTAAAAATAAACGGCAAAATGGTCTCCGCAGCACTAATTGATGCATTAGTAGAAGAAGCGCTACGAATTACCAATAATTTAAGCACGTCAAGCAACCAAAACACCGCTAAAACAATGAACAATAGTTGGCGACCAGCTGGCAGAATTAGAGTTTGGGACGATTTTATGCAAGACTTCGTAGGCGTTGAAGGCGCTCAGGTACGAGCCAGAAGATGGTTTACCACTCATAGAGGCTGGGTTGGTGCTGATGGGTTTTATTCTTGTGACGGGACCTTTAAAAGAGAGGCCAATTACAGTATCGATTGGGATCGGTATGATTTTGCATTGCAAGACCATTGGCTAAATGGCGCAACATTTAATGGGCCCAAAAAAGAAGGCAATTGGGATTTAAGCCTTCGAGACGATAAGCAAGCATATTACGCTACGATTTTTAGAGCAGCACACCATTATTACTACAAAGATATTAAAGGACTCAGAAGACCACCTCAAAATTCATTTTGGAAAACAAAGATGAAAATTAAGGCTTTTTATGAGTCCAACAGTGAAAGTAATGGTAATCATAGAGAAGAAAGAAGATTTTTAGGTGCTCAAATAAAAATATACAATCCTCAAAATCCTACAATTGAATTATATGCAACTACAATTCACGAACTAGCACATGCTTCACATTGGGATATGGCGGGGAGTGATTTTGATAATTCTGAAACCAAAGTAAAAGAATCATGGGCACGAGGCGTTCAATGGGAATTGACAAGGATGGTTTACAATGGTTATCAAGGAGGATCAACGATTAGACCTAGTTACACTCAAGTTGTTATTGATATGATTGATAATGCTAACGACTTTAATAATGGATCGGAAAATTTACTTGAAGATAATGTTAATGGGTACTCTATAAAACAAATAGAAGATGTACTATCAAACTCCTCCTCGTGGGATGCCTGGAAAAACAACCTTAAAACTAAGTACAACAATGCTACAGAAAACAACTTGGATGCGTTATTTAATCATTGGAACTAACATAATTTTTCTGTTAAATTCTTGTAGCTCAGGAGAGACAGAATATATTGTTAAGGCAAATTTTATATATATCAATGATACGAATCATATAATCGAAATTCTACCCTCTAAAATAATTAATCCTAACGAAACATTAATAATTACTTTTGAAGGTGAAGGAGGAAAAAACACAACGGCAACAAGTTATGTACCACCATTGGAATCTGGTTCTGTAATAAAATATAATTCTTCGAAATGTTATGTTATTAAACCAAATGGATTGGGCTTTGGAAGAGGAGAAGGACCTGCTGGTATTCAGAATTATAAATGGAAAATGATTTCTGAACGATTTTATGAATTTACATATCATTTGACCGAAGAGGAATATAATAAAGCAGAAAATTGCAACTAACCTTCTTTTAATGTTTTAAAAACAGCAGTCAAAGAGCTAAACTCCACGCTTGGTTCTTTGCTGCTGTTTTCAATTTAATACCATTTTGCCTTGCAAGACCACTGGCTCAATGGCGCTACATTCAACGGTCCAAAAAGAGAAGGCAATTGGGATCTAAACCTGAAGGATGATAAACAAGAATACTATGCTACGATTTTTAGAGCAGCGCTCCATTATTACTACAAAGATATTAAAGGGCTCAGAAGACCACCTCAAAATTCATTTTGGAAAACAAAGATGAAAATTAAGGCTTTTTTAGAAAATATCAATGACGGCTCATTGGGCAATCATAAGGAAGAAAGGCGCTTTTTAGGAGCACAAGTTAAGATTTACACTTATCAACGTGAAGCAGTGAGTACTTATTCCACGGTTATACATGAACTAGCACATGCCTCGCATTGGAATGTGAATAGAAGTAGTTTCGATGACTCTGAATCTCGAATCAAAGAATCTTGGGCCGCTGGCGTTGAGTGGGAATTGACAAGAGTAGTTTATCCCAATTACAGCAGAGGCTATAATAACAGATATACAGGAGTAGTTGTGGATATGATTGATGTAGTAGGTGGTAATGATCAAGTAGAAAGATATACTATAAGACAAATCGAAGACGCTCTAAATGGTGAAAAGTCATGGATAAGTTGGAGAAATAACATTAAAAACAGATATAACAATGCTACAGAAAATAATTTGGATGCGTTATTTAATACTTGGGATTTTTAGTACATTGTTATTCGGATTAAATATATCTTGTTCTCAAGAAGAGAAGGATTGTTTAGTTATCTCCGAATTTGTATACATAAACAGTTCTAGTTATAGTTTAGAAACACCTATTGGTAAAATTTTGCCTAACTCTCAATTATCTAAAAAATATGATTATTTAGGTTCGTGTGCAGTGAAAGCAAATGATTATTTACCACCTTTTAGAGATATTCTAATAATTAAAGTAAATAATGACATGTGTAAAACATATAAAAGCATTTCATTAATCGAAGGAGAGGGCCCTTTAGTGATATCCAACTATAGTTATGAAAAAATTTCAGACAATAATTTTAAATTCACTTATATTTTTACTGAAAGTGAATTTAAAAAGCTGGAAATATGTAACTAAACGCTTTTACTAACCATGTAGATAAAAAACAGCATTCAAAGAGCTAAACTGTATGACTGGTTCTTTGTTGCTGTTTTAATTGTTACACCATCGTGCAATTGCAAGACCATTGGCTTAACGGCGCGACTTATAACGGTCCAAAAAAAGAAGGCCGTTGGGATTTAGACCTTCGAGACGATAAACAAGCATATTACGCTACGATTTTTAGAGCAGCACACCATTATTATTACAAAGATATTAAGGGATTGAGAAGACCTCCTCAAAATTCATTTTGGAAAACAAAGATGAAAATTAAGGCTTTTTATGAGTCCAACAGTGAAAGTAATGGTAACCATAAAGAAGAAAGACGATTTTTAGGTGCTCAATTAAAGATTTACAATCCTCAAAATTCTACCTTTGAAATATATGGTACAGTAATACATGAACTTTCGCATGCATCACATTGGAATATGTCTACGAGTGATTTTGATAATTCTGAAACCAAAGTAAAAGAATCCTAGGCTGTTGGAGTGCAATGGCATTTAACAAGGATCATCTACCCCAGTTATAGAGGAAGGCCATGGAATACTATTCAGCCAAATTACACTCCTGTTGTAATTGATATGATCGATGGTTTTGGAGAAGACAATGGAGGTTCGGAAAATCTAGAAATAGACAATGTTGATGGATATTCTATAAGACAAGTAGAGGATGCACTTTTAGGTCAAAAAACATGGAATGATTGGAGAAATAAAATAAAAAACGACTATGCTAATGCTCAGGAAATAAATCTTGACAAACTTTTTAAATCTTATGAATAAAATAGTATCAATTTTAGGTCTTACGATAGTTTTTTATTTGTTCGGAGCCTGCGGTGAATGCGAAGATTGCATAGGTAACGGAAATTATAAAATTAAAGCAACTATTATTTATGTCAATGAAACTTCAAGTAATGTAAAAGCTATTGAATGTGACAGAGTTATTGCACCTGGTGCTACCTTTAAACTTGAAATAGAAGATGTGCTTGGTGTAAAACCAGATGTAGATAACTTTCCAGTATCTATTTTTCCTGATTGTAGGATGGCATATACTGACGGAACTAATCTGAAATGTGAATGTGGCATACGTAATATTGAAAATTATATAGACAGAAAAGAAATAAGTCCTTTGGTTTTTGAATTTACTTTTAAATTTACAGAACAAAGAAAATCTCTGGCGAGACTTTGCAATTAATAACACTTTTCGTATTTTTTTTTATATTTCTCTTTAATATATTTAAACAAAAAATAGCATTACTGTATTAGTAATTGTGATTAAAATGTTCTGTTAATGTCAAAAAAAATAGCGTTTAAAGAGCCAAACTGCAAGTTTGGTTTTTTGGCTACTGTTTTTAATAATATACCATTTTGCATTGCAAGACTATTGGCTTAACGGCGCTACCTACAACGGTCCAAAAAAAGAAGGTAATTGGGATTTAAACCTTCGAGACGATAAGCAAGCGTATTACGATACGATTTTTCGAGCAGCACACCATTATTACTACAAAGATATTAAAGGACTTAGAAGACCACCAACGAATTCGTTTGGAAAACCTAAAATGAGAATTAGGGCTCATGACGGTCAGAATGATGAAATCAATGGTAGTCATCAAAAAGATTTGCGAATCTTTGGGGTTTTTGCTAGAATACATTTATACAATCCTCAAAATTCTACATCGGAAATCTATGCAACTACCATCCATGAACTAGCACATGCAAGCCATTGGGAATTAAGAAAAAACAATTGGAACGACAATAATTTAGAAGAGAAAGTGAAAGAATCGTGGGCAAGAGGTGTACAATGGGAATTAACTAGAATGGTCTATCCAAATTATAATGTATCTGAAATAAGACCAAAATATTCATTAGTTGTAAAAGATATGATTGATAATGATAATTCGACTGAAGATTTAGTCACAGGATATTCTATAAAACAGATTGAGGGTGCTTTGGCAGGGAAAAAAACATGGAATGAATGGAAAAATAACATTAAAAACTTACACAATAATGCAAACGAAAACAACTTGGACGCACTTTTTACATATTGGAATTAGTGCATTAATTATTCTTTTTACTAATTCCTGCGATGAGGGAGAAGTAAGTTATTTATTAACGACAAATTTTTCGTATAAAAACATGACTAGTGAACAAGTAAAAATTATTTTATATGACACAAATGGGATAAATTTTAAAACCTACTCGATAGAAACTAATAAAGAAGTCAGTGTTTCACTGACTCAAGAAGGTGACAAAACAGGTTTAGGCCAGCCTTTCGCCTTCGGCAACAGTACAGATAAAGTAGCGACAAAAGCGATTATTCAATTTGAGTCAAGTAATAAATGCCTTATTTTCGTAGAAGGAAAAGGAATTCTTTTTGTAAAAGATTATGATAATTTTTCAGAAAACTTGTATAATACATCCAATAATACTTTGATTTATAATATAGATAACACTGAATTAAGCAACGCAACTACTTGTTTGTAAATTGAGTCAAACAGATTGAGGATGCTTTGGCAGAAAAAACGACCTGATTGAAAAAAACAGCAGTCAAAGAGCCAAACGACAATTTTGGTTTTTTGAATGCTGTTTTTATCATCTTGCTATTTCAAGCTGCCTTGATATGGTCACGGTCTTGGTGGCAATGGAGGGAAAATATCAAGTCACATTACGACAATCCCAAAGACCAGACTATCAATTAATTTAATGAAATTATAACGAAATAGAATTTCCATTACGGAGTTTAATGTTTAAATTTGAATAAATATATTTATAAATCATTTAAATAATCATATTATGGCTTTTGAATTACCACAATTACCTTATGCGTATGACGCATTAGAACCTCATATTGATGCTCGCACTATGGAAATCCATCACTCTAAACATCACAATGCGTATACAACAAATTTGAATGCTGCTGTAGCAGGAACAGATATGGAGGGAAAAACTATTGAAAATATCTTGATTAACCTTGATATGAAAAACATGCCTGTTCGTAATAATGGCGGTGGTTTTTACAATCACAATTTGTTCTGGACCGTAATGACCCCAGAAGGTGGTGGACTGCCAACTGGAGATTTATTAGCTGCAATTGAGGCTGCTTTTGGAAATTTTGAAGAATTTAAAGCTAGTTTCAGTAAAGCTGGCGTGACTCAATTTGGCTCAGGATGGGCATGGCTTTGTGTGCATAAAGGTGGTAAAGTTGAAGTTTGTGGCACCCCAAACCAAGACAATCCATTAATGCCAGGTATAGGATGTGGCGGAACTCCAATTTTAGGAATGGATGTTTGGGAACACGCCTACTATTTGCATTATCAAAACAAAAGACCAGATTACATCGAAGCCTTTTTCAATGTAATTAACTGGACAGAAGTGGCTAGACGATTTGCTTTAGATAAATAAGCCCTAACCTAACAAAAAGGAAATAAACAAAACAGGCTATTAAAAAGATTTATTCGTCTTTTTAATAGCCTGTTTTGCTATGTTTAAGAATTAGTTTACTCTGTGTAACTTCTTTTGATTTTACTTTGGATTTTGGAGTCTTTGACTTTATTCCAATAAAAAAGGTGGAATTTCTTCCACCCTTTTTGCCCCAAATCTACCATAATCTTAACCTACTAATGTTATGGCCTTATAAATGTATAGTAGTTCTTTATTGTCACCAAAAAAATTAGATGAACAACTTAGAAAACCGATTAAAAACCAAATGAGGAAACTTACTAGTAAGCTCTCGCATCTTTCCCCTCGTAAAAATTCATGAAAGCTCTGTTAACTACTCTATTTCCTCCTGGTGTAGGATAATCTCCTGTAAAGTACCAATCCCCTAAGTGTTTAGGACAAGCGATATGCAAATCTTCTACAGTTTGAAAAATAATTTTCACCTCAGCTTTTATCTCTGGAGAGCTCAACATTTCAGCAATTTTATCTGAAATTTCTTGTGGTTCAAAAGGTTCGTAAATGGCCGTTACGTAATTCACTACTTCACTGTCCTTAAAGTTTTCTTGTGATTTACATTTAGCATACACCTCATCAACAATATGGTACAAATTGCGTTCCTTAAGTAATTCTAAAGTGGCTCTAAAAGCTACTAAACCCTCTAGTTTAGCCATGTCAATTCCGTAACAATCTGGATATCGAATTTGCGGTGCCGATGAGACCACAACAATTCTTTTTGGATTCAAACGATCCATCATTTTGATAATACTCATTTTTAAGGTTGTCCCTCTAACGATACTATCATCTATAATTACCAAATTGTCTGTTGGTTTTATCACGCCATACGTAACATCATAAACGTGCGCAACTAAATCATCCCTGCTACTATCTTCGGTAATAAAAGTTCTCAGCTTTGCATCTTTAATGGCTACTTTTTCGGTACGTATTTTCACCGAAAGCAACTCTTGCAACGATTCTTTCGTCAAGGAATTTCTATTTTGCAAAATGAAATTGTTCTTTCTTTGATTCAAGAAATCCTGAGCTGCCTCTACTAATCCGTAAAATGAAGTCTCTGCAGTATTAGGAATGTAAGAGAATACAGTATTGTCTGTGTCTTCATCTATTGATTTTAAAACGGCTGGCAAAATAAGTTTTCCCAGCGTTTTTCTTTCTTGGTATATTTCGGCATCACTCCCTCTGGAAAAATAAATACGTTCAAAAGAACATGCTTTTTTAACTGTGGGAGGCAAAATTTCATTCATAGAGATCGTTCCATTCTTTTTAATAATCAAAGCATTTCCGGGCTCGATCTCTTGTACTTTTTCGAAAGGAACATTGAACACGGTTTGTATCACTGGTCGCTCCGAAGCTACTACCACTATTTCATCATCTTGATAAAAATAAGCGGGACGTATTCCTGCTGGATCTCTAAATACAAAAGAGTCCCCGTGACCTAAAAGTCCTGCCATGGCATACCCACCATCTAAATTTTTTGAAGCTCGGGTCAAAATTTTAGCTACATCCAATCGCTCTGCAATAATAGGTGAAGCCTCTCTCTTAGTCAATCCTTCATTTTTACATTCTTGGTACAAATCGGTTACGGCATCATCTAGGAAGTGACCTATTTTTTCCATAACAGTAACGGTATCTGCCATTTCTTTTGGATGCTGACCCAGTTCAATCAAACTTTGAAAAAGTTCTTTAACATTCGTCATGTTAAAATTCCCCGCCAAAATCAAGTTGCGATGCATCCAGTTGTTTTGTCTTAAAAAAGGGTGTACGCTTTCGATACTGTTTTTGCCAAAAGTCCCATAACGAACGTGGCCTAAAAACAATTCTCCTAAATATGGGATTTTTTGTTTTTGCAAAGCCACATCATCAGCATATTCTGGATGTGCAGTCATTTCTTCGTTAATTCTGTCATTGATTTGAGCAAAAACATCTTGTATAGGCTGTGCATGATTAGAACGTACACGACTTATGTACCGCTCCCCTGCCTCTACATCTAGTTTTATGCTTGCAAAACCTGCACCATCTTGTCCGCGATTGTGCTGCTTTTCCATGAGAAGATACATTTTTTGTATTCCGTAGAAAGCAGTTCCGTATTTTTCTTTGTAGAATTCAAGCGGTTTAAGTAATCTAATTAAGGCTATACCACACTCGTGTTTTAAAGCATCGCTCATTATAATGTTGTTTGTGTTGTTGTGTTATTCTAAAATAATATGAACTGATAAATTACTAATAAATCAGATGAAATTCCCTGCTAATTTTTTTAAACAAAAAAACCCCGTTTCCGAGGTTTTATACTATTATAATTCTATGTCAAATTGTGTTAGCGATTTGAATTGTTTTAATCGAGACACTACTTCGTTTTTCTCTAAAGTAAGCATTCGTTCAGTTCCAAATTTCTCTACGCAAAAGGAAGCTAAGTTAGAACCTTGGATAATAGCGTTTTTCATATTCTCAAAAGAGATGTTTTCGCTTTGTGTCAAGTAACCTGCAAATCCTCCTGCAAATGTATCTCCCGCTCCTGTTGGGTCAAATACTTCTTCTAATGGCAATGCTGGTGCAAAGAAAACATCCTGATCATGGAAAATAAGAGCTCCATGCTCCCCTTTTTTAATCACCACATACTTAGGGCCCATAGTTTGAATTTTGGCAGCAGCCTTAACTAGAGAATATTCTCCCGAAAGTTGTCTAGCTTCCTCATCATTGATCGTAATTACATCTACACGTTTTATTACATCTAATAATTCCGGCAACGCACAATCCATCCAGAAATTCATTGTGTCAAGCACTACTAATTTGGGTTGTGTTTCCATTTGGTCTAAAACACTGCTTTGTACCAATGGATGTAAATTCCCTAGCATTACTATATCAGCATTTTTATAGTCTTGCGGTACTTTTGGTTGAAAATCAGCCAAAACGTTTAATTGTGTATCTAGTGTATCTCTTGAGTTTAAGTCATTGTGGTAACGACCACTCCAAAAGAATGTTTTTCCGCCTTTGACTACTTCAAGGCCAGAAATATCAATATTTCTTGAAGTCAATAAATCTAAATATTCTTGAGGAAAATCATCGCCAACTACAGAAACTATAGCGGATTGTACATTAAAGAAGGAAGCCGACAAACCAATATAAGTTGCCGCACCACCTAAAATTTTGTCAGTTTTTCCAAATGGCGTTTCAATTGCGTCGAAAGCTACTGTTCCAACAATCAATAATTTATTCATTATATACGTTTCGAATTAAGGCGCAAAGATAGTTTATAAGTTGTAAAGTTGCAAAGAGTCTCAATTGTAAAGTTTTGCCAATTTACATTCTTGAATCACAACAACTTTGCCTCCTCTTTTTCATAAAAAGCATCTATAGAGAGTTCCTTTTGCATGGAAGCCATAACGGCCAATTCATCGCACCTTTCGTTCTGAACATGATTGTTATGTCCTTTGATCCATTTAAAATCAACTTTGTGTTTTCTGTAAGCCACTAAAAAACGTTTCCACAGGTCGGAATTTTTACGAGCTACAAATCCTTTTTTCTCCCAGCCCAAAACCCATTTTTTTTCTACAGAGTCCACTACATATTTAGAATCCGAAACTACTAACACTTTGGTATCGGGGTTTTTTAATTTTTCAAGTCCTACAATTACAGCTAGTAACTCCATTCTATTATTAGTAGTGAGACGAAAACCTTCATAGAATTCCTTTTTATATGGCTTTCCTACCCACTCCATTACCACACCATAACCTCCGTTTCCGGGATTTCCTTTTGCAGCACCATCTGTAAATATATGTACATCGTATCCCATTACTATAATATACTTTGGTTTAAAATGCGCTCTATAATAACTGGGAAAAACTCTTGCTCTAGTTCATGAATTCTTTCAGCAACTGTTGCAAACGTATCTACTGCTGTTAATGCAACTCGTTGTTGAGCGATAATAGCGCCTTCATCATAATTTTCATTCACATAGTGTACCGTAATTCCCGTTTCTGATTCCTTATTTTCAACAACTGCCTGATGTACATACATTCCATACATCCCTTTTCCCCCGTATTTAGGCAATAAAGCAGGATGTATATTTATGATTTTATCTGGGAAAGCTTTTATAATACGTGAAGGGAATTGGAGTAAAAAACCAGCTAAAACAATTAGATCCGGATTCATTACTTTAATTTTTTGTAGTATTTCAGTTTCAAATAATTGTGTTTTTGTAAAAATCTCAATGGGCACATCGTATTTTTGAACTTTATCGATGACTCCCGCATTAGGGTTGTTTGTAAAAACTGCAATAACACGTGCTGTATTCGTTTTTTTAAAATATTGGATAATATTTTCAGCATTAGTACCCGATCCGGAGGCAAAAATCACGATTCTTTTCATAACTACATTCAATTTCAAGCCACAAAAAAAAGCATAATAATTCAAAATAAATAGCATTGAGACACCTTTGTCAAAATATATTTCATAAATTAGTTGTCACATTTATCAACTAAATCGTTGTTTTAAAATAAAGTTTTTTATTTTTGCCAACAAATTAAATTCTAAAATTAAAGATTATGTCAGACATTGCATCAAGAGTAAAAGCGATTATCGTAGACAAATTAGGTGTTGACGAAAACGAAGTTGTAACAGAAGCAAGCTTCACTAATGATTTAGGAGCTGACTCATTAGACACTGTTGAGCTTATTATGGAATTCGAAAAAGAATTTGACATTCAAATTCCAGACGATCAAGCAGAAAACATCGCTACTGTAGGTCAAGCAATCTCTTACATCGAGGAAGCTAAAAAATAATAAAGACACACCCGTTTGCAATCTTGTATACGGGTGTTATTATTTTTTTTAAAATTAAATTCGAGATTGATTTTCAATCAAAACTATATTTATTGTAATACCCATGGCTCTTTTGTAATAGCAATACAGTAAAGAAAGCATGGGTTTTATTTGTTTTAAGATAACAAAAATAAAGAATTTATGGTATTAAGACGAGTTGTTGTAACAGGTTTAGGCGCTCTTACACCCATTGGAAATAACATTGAAGAATATTGGAACTCCCTTATTAACGGCGTGAGTGGTGCAGCTCCAATCACTTATTTTGATGCTTCAAAATTTAAAACTCAATTTGCATGTGAACTTAAAAACTTTAATGCTGAGGATTTTTTAGACCGAAAAGAAGCTAGAAAAATGGATCGCTATGCACAATATGCCATGGTGTCGTCTGAAGAAGCAGTAAATGATGCTGGATTTAATCTAGACGCTTTAGATAAAGACCGAGCAGGAGTTATTTGGGGTTCAGGAATAGGCGGATTAGAAACTTTTCAAATCGAGATGTTGAATTTTTCAGCAGGCGATGGAACTCCAAAATTTAATCCTTTCTTTATTCCAAAAATGATATCTGATATTGCTTGTGGACATATTTCTATAAAATATGGCTTTAGAGGCCCAAATTTCGCGACAGTTTCTGCTTGTGCTTCCTCTACAAATGCTATTATTGATGCTTTTAATTACATTAGATTAGGCCACGCTGATGTTATGGTGACTGGTGGATCTGAAGCAGCAGTAACTATTGCAGGCATGGGAGGATTTAATGCTATGCATGCGCTATCAACAAGAAATGATGATCCAAAGACAGCTTCCAGACCAATGGACAAAGACCGTGATGGTTTTGTTTTAGGAGAAGGAGCGGGAGCGTTGATTCTAGAGGAATACGAACATGCGATTGCACGTGGTGCTAAAATCTACTGTGAAATTGGAGGTGGTGGAATGTCCGCAGATGCATACCATATAACTGCTCCGCATCCTGATGGTTTGGGCGCTAAAAATGTGATGCTAAATTGCTTAAGAGACGCTGGCTTGCAACCAACTGACGTTGACGGATTGAATATGCACGGAACCTCAACGCCACTTGGTGATATGGCAGAATCAAAAGCGATACTTCATGTTTTTGGCGAACATGCTTATACCATGAATCTCAATTCAACAAAATCGATGACTGGTCATTTACTTGGTGCAGCCGGAGCTGTTGAAACCATTTCTTCCATTCTTTCGATGAAATACGGAATTGTTCCCCCAACCATCAATCATGTAACAAATGATGAAAACATTGATTCTAAATTGAATTTCACGTTCAATAAAGCTCAAAAAAGAGAGATGAATGTGGTTATGAGTAATACTTTTGGTTTTGGAGGTCACAATGCCTGTGTTTTAGTAAAAAAATTAGAAATCTAATAATTATATATGCGTATAATTAGAAAAATATTTTCAAAATCCCGTTCTCTTGAAGACGGGATTTTTTTTGATTCTATTCAGAAAATCTTAGGTTTTGCTCCTTTAAATTTAGAGTATTACCAGAAAGCATTCACACACCGTTCTTCCAACCGTTTGGATGTTTTAGGAAATCCAATTAATTATGAACGATTAGAGTTTTTAGGAGATGCCATGCTAAGTTCCGTAATTGCAGCACATTTATTTAGCAAAGCACCCTCTGGCGATGAAGGATATCTTACCAAAATGCGTTCAAAGATTGTAAGTAGAGAACATTTAAATGAATTGGGAAAAGACTTAAATTTAGTTCAATACATAGAGAGCAAAGTACCCTTAAACCATTTTGGAGAAAACATACACGGCAATATATTTGAATCACTCGTGGGAGCCATTTATCTGGATCGTGGTTATGTATATTGTGAAAAATTTATTCAAAAAAGAGTGGTAGCTCCTTATGTAGATATCGCTAGATTGGAAGGAAAAGTAATTAGTTATAAAAGTTTGGTCATCGAATGGTGCCAAAAAGAAAAGAAAATATTTCATTATGATATTTTCGAGGACAATGCAATTGACGGACAACGACTGTTTGGTGTCAAACTGAGTATTGACGATAAAGTGATTGCAAAAGCCAGAGCAACTTCAAAAAAGAAAGCAGAAGAAAAAGCATCCCAACGTGCTTATTTTGCGTTTCAAGAAAAAATGGATAGGAAATAATATCAATTTCTATAAAACTATAACGTTTTCGTTCATAAAATAACGAAAACATCTTATTTTGAGAGGTCTACACTTCAATAGAAATACTATATTTACATCTTACTTTTTCTCGAAATGGCAATTCATAAACTAAATCTTGACGAATTTGATGCAATAGATTACCATCTAATTGCAATTCATACTTCACTTGAAAATTATAGGTTGGCTTATTTTATAAATAAAAAACTGTTTATCAATTTGAGCAAAAGCAAGAATGAAATTCAAATTAATATCAAAGAAGGAGAAACAAATTTTTCGAGATTTTCCTATTCTGATTCCGACAAAGAAATTTCTTGGGATTTGATTCAAAATAAAAATGAAGTAATTCAATACAAAAAAGGAATTAATCAAAATTTATTTTCAAATCTAACTATGGAAGTGGCAACAAAAGTGTATTTACTTCCCGAATTTAAAAAAGTAGATTATTTTTTAAAAGTAGAAAATAATGAAGATGCTTTAAGTCTGTCG
Organism: Flavobacterium sp. DT2-2; assembly: GCA_051990185.1. Lineage (GTDB taxonomy): Bacteria > Bacteroidota > Bacteroidia > Flavobacteriales > Flavobacteriaceae > Flavobacterium. Next base: position 65,401 of record JAFCUE010000009.1, on the reverse strand, counting down.
AAAATACAAATCCTATTGAATACCATTGATAATGTCTCTACCGTATACTGTGTGGATACAAATCAAATAAAATCAAAAAACAATTTAATTTTTTAATACAAATGCTTACAAACAAAAAAACAAAAATTGTAGCCACCCTTGGGCCTGCATGCAGTACAAGAGAAATCATAAAAGACATGATTGATGCCGGTGTAAATGTCTTTAGAGTGAATTTTTCGCATGCGGATTACGATGATGTAAAAGAGAAAATTAATATCATACGTGGTCTAAATGAAGAATTTGGCTATACTACAGCTATCCTTGGCGATTTACAAGGTCCTAAGTTACGGGTTGGAGTGATGGAAGAGGGCGTAGTGGTGCATGACGGTGATTTAATTACATTTACTACTGCCCAAGACATTCTAGGAACAGCTCAAAAAGTATTCATGAAATACCAAAACTTTCCAAATGATGTAAATCCTGGAGAGCGTATTTTGCTAGATGACGGAAAACTTATATTTGAAATTGTTGAAACTGATAAAAAATCTGAGGTTATTGCAAGAGTTATTCAAGGTGGTGAATTGAAATCAAAAAAAGGGGTTAATCTTCCTAATACTAAAATTTCTCTTCCAGCTATGACAGAAAAAGATATAGCTGATGCTATTTTTGCAATTGGGCAAAATGTAGATTGGATTGCATTATCTTTTGTAAAAACACCAAGAGATTTACAGGACTTACAAGAATTAATTGCAGAACATTCTGACTATAAAATTCCAATTATAGCCAAAATCGAAATGCCGGAAGCATTAGAAAATATCGATAAAATTGTTGCCTACTGTGATGCCTTGATGGTAGCCCGCGGCGACTTAGGAGTAGAACTTCCTGCTCATGAAGTACCATTAGTTCAAAAAGAATTGATCCGCAGAGCAAAAACAGCTCGTATTCCCGTTATTGTAGCTACGCAAATGATGGAAACAATGATCACTTCCCTTACACCAACTCGAGCAGAAGTAAATGATGTGGCCAACTCTGTTATGGATGGCGCTGATGCAGTAATGTTATCCGGTGAGACGGCTACAGGCAACTATCCGATTCAGGTAATCCAAAAAATGACTCAAATCATTGAGGCAGTTGAAGATTCTCCACTAATTCAAGTGCCGCAAAACACACCACAAATCAAAACAAAACGTTTTATCACCAAAACAATTTGTCACCACGCTGCAACTATGGCAAATGTCATCAAAGCTAAAGCAATTTGTACCTTGACAAATAGTGGGTATACTGCTTTCCAAATTTCGGCTTGGAGACCCAATGCGCATATTCTGGTTTTTACCTCCAATAAAAGAATATTGACACAACTTAACTTGCTTTGGGGAGTAAAATCATTCATGTATACCAAAGATGTGAGCACAGATGACACAGTAACAGATATCAATGAAATTGTGAAACATAAAGGTTTTGTACAAAAAGGTGATTTTCTCATCAACCTAGCGGCTATGCCAATCAAAGATAAAGGAATGGTAAACACCTTGAGAGTATCTGAAATAGAATAACGTTAAGCGCTTTAAAAATCAAATCCGTTTTATCTCGTTTATAAACGAAATAGGACGGATTTTTTTGTTTACACTACAGAGATATAGAATTGCTTCACCTTAAAATATAAGATTATTTAGGAAATCCTTTGAAAAATAAAAATTATATTTGATAAACACTTAACTGAATCTATTATGAATTTGAATTCTAAAAATCCATTTTTAAACCATAAGACTTTTTCTACCGCCGTTTCTAAAGAGGAAGTACATCAGGCTACCGTTATTGATTATAACGACGAAATGACTTTATCAGGAACTATAAATAAAAGTTTAATTTTATTTTTGCTTTTGTCCGCATCTGCAACTGTGATCTGGTGGTTGACATTTAATGGTATGAATCCTTTGGTGCCCGCAATTGGAGGCGCAATTGTTGGATTAGTTTTAGTACTAATTTCAGCTTTCAAACCACAATACTCTCCGTATTTAGCGCCAGGCTATGCTTTATTTGAAGGTCTATTTATAGGAGGTATTTCGGCAATTTTTGAAGCCATGTATCCTGGAATTGTAATTCAAGCCGTGGGAGCAACTTTTGTCACTTTTATGGTTTGCCTTGGCTTATACAAGTATAAAGTGGTAAAAGTAACTGAACAATTCAAATCAGTTGTTGTGGCAGCTACATTAGCTATTGCTACCTACTACATCATTTCATGGTTATTTTCTATGTTTACAAGTTTTATCCCTGTACATTATGGCAACTCTATGATGAGTATTGGAATCAGCATTTTTGTAATAGTAATTGCTGCTTTAAATCTGTTTTTAGATTTTGACCGTATCGAAAAAGGCGCTGAACAAAAAATGCCTAAATATATGGAATGGTATGGAGCCATGGGATTAATGATTACACTAGTTTGGCTCTACATCGAATTTTTAAGATTACTCTCAAAACTGAACAGTAAAAATTAATAACAACCGCGGATGTCATAAAAAGATAAAGCCTTTCCAATTGGAAAGGTTTTATCTTTTAAGCAGCTTTTTCAAAGGCTATATAATGGATTAATTCACCTTTATTGTTAAATACAGGATATCCTTTTATCAGACAAACATATACTTCCCCATTTTTTTTATAATTCATAACTGTTTTTTCAAATGGTTTCTGTTCTAAAATAGCCTTTCGAATTTCACTAGACGTACTAAGATTTGTAGCCTTACCTTGAAACATTTTGGGACTTTTACCTAGAACTTCTTCTTCGCGATAACCGTTCATATTTACAATGTTATGCGAGGCGAAAACAATTTTCAACTTTACATCCGTCACAATAATCACTTCATCTTGTGGAGTATTTTTTAAATCCCAATCACTTTGAACCCATTTATTCTTAGAAGCAATTCCATTCAATTTGTTTAAATCTAAAAAAAAGTTCTTGATAGAACACAGGAAATCGTTGTGAAAATCCCATGAGTAAACAGGAGCAGTATTTATACTTAAATTATTGTGGTACAAAGCAATAGCTTCTTCATATTGTCTAAAATCATTCATAATTAATTGATTTGAAAAGCCAAATTTAATTTTAATTACAACGAAAAGATAGTAATAAGCAAACTTTAACCCTTGTTGAACGTGTACATAGTCCATTAAAAATCAAATTTAAGCTGTACAACAACATATTTTTTCTGTTCGGTATTTAAATTATTTAAAGAAATTCCTAACAACCGCACTGAATCTTTCATTCGTTCTTGGTACAATAACTCTTTAACAACCTCTACAATAAGTGTTTTATCCGCAATAAAATAGGGCAACGTTTTACTGCGTGTTTGTTGTGTAAAATCACTGTATTTTATTTTTAAAGTAATTGTTTTCCCAGCTACATTGTGTTTTTTTAATCTTTTTTCTAAGGCGATTGCAATGATCTCCAATTGCTCCATCATGAAAACTTCAGAGGAGAGGTTGACATCAAAAGTATGTTCAGCGGCTACTGATTTGGTAATTCGGTTTGATTTTACCAAGCTGTTGTGAATTCCTCTTACAACATTGTAATAAAAAGTTCCTGATTTCCCAAAATGCTTCTCTAAAAATTCTAAAGATTTACTTTTCAGCTCTACTCCCGTAAAAATGCCGAGTTGATACATTTTCTCAGTAGTCACTTTTCCGACGCCATAAAATTTTCGAATGGGTAATTCCTCCAAGAATGAGAGCACTTCATCTGGACGAACCGTTTTTTGACCATTTGGTTTGTTAAAATCACTGGCTATTTTAGCGACAAACTTATTAACCGATATACCTGCAGAAGCTGTTAAACCAACCTCGTCAAAAATTCGTTGCCTTATTTCTTGTGCTAATAGCGTAGCGCTAAGATTCCCTTTTTTGTTCTGGGTTACATCCAGATATGCCTCATCAAGTGACAAGGGCTCTACTAAATCTGTGTATTCATAAAAAATCTTTTGAATCTTACTGGAAATTTCTTTGTACCGATCAAAACGTGGACGAACAAAAATGAGCTCTGGACAATTTTTTTTGGCCATAACACCACTAATTGCGCTTCGAACTCCAAATTTCCTAGCTTCATAACTTGCAGCAGCTACAACTCCTCGATTTTCTGAACCCCCAACCGCAATTGGTTTGCCACGCAATAACGGATTGTCCATTTGCTCTACCGATGCATAAAAGGCATCCATGTCAACGTGTATTATTTTTCTATTGGAAACTGATTCTTGCATTTAAATTTTTGAATATACAATACTCGAATTTTTGGTACTGGTTCAATTGTATGAGCTCCTCCATTTAGTAGTAATTTAATGCTGCTATGATCTATCTTTCTTGCATTGCAAAAATTCATAAGTCAAAACGATAAAAGATTTTAAATCGAATCAGTAACCGATCACAACTCCAAAAATGAAACAGCTCTTGACCGCATCTTTATTCCTATCCAAAAATAAAACTCACTATAAAGTTAACCAATACTCTCATTTATATTTCGCAAATGCGCAAAAAAATATAAATCTAAATACTGCACTTCTAATTAATTCCTACCTTTAAACAAACAAGTGTTTTAGCCCAGATAGCAGTGAAATCTTCGATTGAAAAAAACTATTTTTTCTTTTAGAAAAGAGCGCCCCAAGAAGCTCCTTTTTTAAAAAAAGAAAAAAAGTTATATGATTGAGAAATTGAAACGAATAGCTGGAAAAGCTTTAAATAATCAGACAAAAGAAGCATGATTGAAATAGAAAGAAAATTTTTGGTTACAGACGATTCGTTTAAGGCAGCAGCTTTTGCTCAAAATCGAATTGCACAAGGCTATTTAAGTTCGGTCCCGGAACGCACGGTTCGAGTACGAATAAAAGGCGAAAAAGGATATTTGACCATAAAAGGAATCTCAAATGATTCAGGTATGTCCCGTTTTGAATGGGAAACAGAAATTCCTGTGAACGAAGCAAAGGAATTATTATTGTTATGTGAAAAAGGCATTATTGATAAAACCCGTTTTGAAATCAAATGCGGCTCTCATATTTATGAGGTTGATGAGTTCTACGGTGAAAATGAAGGATTGATTGTCGCAGAAATTGAACTTAGTTCTGAAATGGAAACTTTTGAAAAGCCTACTTGGCTGGGCGAAGAAGTAACCCATATTAACCGCTATTACAACGCTTATTTAAGTATGCATCCTTATAAGAATTGGTGATCTAATTGTTCAGTATTGCAATTGTCACAAGCATTCCGCCACTGCTTTTATTTGAAGTAATATCCATAAAAGCTCTTTTAGAAAGGTCGATTTCTCTAGATTTAACAAATGGACCTCTATCGGTGATTTCTACAATCACAGACTTGCCGTTTTTTTCATTAGTCACTTTTACTTTTGTTCCAAAAGGAAGTTTTTTATGCGCTGCGGTATATTTGTTGTTGTCAAATTTTCTTCCGCTTGTAGTGCGTCTTCCATTAAATTTATCGGCATAATAAGAGGCATGCGCCTCTTTTTTATAGATTTTAAATTTTCCTAATGAAGTGAGTAAGGAATCTGTTTTACTTTCCTCAAATTCAGTTGTTGCTTTATTTTTCTTGAGCGTATCTTTTTGAGTAACTGATTTTTGTTTTTCTAAGTTAATGCTTTGACTACTGACAAAGGCAATACTTGCCAGTAAAAAAAATAACGTTATTGCTTTTTTCATATTTAATGTATTTGTTAAGCCGATTTTACAAAAACCATACCCAGATAAAAAAAGCTCTATTTCTAGAGCTTAAATTTGATTTTACATCCAAATTTTCCAAGGAATTCTACTTAAAATCAGAACTAATCCCAAACCGTAAAAAATAGAGAAAGTTTTAAATTTTGATTCACCAGTCAAGAGTTTTTTATGCTTGGACCAACCGATTGTAATTAATGTAATGGCAATAATATTGATTAATGGATGCTCCAATGCTAATAATCTACTTTCTGTTGTAAGGCCTCCCATTCCAACTGCGTTTATCATTTTTAATCCATTTGGATAAACAAAATATAAAATGATACCCACTAAAAACTGAATGTGAATCGCTATTAAAGCAAACAAGGCGATTTTTCTATCTTTTAATGTGAACTCTTTTTTTGAAGACATCCCAATCAAAGAATTTACCACTGCAATAACCAAAATTAAAAGAGCAAGATAAGCCCATCCAGAATGGAATTTTTGAATAAAATTATACATAAATGTTGTTTTTGTTTAAACAAATATAAGAAAAAAAGACATTAAAAAACCCCCATTTCATAAGAAATGAGGGTTGATTTATTTAAAAATAAACTAGTTAAACGTATAACGAACACCAGTTTGCATTTGCCATCTTGATGAGTTTAAACCTACATCATCAGCTTGGTTAATTGAATTACCTGCAGACGGGCTATAATTAAAAGTAGGTGTGTTTGCATTTGCACCTGTACCAAAACCAACTTGTGTTAACAATTGCACTTGATCAAATCCAGTAAAATATCTTTTACCCCAATTTTTGTTCAATAAATTAGTAAAGTTAAAAATGTCAGCTGTAAACTCTAATGTATGCTTCTTTTTACCAACATTGATAGTGAACTCTTGTGCAAATTTCAAATCAACTACATGACTTGTCTTTAAACGGTCACCATTACGCTCAGCATAACCACCTTTTCTCTCACGTAAATACTCATTTCCTTCAATAAAAGCACTAAGAGCTTCCCATTGTTGCTGCGGTGTTAAAGGGTTTGGGTTAGTAGGTGTTACAGGTAATGACACAAGAACAATATCAGACTGTTTTGCAGGAATGAAAATCAATGCCGAGCTAGAAAAAGTATCTTGCAAAAGATTACCTCTGTCAGCATAAACATAACTAATTGGTGTACCTTGAGCACCTTCATAGAAGAAACCAATTCTAGATTTAGTAAATTTACTCCATTTAATTGTAGCATTACCATTTGAAACAATTCTTCTTCCTGGATCAAAATCAGATCTAGATAGTTCTAAACTATTAGCACCGTTAACTGTCTCTGTATTTCTCCATTGTGAACTGTTTTGAGATGAAGTAGCATCTAGCAAAACAGTAGATTTACCATAAGAATAAGTTCCAGAAATATTAGCATCAATAAAATCAGACCTAAAGTTCTTAGCCAATGTAAAAGCTACGTTATACGCTTTACCTTCACTTGTATTAGAACCTAAATAAATTCCCTCGTAAGTTGGATCTACGCGATTATTCCTACCGTTATAGCGAGGTCTTGTGTCTGCTCCTGTTAAATTACTTGAAGCAGCCCTAATATTTAAATTTTCATAAGTAACTGCGCTGATGTTATCATTATAAGTAATTTCAGAACTTAAAACAAAACCTAAAGGTAATTTTTGGTCAACACCAAAACTAGCTTTGAATACTTGTGGTAACTGAAAATCTTTTGAAAATAAGTTGATATCTCCACCTACACGGCCTGAACCTGGTCTTGGAAATTGAGTAGTATTTGGTAATCCAGTAAATTGAGCAGCCACACTAGGATTTGGATTAAAAGACGGCATCGTTGCAGGAATTACACCTGATGACGAAGCATTTATAAAAATAGCTCCCTGAGATACTCCATTATTATTGTAAGTACCACCTGGCCAAACTAAAGGTAATCTTGAAGTAAAGACACCTAAACCACCTCTAATTTGAGTAGATTTTTTACCATTTACATCGTAATTAAAACCTACACGTGGTGCAAAATGAGGAGTAGTTCTTATAGAAGAACCTACAGTTGCGCCTTGCAAATTTTTTCCTGCAGCTCCTAATAAAGGAATAGTTCTTGTATTAAAATCTGTATTTGTTAGACCATCTTCCCAAACTGGAACATCAACTCTTACACCATATGATAACTTGAAGTTATCAGTTACTCTCATTTCATTTTGGACATAAAAACCAAATTGTTTAGTCCCAAATTCAGCTGCTCCAAGAGATCCATCACCCTCTCCGCCAATTAATGAATAGTTCATTGCAAACGTAATTGGTTTTCTGTCTAGCAAAAAGTCATCAAGACTACGAAATGTGTAAGAACCAAAGTTATTTCCGAAAAATACATTTTTAGACTGTGAAAATTCATTATGAGTTCCAATGGTAATCTTATTTTTACCAACATTAATCTCAAAATTATCAGTAATAGTCAAGACACGTTGCTCTAATAAATTTGCTGTAGAAAATCCCTCTGCACCAAAATTAATGTTATTCCTAGTACTACCGTCATTAATCCTTACTGTAGGAAAAGGACTTCCAGCAGCATTTCTGTCATCATCAACGTTAGTGAAAGCAACTACTAAGTTATTTGAAAATTTATTACCAAATCTTGAATTTAACTCTAAAGCTGTTGAATTAGTTACAGATTTAAACGTTTGGCTTCCATTAACAAAGTTGATGGCATTTGCAGTTGAACGACCTGGCGAAAATTCGTCAGCAGTAACATAACTATGCTTCAATGATAGTTTATGATTATCATTAATATTCCAGTCTAATTTAGCAATTAATTTATCGCTTACCAACGTACGAACGTTATTGTCAAAAACACCTGCATCATATCCATAAGTAGCTAGCTTGGTTCTTAACTCCCCTATTCTACTTCCAGATGGCCCTAAATATGTAGAAACATCAAACGGCTGAGGCGTTTCGTTATCTTGTCTTTCGTAGTTAATGAAATAAAATAATTTATCCGTAATAAGTGCACCACCAGCACGAACACCGTAAGTTTGAGCAGTAAAGTCAGCTAATTTTTGTCTACCATTGACACCTGCTAAAGAAGGAGGTGTTTTTCCAGCAATAGACTCATCACGGTTAAAGAAATAAGCAGATCCTTCAAAATTGTTTGTTCCTGAACGTGTAATAGCACTAATTGCACCACCAGCAAATCCTGATAATTTTACATCATATGGAGCAACACTAACTTGAAATTGCTCAATTGCGTCAATAGAAATAGGGCTTACTCCTGTTTGCCCACCATTAGTACCATTTGCTGCTAATCCAAAAACGTCATTACTAACAGCTCCATCAATATAAATTGCATTAAACCTATTGTTCTGACCTCCAATAGACAAGACATCATCTCCTCTTAATTGAGCTTGAGGTGTTAGTCTTGCAAAGTCAGATATATTTCGTGATAATGATGGCAACGCTTTAATTTGATCTGAGTTGATTGTTGTTTGCGCCCCAGTTCTCTGCGAATTAAAAGTATTGTTTTTTGAAGCTTTAACTACAACTTCTTGTAATTGATTAGACTCTTCAGCTAGAACTACTTTAAATGTTTTATTTTCTCCCAACTGCAAATAAGTATTATCATTTATATAGTTAGAAAAACCAACAAAAGTTATTGTCACCTTATATGGTCCACCAACTCTCATATTCGAAATACTAAAATTACCCGTGTAATCTGTAGAAGCTGTATAACGAGTACCTGAAGGAGTGTGAACTGCAAGAATAGATGCACCCGGAAGAGTTAACATTTCTTTGTCGTACACTACACCACTAATAGAAGAATTAGTGTTACCCTGTGCGTAAGATACAGGGTTGGCGAAAAATAATACCGCCAGCACAAATAACAACTTTAATAATTTTTTCATATTGTTTAGTTTAAAAATATTTGGCAAAAATATAACATTTTTGTTTGAATAAGTTAACGCAACGTTAAGAATCGACTTTTTTTATTTATCTAAAATTGATTAAAAAATGATTTAAGAGTTTTTTAAAAAAAAAGATAAGATTACATCAATTAAACTTTCTTTTCCATGCATTATTATCATTTATAACTGAATTATATCTATTTAAAAATAATGAAGGTTTTTTTTAAAACTACTAAAATAGAGCCATTTAGACATAAAAAAACCTGATTTAAGTAAAATCAGGTTTCAAGAAGTACCGCTATTGATAAAAAAAACATCATGAAACTAAAAATCAAGCTTCATTTTAAAAAAAATCGATTTTTTAGCTCTTTTTATTTCTCAAGAAATGATTTAATAAGAAGGATGTAGAGCTATCATGGTTTTGAATTGTATTTGTGTTGATTTCCTCCAAAATAGAGTTTGCAAGCTGCTTTCCGAGTTCAACACCCCACTGATCAAAGCTAAAGATATTCCAGATAATTCCTTGCACAAAAATTTTATGCTCGTACGCTGCAATCAAGGAGCCTAGGGTTTTTGGTGATAATTTATCAATCAGTATGGTATTCGTTGGTTTGTTACCTGCAAAAACTTTAAACGGTAATAGAAACTTCGCTTTCTCCTGTGAGATTCCTTGCTTGAGAAATTCAGCTTGTACTACAGCAGCAGATTTACCATGTAGCAATGCCTCAGTTTGAGCAAAAAAGTTAGACATTAATTTATCATGATGGTCTGTGTCTCCATACAAAGGATTTACAAAACCTATAAAATCAGCTGGAATTAATTTCGTGCCTTGGTGAATCAACTGAAAAAAAGCGTGTTGCGCATTTGTTCCTGGCTCGCCCCAAATAATAGTCCCTGTTTGGTACTGTACTGGTTTCCCATCACGACCTATACTTTTGCCATTACTCTCCATGGTTCCCTGCTGTAAATACGGCGCTAACTTTTGCAAATACTGGGTGTACGGAATTAAGGCTTCACTTTCGGTACCAAAAAAATTATTGTACCAAACACTCAATAATGCCAATATAACTGGCATATTTTCATCAAAATCAGCCGTTTTAAAATGCGTATCCATTTCATTAGCTCCTTCTAGCAGTTCTTCAAAATTATCATATCCAACAGCTAGACTGATTGTCAATCCAACCGCGCTCCATAAAGAAAAACGTCCGCCAACCCAGTCCCACATCGGAAAAACATTAACTGGATTTATTCCAAACTTGGTTACTTTTTCAATATTTGTGGAAACTGCAACAAAATGTTTCGCCACATCCGCTTGGCTTGTGCCAAATTCTTGGGATAAAAACCATTTCCTGATAGTTTCAGAATTGGTTAATGTTTCTTGAGTTGTAAAAGTCTTGGAGACAATCACAAAAAGCGTTGTTTCTGGATTTAGTTTTTTAATAATTTCATTTACATGGTCACCATCAACATTAGAAACAAAATGAATATTGAGATTATTTTTATAAAATTGTAACGCTTCAACTGCCATTGCAGGCCCTAAATCTGACCCTCCTATTCCTATATTGACAACATCTGTAAAACGCTTCCCGGTAAAGCCCGTATTTGAACCCGAAATAACTTCATGTGTAAAAGCTTTTATTTTATTTTTTACATCACATATTTCTGGCACTACATTAAGTCCATCAACTTTTATTGTTTGGGATTCCTTTGCACGCAATGCAGTATGAAGCACGGCTCTGTTTTCGGTTTGATTAATGATTGCTCCATCAAAATAGTCAGCAATAGCACTTTTAAGTCCTACTTCATCAGCCAATTCCAACAATAGCTGAATCGTTTCTTGATTGATTATGTTTTTTGAATAATCAAGTAAAAAATCATTCCATTTTAAATTAAATTTATCTGTTCTGTTTGCATCCAACAGAAACATTTCTTGCATAGAAGCATTTTGCATTTCGTTGTAATGCAATTCCAGTTTCTTCCAACCACTAGTTGTTGTTGGATTTATTGTATGTAAAGCCATTTAATAGATAGTTTGTAACATTATTTGAATTCGGCAAAAATACTGAAATTAGTTTTAATGCTAAATGTGTTTTCATTTATAACACAATTTACAAAGAAAACCATTAGATACTATTCTTTTAAGACTGAAATCAAATGGCTACGTGTTACCAAAATAAGTTTTAACTCGGGTGTTATGGATACGGTTATAGATTTGCAATACTGTCTAATTCGAATTTCAGTGGAGAGATTTTATTCATAAAACGACTTTTATTACTTCCCGTCATAGGTTCTCCTGTAGGCAATTTTAGTCGCAAGGCATCAACTTGAACTCCATTTTTCCAAAAGCGATAGCACACATGAGGACCAGTGGCAAGACCAGTACTTCCTACTAAACCAATAACTTGTCCTTGACTGACACGTTGCCCTCGTCTAACTAGTATTTTAGACATGTGCAGGTATTGTGTCGAAAAAGTTCCGTTGTGTTTTACTTTTACAAAATTTCCGTTTCCGGCTGTAAAACCGCTTTGCTCTACAACTCCACCTGCCGTAGCGGTTATTGGAGTGCCTCGAGGTGCTGCATAATCCGTTCCCTTGTGCGCTTTCCAGCGGTGCTGTACCGGATGAAATCTACTCGTAGAAAACCGAGAAGAAATTCTACTGAATTTTATTGGTGACTTCAGAAAGAAATTTTTAAGTGTTTTCCCTTGCTCGTCATAATAATCGACTTTACCTGAAGTGGCATTTTGAACAAAAGGAAAAGCATAAATAATTTTTCCTTTGTATTCAAAAAAAGAAGCTTCTAGTTCCTCTACGCCATCATACACTGTATCATTGATGAATCGCTCCGTAAAAATTAGCGCAAAACGATCCCCTTTTTTGAGCTTCATAAAATCAATAGAATAGGCATAGATTTTTGTTATTTTACTGGCTAGAGCACCTTCAATTCTAGCATTTCCTAAGGTTTCAGATAATGACTCCTTGAGAACTCCGCCAATGGCTCGACGTTTTATGGTGATTGGTTTTATTTTTTTATAAACAACAACAGCCGTATCTCTAAAATCAACCACATAATAGCTCAAATTATCCGGTTGGTAGATAAAAACCTGTAAATCATTCTTCTTGTTTTTGGATCGAAGCATCGTAAAAGGCTTTTTTATTCTGATGGTTCTCACATCAAAACTATCTTTTACTTTTGCAATAATATCATATACTTGTCGATTTCCAATGTTTTGTTCCTCCAATAAAGTTCCAAACGTATCTCCTTTTTCTACGGTATCATGAACCACATTAAAATCAGAATAAACAAAACCAAATTCACTTTTTTTAGGAGCACGTTTGACTACTTTTTCTGCTGTTATCTCTTCCGTCTTTTTACATGAAACCAAAGAAAAAAGTATAATTATAAATATGAATATTTGTTTCAAATCGTTTTTTTTAATTCAACTTACATTTCTACTCCCCAGTTTTTTAATTCATGGCTACTCCACAATTCAGGAAAAAAAATTCTCCTCTGATATTTTGGATGCATGTATTTTTTCCAGTCACTTCCACCAGTTGCTTCCCCATCGCCTTTACCGCTTTGTTCAATATATTTTTTTGCAGTATTCAAATGTTGCATTACCCAAGTTATATTTACCGTGTAATCATAATGACGCATGGCACTTATAAGTTCAGGATTTTTTTGATCTAAATCTGGAAGTTGTTTGAATTTTTGCCAAATATTTATGGTGTTGTATTCCTCCATGTGATTTAGAAACAGCGTCTTGTATTTTCTTTCAAACTCTTCCAAAAGAAACGATTTTTTACCCGTATGATATTCTTTTCCGGCTGCTTGCCAATACAAATGCTCTAGTGCAAATTCATACGGAGTGTTTCTATCTATCGAATCTCTATAACGGTGATCAATAAGATTTATTAGGTCTGTAGATGAAAATTCTATTAAACGGTACTGCGCACTTTGAAAACCACTGGCCGGGGTAAGCGTATTTCTAAATTTCATATACTGGTCTACTTCCATTCCGTCACCCATAATGCTAAAAGAAGTGGTTAGCATATCAAAATAGCGACTGATTCGCATTAATCTTTCCGTAAAAAAATCAGTTTGAATATTTTCAGAATATGAAATCTGGTGCATTTCCCAAAGAATCATTTTAAATATCAATTCATTGACTTGGTGATACATGATAAAAACCATTTCATCGGGAAGCGTAGTTCTTTGTATTTGCAAATTCAGTAAAGCATCGGTTTGAATGTAATCCCAATAGGTAATTGGTTTTGACCATAATAATCCTTCCAGCTGCGTTTCTGTTTTTTGATTTATTGCTTGGTATTTAGTTTCAATTTCTTTTAAAATTGCCTCCGAAGTAGCATTGTTGTTCATTATTTGTTTATTTTGAAAGGTTTTTTCAAACCTTTATACGCATCTATATCTGCTTTTATCGAGCCTACTGCTAGGCTGGCTTTTATCCGTATAGGCAATTTATTATCGTCATCAGAAATCCAAACCGTTAAACTCTCTTGTTCTTTAAACACCCGTCCAGATTGCACTAAAGGTCTAAAAACCATAGTAGACACGTCACCAAATTTAGTAGCAATGGTTTCACGACCAATAAATTTGAGTTTAAATTTTGTTGTTTCATCATCAAAAAACATATCGATTGCAACAGACTCCCCTATTTTTAGTTTGTCGATTCCAGGATAATTTCTTAAATAATAGAACGTAGATAAAATATCTTGCGTGTTTTTTGGAACAAAAATTGTCTTTTCTTTTTTATTCTTGTAATCCTTAACAAGGACTTTGTTTGCAGCCTGATTAAAAAATCCTTCTTGATTTTTGGTATAACCGCCTTCATTTATTTTTCGGACAAACTGATACGGATTTCCCGTATCCTTATCAATATAGCTTTCATACAAATCGTCGACTTTAAAAAAAAATCGAGACATTCCTGTTGTATAGCCTTTTCCCACTACGTGAAAAGTCTTTTTGTTATTGAGCGTAGCGTCTTTTACTTCTAAAGTGGCGTAACCGGCGTTTACAATTCCATAATGGATTCTAAACTTAAACCATTCTCCAGCACCGTAAGCATCTTCTTGGGGAGTATCAAAACCTGCCGTTAGTATCAATACAAAAAATAAAATCAGTTTTTTCATTATTTTTATTTGTCTATTTATTGATTGCATTAGCAAATTTTATTCCAAATATATTAAAACAAAAAAACTCAGTCAAGTAATGACTGAGTTTTTATGCTATTAACTAACCAAAAAACTATAAACTATGAAATTTATATGAAATCAGGAAGGAAACCACCCCTACCCTTTTTGCGTGTGCAAAGGTAGCTAACAAATCCAGTTATTTTAGCGAATAATAAAGTTTAACACAACATTTACAAAGAAATACGCTGTTCATCGCTTATTTTTTCACAATATGTAAAAATAATGCTTTTTTATAACGTTCCTCGCAATTGCTGTTCTCTTTCAATTGACTCAAAAAGTGCTTTAAAGTTTCCTGCACCAAAACCTTTAGCTCCCATTCTTTGAATAATTTCAAAAAACAAGGTTGGTCGGTCTTGTACTGGCTTCGTAAATATCTGCAATAAATACCCGTCTTCATCTGCATCTACCATAATGGCTAATTTCTCGATTTCAGTAAGGTCTTCCTTCATCATTTTCATATGATCCCCCAGTCGCTCGGGTATAGCTTCATAATAGGCATGCGGCGGAGCAGATAAAAATTCGATCCCTCTTGCTTTTAATTGACTTACGGTTTTGATAATATCATCAGTTGCAATAGCGATGTGTTGAATTCCGGGCCCACCATAAAAGTCTAGGTATTCCTCAATTTGTGATTTTTTCTTTCCTTCGGCAGGTTCGTTGATTGGGAATTTGATTCTGCCGTTTCCGTTTGACATTACTTTACTCATCAATGCTGAATATTCCGTATTGATTTGTTTGTCATCAAAAGAAAGGAAATTTACAAATCCCATTACGTCTTCATAGAACTTTACCCATGTATTCATTTCGTTCCAACCTACATTTCCTACCATGTGATCGATATACTTTAATCCCGTTGGTTCTGGATTATAGTCAGATTTCCACTCTTTATATCCAGGTAAAAATACTCCCGTATAATTTTTGCGCTCCACAAAAATATGCACCGTTTCGCCGTAGGTATAAATCCCAGAACGTATTACTTCTCCAAATTCATCTTGCTCCACAGTAGGCTCCATAAAAGAACGGGCACCGCGTTTCATTGTCTCTTCATAGGCACTTGTGGCATCTTCAACCCAAAGAGCAGCTACTTTCACTCCGTCGCCATGCTTTTGTAAATGGTCGTGAATTGGCGAATCTTGCGTTAATGGCGTAGTAAGCACAATACGAATCTTATCTTGTTTCAAGACATACGATGTTCTATCTCGTACTCCGGTTTCTAATCCGGCATACGCCAAAGACTGGTAACCAAAAGCAGTTTTATAATAATGTGCGGATTGTTTTGCGTTTCCTACGTAGAATTCTACATAATCGGTTCCTAATAACGGAAGGAAATCTTGCGCTCCTTCAAATATTTTTTCTAGTCCGTATTCTACTGATTTAAGTTCTTTGCTCATTGTGATTTATTTTTTGATTCGGTATTTCTAGTTTTGGAACGCGGATGATGCGGATAAAGCAGATGTACACGGATTTATTAATTTTAAAAAAAGTTGTTATTTATTCTAAAGCCATAGCCCTGATGGAAGCGGCATCCTTTTTCTGGCTTCTTTAGCCAGGAAAAGATATAGCGTACAGCAGGAAATAGCTCCTTATTATTAGAGATAAGTGTGATTGCTTCGTTCCTCGCAATGACTTATTCTACCCAAGATTTATAGTACTGACCGTCATCCAATCCCATAGCCTCTTCAGTCACCATCAATGGACGAAATGTGTCTACCATTACCGCTAGTTCGTGGGTTTCTGTATGACCTATACTGCGTTCCATGGCTCCTGGTGCTGGACCATGGGGAATGCCTTTGGGATGCAATGTAATATGTCCTTGTTCGATATTGTTGCGGGACATAAAATCGCCATCTACATAATACAAAACCTCATCACTATCTATATTGCTATGATTGTAAGGTGCTGGAATGGATTTTGGGTGGTAGTCATACAGCCTTGGACAGAACGAACAAACTACAAAAGTGGCTGTTTCGAAGGTTTGATGTACTGGTGGTGGCTGATGCACACGACCTGTAATGGGCTCAAAATTGTGAATGCTAAAACCATACGGGAAATTATACCCGTCCCAACCTACAACATCAAAGGGATGTGTGGCATAAACCACTTCATGAATCATTCCTTCTTTTTTTATTTTAATCAAGAAATCTCCTTTTTCATCGTGTGTTTCTAACTCATTGGGCAAGATAAAGTCGCGCTCGCAAAATGGCGAATGCTCTAAATGTTGTCCTGATTCGTTTTTATATCTTTTTGGCGTATAAAAAGGAGCAAAAGATTCTACGTAGAAAAGTCGGTTTTCTGGTGTATCAAAATCAATTTGATAAATTATTCCGCGAGGAATTATCAGGTAATCACCATACTCGAAAGGAATGTTTCCCATCATGGTTCGTAATTTTCCTTTTCCTTTGTGGATGAAAATCATTTCATCGGCATCGGCATTTTTATAGAAATAGTTGCGCAATGATTGTTTTGGCGCAGCTAATCCTATTGTACAATCTTTATTGACCAACATGGGTTTACGGCTGTCTAAAAAGTCATCTTCTGGCTTGAGCTCAAAACCTTTTAACAATAATGATTTAATGTTTTTACCAATGGCAATTTTAGGCTCAACCGAGTATGATTTTAGAATTTCTTTGACTTGTGTTGGTCTATGAACATGATAGAGTAATGAAGAATGCCCATTAAAGCCTTCGGTACCAAAGAGTTGTTCGTAATATAAACCGCCATTTGGTTTTTCGAATTGTGTATGTCTTTTTTGGGGAAAGGTCCCTAATTTGTGGTATAAAGGCATGATTTTTTTTGCTTAAAAGTTAAAGTTTACAAGTTTATGGTTGTACCGAACTAAACTTATTTAATTAAATCAAAAAAATACGATTTATTCAGGATTCCTCTTTATGAGAAATTGCAGATATCCTAATAAACCGCTCCAAGTTGTTTTCATGATAACAAATATCGGAATTAATATTGAATTACATTACAATTAAAACAAAAACCCAATACTAAACCAAGTATACCCTTTTGTATTTTCTGGTGACCAAGAATACTTTATTTCTATAGGCCCAATGATTGTCTCTAAACCATATCCTACAGCATAACCGGAATATTTAGGGATTGAAATCCAATCAACACGCTCAAAAATACGGTCTCCCACATTTGCAAAATTTGCCGAAAAATTGACATGATTTTTTTTATAGAACTCATAGTCGATGGTTCCTGTTGATTTTATATAACTGTTTGCCACAATACTCAAATAATCATAGCCATAAAAATATTTGAAATTATTGATAAGATTGTAGCCATAACCCCCCAAAATAAAATTAAAAAAAGAAATGCTTTCATTGCCAAATGAAAAACCTGCGTCAGTATGAAATTTAAACGTGGCATTTTTAAAGAGTGTTGCAGCTATCCCAATATCTCCCTTAGCTATGGAAAAAGGTTGAAAACCTCCTGTGTAATTAGAAGATACTAAATACGACTGAATGTCTCCAGAAAAATACCATCCTTTTTTTGGAAAATATTTGTTGTCAAAAGAATCATATTTCAAGTAACTAAAAATACTAAAATACGTACTGTTATCAATGGTTGGATTTACATTTGCCAATGTCTCTGATTTAATTTTCAAATACTTTAATTCAGCTCCTCCACCTATTAAAAATTTGTTGACAAACAAAGATTGAAAATACGCTTGATTGGTTAAATCCTGAAAATCTATATTGATGCTGTTTATACCTAATGAACCTAAATCAAGGCTGCTTATTTCTTTGGCTACATTTCTATTAAATTGATTGAACTGCGACTTGAATCCAAAACTCAAATTAAAACCCTGCTCAATATAATAATCCAGATTGTATCTAATATTGTCTCCAAAAACTAAATCTAGAGAGGTTCTGTCATTTTTAAAAAAAGTTTTCTTGTGGGTTAGATTAATCAAAACAGCGCTCTTGAATAAATTATCATAATGCAATCCAAATTTTAGATATGTTTTTGAAGCATTTTCTTTTAGTGTTAAATTTAAGTTATCTTCATCCATATTTTCATCTAATGAATACGAGATCGTACTAAAATTTTGAGTGGCATTGATGTTATGAATGCCTTTCATTAAATCATCATAACAAGTTTTAGTTCCGGGTTTAAATTTTAATTTTCCAATGACATACTCTTTTGTGTAATTGTCGAGTTCGTTAGTATTGATTTCTCTAATCTGCAAACTGTCTGATTGTAGTATTAGTTTTGGTTTTTTGTATGGAGTAGACTTGTCTACTATTTTTTTTAATTGCTCATAAACTGCAAATGTGGCTTCTTCGCCTTTTCTTATTATTTCTTTCCCTTTATCAAATGAGATCACACCATATTGCGTAATATCTGGCTTAATATAAATGTCCGTATCCATAATATTTCTCTTCATTCGTTCTATTGAATTAAGATTATTAATTTGAACCAAAATTTTAGTCGCATCTTTGAGTTGGCTTCTATCTAACAGACCGGCTTGCACATCGACTCCTATGATGATATCGGCACCTAGCTTTCGCACCTCCTCAATAGGATAATTATTAACTACACCGCCGTCTACCAGTAGTTTACCATCAATTTCTACAGGGCTAAACAACGAGGGAAATGCTGAACTTGCAATCATTGCCTGCGCCAAATTTCCTTTATTCAACACCACTTGTTCTCCAGTTTCTATATTTGTTCCAATACATAAAAACGGAATGGGTAGTTTATTAAAATCCCTTATGTGTCTTGAATTTCTTGTAATTCTACTTAACAAATTGTAATTATACATTCCTTTGGACAAGGCTTCTGGAATTCCAATTTTCATTTTATTAAATGGCAAAACGAGTGCATACAGCTCCTCATTTCTACGTTCATAAAAATTCTTTGAAGAACGCGGAATAAAATCGTTTAGCAATTCATCAAATTTAGTTGTTTGAAAAATAGAATCAATTTGATTGGCGTTGAACCCCGCTGCGTAAAGCCCACCCACAACGGCTCCCATACTGGTTCCACCGATATAATCAATTTGGACCCCAGCTTCTTCTAATACTTTCAAAACGCCTATATGAGCAAATCCTTTAGCACCACCGCCACTTAAGACCAAACCTATTTTGGGCTTTTTTTGTTCTTGCGCCAAGGTCCTTTGCGTAAGAAAGATAAATAAGAATAAATAAACCAGAATAGTAGGAAATAGCACTTTTGAAGATAGTATAATGCCCCTGATGGAAGTGAAATGCCTTGATGGTAAAACCTTTATTTTTTCTTGAAAAAAAAGAGCGACCCAAGAAGCTCCTTTTTTTTTAGTAGAAAAAAAAAGGTTTTGCAGCAAGCATGAAACGGACAGCTGGAATAGGCTCATAAAAAAATTAGTTAGTATTGTAAAATTCAACAATTTTTTTGGCTTTGAAACTACCTATAACGCCCGAAATTTCTTTTTCTGTTGCTAATTTTAATCTTTTAACACTTTTAAAGTGCTGAATCAAGGTAAGCATGGTTTTTTCTCCAATGCCTGGAATAGATTCTATCGAAGAATTAAGTGCCGCTTTGCTCCGCTGATCGCGGTGATGCGTTATCCCAAAACGGTGTGCTTCGTTCCGCAATTGCTGGATGATCTTAAGCGTTTCTGATTTTTTATCGAGATATAACGGGATTGAATCTCCGGGATAAAAAAGTTCTTCTAATCTTTTCGCGATACCGATAATGGCTATTTTACCTCGCAATCCCAATTCATCAATACTTTTCAACGCCGATGACAATTGTCCTTTTCCACCATCGATGATAATCAAATTGGGCAAGGGTTGGTTTTCGTCCAGCAACCTTTTGTATCGCCTGTAAACTACCTCTGTCATCGAAGCAAAATCATCAGGTCCTTCAACGGTTTTTATGTTAAAGTGTCGGTAATCTTTCTTACTTGGTTTTCCGTCCTTAAATACCACACAAGCCGCAACAGGATTGGTCCCTTGAATATTTGAGTTATCAAAACATTCAATATGTCTGGGTTCTACAGGCAATCGCAGGTCTTTTTGCATTTGTGCCATAATTCGTTTAGTATGACGATCCGGATCTACAATTTGCAGTTGCTTTAGTTGTTCGATACGGTAAAACTTAGCGTTTCGCACAGACAAATCAAGAATTTGCTTTTTGTCTCCCAATTGTGGAACGGTGATTTTTATATTTTCACCCAAATCAACGTGAAACGGAACAATAACTTCCCGAGATAACAAATGAAAACGCTCTCTTAGCTCGACAATCGCCAATTCTAATAATTCTTCATCGGGTTCATCCAATTTCTTTTTAATTTCCATCGTATGCGAACGAATAATCGAACCGTGCGAAATTTGAAGGAAATTCACATAAGCCGCACTTTCATCCGAAACTATTGAAAACACATCGATATTAGTGATTTTTGGATTTACAATCGTAGACCTCGATTGGTAATTCTCTAAAATATTTATTTTTTCTTTAATTTTTTGCGCTTCTTCAAAATGCATGTTTGTGGCCAGATCCATCATAACACGCTTAAAATCTTTCATGCTTTCTTTGAAATTTCCTTTTAGAATTTCGCGAATCGCGTCTACTTGCTTTTGGTAATTTTCTAACGTTTCATGTCCTTCACAAGGCCCCATGCAATTGCCTATGTGATATTCGAGACAAACCTTGAATTTCCCACTTTCGATATTGCTTTTACTTAAATCATAATTGCAAGTTCTAAGTGGATACAGCTCTTTGATCAGTTCTAAAATTGTACTTACGGTTTTGAAACTGGTATAAGGACCAAAATATTCTGATCCGTCTTTGACCATTCTGCGCGTAGCAAAAATGCGTGAAAAAGGTTCTTTCTTGATGCACAACCACGGATAACTTTTGTCGTCGCGTAACAACACATTATAACGAGGCTGCAAGGTTTTTATCAGATTGTTCTCCAGTAAAAGCGCATCAGTTTCCGTAGGAACTACAATGTGTTTTATCGTGACAATTTTCTTTACGAGTACATTAGTTTTAGCCGTATCGTGAATTTTATTAAAGTAAGATGCAACTCTTTTCTTTAGATTCTTAGCCTTGCCTACATACAAAATTTTGCCTTCCTTATCATAATATTGGTATACGCCAGGATTATCTGGCAGGGTTTGGATTTGAAGGGCTAAAGCAGTTGGATTCATCTAACAAAGTTAATCTCAAAAATCACGAAATACAAATCAATACCCTTGAATTCTTTTTTGATAAATTTTTTATAGACTTATAGTTCCTAGAACCTTATAATCGTTATTTTTATCTTTTCAAGAATCTATGATAAAAACCAATACCACCCCGATCATAATTTTCGGCGAAAGCATTATTCCAGGTGAAAGCAAAACCATCAATGTAGAGATTGCCAGATTACACACCACTACAAAATTGAACATACCAGTTATTGTAAGACGATCTAAAATTGATGGTCCTGTGGTGCTTTTTTCAGCAGGAATTCATGGCGATGAAATTAATGGAGTCGAAATTGTTAGGCAACTCATTCGCAAAAAGATAAACAGACCTAAAAAAGGAACTATTATTTGTATCCCAATTATCAACGTTTATGGATTCGTCAATAAATCTCGAGAATTTCCAGACGGTAGGGACTTGAACCGGGTTTTTCCGGGAAGCAAAACGGGATCTTTGGCGAGCCGGTTTGCTTTTCACATTTTAAGTGAAATTATGCCCCTTGTAAATTACGCAGTCGATTTTCATGCCGGTGGTGCCAGCCGTTTTAATGCGCCACAAATAAGAATTTCACCCAGCAATCCAGAGTTAAAACTTTTGGCCGATGTTTTTAATGCGCCATTCATTTTGTATTCTAGAAATATCATTGGCTCGTTTCGGAATTCAAGCGAGCGTATGAACGTAAAAATGTTGCTTTTTGAAGGTGGTAAATCATTAGACATCAACAATACAATAGCTGACGAAGGCGTGAATGGTGCCAAACGAATCTTAGCACATCTTGACATGTTAGACCCTAAACACACCGTATCTAAACCCAATTCACCATCAATCTATATTGAAAAATCGGGCTGGATAAGAGCCAAATGCTCTGGATTATTGCACGACTACAATACAATTGGTACTTTTGTCAAAAAAGGAACCGTATTAGCAATCATCACTGATCCGTACGGAAAGTTTGAACGAAAAGTGAAAGCACCAAATGACGGTTACGTAATCAACGCAAACCATTCCCCAATTGTTTACGAAGGGGATGCTATTTACCACCTATCAAATACTAATGGAGAAGATGAAGAATAAAACTGAATTGCGATTGGAATATAAAGGGTTGCGGCACTTACTTTCTGATATTGATATTGAGGAAAAGAGTTTGGCTGTAGCCAATAAAATACTGACACTTCCAATTTGGGAAAATACCTTT
The DNA here is from genome assembly GCA_051990185.1 of Flavobacterium sp. DT2-2. Taxonomy (GTDB): domain Bacteria; phylum Bacteroidota; class Bacteroidia; order Flavobacteriales; family Flavobacteriaceae; genus Flavobacterium. The sequence continues at coordinate 42,232 of JAFCUE010000009.1, read as the reverse complement.
TTCCATATTTTCTTGCCTATTACAGAACAAAAAGAGGTTAATACTGAATTCATTCTTCACATACTATCCGGAAAAGACAAAGAGATAATTGTTTCCAAAGCTGATTTGGCCAGCAGAAAGATGACTCATTTTTTATTAACGGACAATACTAAAATCAGGAAAAACGAATACAACATTCCAGAACCTGTTGATGGTATTGAAGTTCCTTCACATAAAATTGATGTGGTTTTTGTTCCTCTTTTGGCTTTCGATAAAAAAGGACATCGCGTGGGTTACGGCAAAGGGTTTTACGATAAATTTTTATCAGAATGCAAACCCGATATAATCAAAATTGGGCTTTGCTTTTTTGCCCCTGAAGAATTGATTACCGATATCTTTAAAGGTGATATAAAACTGGATTATTGTGTGACACCAGATTCCATTTACTCGTTTTAATTTTTAATCCGTACTTTCGCAACACATAAAATCTAATTAAGTTATGAGAACATTTAAAAATTCAAGATTTGCCGTAAGTGTTATGGTTATTCTATTTGCAGTTTCATTTTCTAACTGCAGCATTCAAACCGGAACCAGCAGATCTTCCTATAATGCTAAAAAACTCCCCCCAGGACAAGCTAAAAAAATATATGGAGGAAAAAGTGCTAAACGTTACGCACCCGGACATAATAAAAACTAATTAAAAAGACCTGATCGTGTTACGAAAAGGTCTTTTTTTATTTTGATAAACTTTGAATCTAATTGTGATGAAATGCTTTTTTATTGAAAAAAATCAAGATTCCAACTCCTGTAGAAATAGCCATATCGGCAACATTGAAAATAGCGTTAAAAAAAGTAAATTCTTTTCCGCCCCAAATAGGTAACCAAGTTGGTAACGTTCCGTGCCAAAAAGGGAAATAAAGCATGTCAACTACTTTTCCGTGAAACCAAGTCCCATAAGGTTGATCTGAGAACAAAGTCGCTAATTGCTGCTGACTGTCATCAAATATAACCCCGTAAAAAACAGAATCGATGATATTCCCGAAAGCACCCACAAGAATTAATGATATGGCGACAATCAAATAATCAGAGCATTTCTTTTTTACTGAATCCCACAACCAATAACCAATTCCACCAACAGCGGCGATTCTAAAAAGCGTTAAAAATAATTTTCCGTAAGCTCCGGGAATTTGGACTCCCCATGCCATTCCTTCATTTTCAATGAACAGAATTTTGAACCATTTGAATACTTCAACTTCTTCTCCTAAAATGAAATTAGTTTTTATGTAAATTTTAGAAACTTGATCAACAAGCAATAAGATAAAAATAAGGAGATACGCTTTTCGTAATGACATTTTATAAATTTTAATGGCGTAAAAATAACAATTTAATCAAAAAAAACGCTCCCAATGGAGCGTTAAATCTTGTTTAACAAGAAGTTTATCGTTGCAAGTTCTTTGCTTCTATACTCATTGTTGCATGAGGGACGATTTTTAATCTTTCTTTCCCAATTAATTTGCCGGAAACTTTACATACTCCATACGTTTTGTTTTCAACGCGGAAGAGTGCATTTTTCAAATCTCGAATAAATTTCTCTTGACGAATTGCCAGTTGTGAGTTTGCTTCTTTAGACATGGTTTCGCTTCCTTCTTCAAAGGCCTTAAATGTTGGGGAAGTATCATCTGTCCCGTTATTTAAATCGTTCATATAAGCACTTTTTATCAAATCTAAATCTAATTGTGCTTTTTGAATTTTATTGATTATTATTACTTTGAACTCCGCTAAATCAGCTTCGGAGTATTTTGTAGCTTCATCTACCATTTTATATTATTTTGAAATTAAAATCATTGTTTTTATTTCATCAAATTCAATTTCCGTACCGTTTTCTATTGCATCAACAAAAACCAAATCGCTGGTTAATGTTTCTGATTTTATATACGCTTCGTTTTTAAGAATTGCCTCTTCTAAAATTCCATTTCTTTCTAACTGAACTTTAATTTTATCGGTAACTTCAAATCCAGAATCTTTACGGATATTCTGAATCCTGTTTACTAATTCTCTGGCAATTCCCTCTTGTTTTAATTCTGATGAAATTGTAATATCAAGCGCAACCGTTATTCCGTTTGAGTTGGCTACCAACCAGCCCTCAATATCTTGTGATGTTATTTCTACATCTTCTAAAGTTAAAAGTACGTTATTTCCAGCAATAACTACATTCAAGCTTCCTTCCTTGTCTAACTGACTGATTTGCTCTTTTGAAAATCCTTGTATTTCCTTAGAAATCAAGCCCATATCCTTTCCAAAACGGGGTCCAAGCGCCTTAAAATTGGGTTTAATTTGTTTTACTAAAACACCTGAAGCATCATCCAAAAGTACGATTTCTTTAACGTTTACCTCTGCTTTTATCAAGTCAGAAACAGCTTCAATTTCAACCCTTTGATTGTCGTCAAGTACTGGAATCATTACCTTTTGCAACGGTTGGCGTACCTTTATCATTTCCTTTTTTCGGAGTGATAATACCAACGATGAAATGGTTTGCGCCTTCTGCATTTTGCTCTCTAGTATTTTATTAACATAGTTTTCAACCGAAATTGGAAACTCCGCCAAATGTACACTGTCAAATTTTTCAGTATGTGTTGCTACAGTTAAGTCTCTGTAAAGTTTATCCATAAAGAAGGGAGCGATTGGCGCACCGAGTTTACTTATGGTTAACAAACACGTATATAAAGTTTGATACGCCGCAATTTTATCCTGCGCATATTCCCCTTTCCAGAAGCGTCTTCGGCACAAACGAACGTACCAATTGCTTAAATTTTCCTGTACAAATTCTGAGATCGCACGAGCGGCTTTTGTTGGTTCATAATCGGCATAAAAACCATCCACTTCTTTGATCAAAGTATTCAATTCTGATATGATCCATTGGTCAATTTCGGGTCTTTCGTTAACTGGAATTTCGGCTTCCTCGTACTTAAAATTATCAATATTCGCATACAAACTAAAGAACGAATACGTATTGTATAAAGTTCCAAAGAATTTTCGGCGCACCTCAGCGATTCCCTCTAAGTCGAATTTCAAATTGTCCCAAGGATTCGCATTCGATATCATATACCAGCGCGTCGCATCTGGACCATATTCTTTTAATGTTTCGAATGGATCTGCGGCATTGCCTAAACGTTTGGACATTTTTTGTCCGTTTTTATCTAAAACCAATCCGTTTGAAACTACATTTTTATACGCCACTTTATCAAAAACTAAGGTTCCAATAGCGTGTAAGGTATAAAACCAACCACGTGTCTGATCGACACCTTCGGCAATAAAATCAGCAGGAAAATCTTTATTTTGATCTATTTTATCTTTATTTTCAAAAGGATAATGCCATTGTGCATAAGGCATAGAACCAGAATCAAACCAAACATCAATCAAATCGGCTTCGCGTTTCATTGGTTTGCCAGAAGCAGAAACTAAGGTGATTTCGTCGACTACATTTTTGTGCAAATCAACTAAATCATAATTAGATTCCGCCATATTTCCAATTTCGAAACCTTTAAAAGGATTTTCTTTTTGGAAACCCGCAGCAATCGATTTTTCGATTTCGTTGTATAATTCTTCTACAGAACCGATCAAAATTTCTTCTTGTTTGTCTTCCGTTCTCCAGATAGGTAATGGAATTCCCCAGAATCTGGATCGCGATAAATTCCAGTCATTGGCATTTTTCAACCAATTTCCAAAACGTCCTTCTCCGGTAGCTTTTGGCTTCCAGTTGATGGTTTCGTTCAAGTCGAACATGCGATCCTTTACTTCTGATATTTTGATAAACCAAGAATCCAAAGGATAGTATAAAATAGGCTTGTCTGTTCTCCAACAGTGTGGGTAACTATGCACGTATTTTTCTACTTTAAAAGCTCTATTTTCTTCTTTTAACTGAATCGCAATTTCTACATCAACAGAGCGTTCTGGAGCTTCGCCTTCGTTGTAATATTCATTTTTAACATATTTCCCAGAGTAGTTTCCAAGTCCTTGTACAAATCGTCCCTGTAAGTCTACTAACGGAACTGGAGTTCTATTCTTGTCTAACACCAACATTGGTGGAATTTCTGGCGTTGCTTCCTTAGCTACTTTTGCATCATCTGCACCAAAAGTTGGCGATGTATGCACAATTCCTGTTCCCTCGTCTGTAGTAACAAAATCTCCTGAAATTACTCTAAAAGCATTTTCAGCATTTTGATACGGAAGCACTAATGGCATTAATTGTTCGTAACGAATATCAACTAAATCCGATCCCTTGCATTCTGCCAAAACCTGATATGGAATTTTCTTGTCGCCTTCCTTGAAATTTTCAAAATCGGCTGGTTGCGTACTTTCGAAAAATCCTTTTCCGAATTGCTTTCCAACTAATTTTTTAGCTAGAATCACTTTGGTTGGACGAAACGTATATTGATTGAAAGTATCCACTAAAACATAGTCGATTTTTGGACCTACAGTCAAAGCCGTGTTACTTGGTAATGTCCAAGGTGTTGTGGTCCAGGCTAGGAAATAAAAATCCCCAGCCCAGCCCTCCCCGAAGGAGAGGGAGTCGAGTCGGAAAGCCCTTGATACCGAATTTTCAGTTTCAGCTCTCTCTCCTTTGGAGAGGGTTGGTGAGAGAACTTTAAATTGTGCCACAACCGTCGTATCCGTTACATCTCTATAACTTCCTGGTTGGTTCACTTCATGCGACGATAATCCTGTTCCTGCTTTTGGAGAATACGGCTGGATGGTGTAGCCTTTGTACATCAAATCCTTATTGTAGATTTGTTTCAAAATCCACCAAACCGTTTCCATGTATTTGGATTTATAGGTCACATACGGATCTTCCATATCGACCCAATACCCCATTTTTTCGGTCAAATCATTCCACACATCGGTATAACGCATCACGGTTTTTTTACATGCTTCGTTGTATTCTTCGATGGTAATCGTTTTCCCTATATCTTCTTTAGTGATTCCTAATTCCTTTTCGGTACCTAATTCTACGGGCAAACCGTGTGTATCCCAACCAGCTTTTCGCTTTACTTGGAACCCTTTTTGAGTTTTATATCGGCAAAAAATATCTTTAATGGCGCGTGCCATAACGTGATGAATTCCCGGTAATCCATTTGCCGAAGGTGGCCCTTCAAAAAATACAAACGGAGTACTTCCTTCGCGAGTGGTTACACTTCTCTCAAATATATTTTCTTTCTTCCAAAAATCTAGTACTTCTGATGCTACAGTTGGTAAGTCAAGTCCTTTGTATTCAGTAAATTTTGCGCTCATTTTATCCTTTTCTTTAATCGAAGTGCGAAAGTAATAAATTAAAGTCGAAAGTTGAAAGTCGTAGGTCGAAAGTTACGCTTTAAGCCAAAATCGATCTATTGGAATTTTGTCAAAGAGACAAAAACACTTTTATTCATTCCCTTCTAATTCAAAAAAATCATTTACTGGTTTGCCAAACAATTTTGATAGTTTTAGGGCTAGAACTGAATTTCGACTGCGCTCGATTTGACAAAGTTGCTAATTTTTGTGGGCACGGATTGCAAATCAGCACAATCGGGTTTGGGGTTAAATTAAGCCTTATTTTTCGGTTAAGCACAAATTTTCCAAATACAAGAACACTTTAAAATTAAGCCTAAAACCCAAATCTTGCCGCTGTTGGCAGCTGTGCTTACATTTTGCTCCAACGATATGTTGTGCAGTAAGTAGATATTAGCTTTTTATTCTTTAGAGTCATTATTACTTTTTCCCACATATCTTTCCCATCAGCTACCTTATTAGTTTTTTGCAGATAAGAGAAAACAGTTGGGCTTATATATATTTTATTTTCTGATTCATTACACATGTGCGATGCGTAATTACAGGCTTTTCCCACCCAAACTAAATCATTATTACTGTCATTTCTACCTCTTCCAACTTTTGTTATAAGAACTTCACCAGTGTCAATACCTATTCCAATATTAATTTTTTTATCGCTGGGTAATTTTTTATTCAAGACTTCAGTAATAGCATATCGAATATTTAGTGCAGCTTCTACAGCATTATTATTTTTTCTACCTCCAGAAAATATCCCCATAATTCGATCGCCGTCAAATGATCTTACTTGTCCATCACGATTATTTATGATGCGCACATTCATATCATGAAAACTCTGATAAATCTTAGCAGCTCCAATCTCTCCATAAGTTTCATGAAGTTCACTAGATTTCCGAATGTCGATAAATAAAAATGTTAGTTCTGCAGTTAGGCCATTATTACCAAATGTTAATTTAGAATAATCTGTAGAAGGTACAATCGATGTTTCCGCAATGGTAAAATCATGATTGAAGAATGTGTCTGTTGTTGTTTTTATATCTTCTAAAAGTGACATGTAATTTTTATTAAAGATGAGATACCAATTATTCCAAATCCTAATGCTGTTATGTAACTGGCAAATTTAAAAAGTAAAAATTTTGTTTGTGTGATTCTTGAGTTTACTAAAATTTGATTCGCTAAATCAAGATCTAATTTATTTGGAATAAAAGTACTATCAACATTTTTTAATTGATTAATTAAATCTTGAACTTCAAAATTTGATATATGACCGAAGAAATAAAGATTTGGATTTTGAACGTCGGTTTTTTTAATAATTATATTTTGAGTTACGGGAAACTGCGAGATAATACTTAAAAACATAGAGATCCCGAAACAACCAAAACCAATTAATATTGATGGTTTGAACAAACAATGTTGAATATTACTATAACTGGATAAAATCCCAATAATAATTGCGCTATTAAGAATTATTAAGCCAGCATGTTTTGCTTCAGCAAATTTTAACCATTCATTTATATTAGAAAAAATATACTTTAATTCGGGTTTAGATTCCATATTTCAAATTCGTCGTTAAGTTTTGATGCATTGCTGCCAACTATTAAATACACGCAACTCTATTGCGAACTTACACCCAAAACAGGTTACTTTATTTGGCTAACAGTCGCATTTATTTCAGCTAATATACATAAAAATAGTACAAAATGAGCTACAAGTCTATTGTTTTTGTAAAATTTATCTTGAGGTTTTGCGTGAAGGATGGAAGCGGCATCCTTTTATGGAGTTTACGGAATAAAAGATATAGCGGATAGCCTGACCCGGAGTTTTTACGCAGGGGCACGCCCAAGAATTTAGGAGAAAACTTCTTTTAAAACATCTAGTGATTTTGGTTTTCTAAAGCCATCCAAGTGAAAACTGTAGTAATCAATCAGTATTCTTAAAACGATTTGCCGTTCTATGACATGAAATATTTTTTGATTATTATCAAATTTTAAATCAATGAGTTTTTTAAATAAGTTACTTTCATGTTCTGTGAGCGAACTAACGGCGTGAAAAGGTGTAAAAATTCCTTCTATCATTTCGAAAAAAGGCATATCGACATCAGAAGTATCGGGATAAAAACCCAAATATTTGGTGGTTTCTAATAATAGGATTAGGTGAAAATTAGCTATTTCATCGTGGTTGTCTAGCCAATGTAATGCGGTTTCTAAAAAGGTAAAAAGTGATTCGTTTTCTTCCTCTTCATGGATCGAATGATGCAGCATTTCGGAGATAAACATCACCATCGTGCTTTTGTAAATATCCGAATGAATGGAATGAAAAGCCGAGGCAATTTTAATTTCTTTGAAATTCTCTAAAGTGCCTTTGTTTTTATGAACGGCTTCGATTTCGAGAATGGTCAAGGGTTGGAAATAAGCGATTTTTTGGTTCGATTTCCTTCCTGAAAAAGCATCCCGAACAAAATACGATTTCAAACCGTGAGACAGCGTAAAACATTTTACAATCAAGCTTTTTTCTTGAAATTTTAAAGAGGAAAGGACGATAGCTTTGGTTTTGACTTGCACAATTTTAATTTAAAGATTGAAAAATTTAAAGATTGAAAATTCATTCCTTTAGATTATCTAATTATCATTACTTTTTTGACCTTGGTCTCCACTCCATCTTGTGCCGAAATAAAAATCATATACACACCCGAAGCGACTTTGTACTTTCCAAAAGCTGTCGTATCCCATTCGATCGTTCCGCCCTCTGCAATAGTTTCATGAACCAGATTTCCTTCTATATCGGTGATCTTAATATTTGCTTTATCTAACAATCCAGCAATTTTAACAGTTCCCGTATATTCTGGTCGCACGGGATTTGGATACACATAAACTTTGCTTAAATCATCATTTGCGGTCGTTGCAGTCCCTTTAAAAGATACTAATCCTTTGGAAGTAGCAATAAAAACTTCGCCCGTGAGACTATTAATAGCAACGTCATTAATCACATTGCTGGGCAGTGGCGAATTATTTATAGTAAAATGATATTTGGTTTCCTGACCGTTTGGTGAGACTAAAAACAAACCAGAATCGGCAGTGCCAATCCACTTATTATTAGCTCCATCAACAGCAATATCAGTAATAAACTGTTCGAATAATAATTCTTGAGCTACGTTATCCTCTAAGATAATGATCGGATTCGCTTTCATCTGATCTTCTGTTTGAAAATTTCCCACGTTGGGCAAAACCCGCAATCCTTTGGTTGTGCCTATCCACAATTGATTTCTGGTATCTATTGCAACGGTTCTAACATTTGAAGTGGGTAAATTTCCCGTATCAGATCCTTCCGTTATTTTCTTAAATATATTGGTGCTTTCATTAAAACCAACCACGCCATCGCTATTGGTTGAAAGCCATTTTGTTCCATTTTTATCAATGGCAATGGTGCCAAAATTATTGTCATTTGGTGATTCTAAAATTCCATCCATGGCATAACTTTGCCATTGACCGCTGGTTTTCAAAACTTTTAATCCATTTTTTATTCGGCTGTTCGTAACCCACAAATTTCCTGATTTGTCAAATGCAGTTCCATTTACCCTGATGTCAATATATGTTGGACCCACAAAGGTTAACGATTCTAGACCGCTGTTCGTTTGATTGTACAAAATTTTTGGGATATCGTTTTCTAATTTGAGTAATCCCGAGAAAAAAGAACTCGCATATACTTCATTTTCATTACTAGGATTCACAAGTATACGGGTCAATGATTGCGCACCCAAAACATCTTTATAAGGAATATTCAACCAGCCATTAGCATCAAGTTTACTGATCCCGTAACTATCCAACGGATACGGATTGTAATCGGCTGTATAATCTCCATATACCGCCCACAAAGAATTTGCCGTCGCTTGAAGCGAAAATATATTGTTCCGAGAAGGACCAATAGGTGTTATATTCTCAAAAATTCCTGCACTAGACAATGCCGCTACAATCAATCCGTTTTCTTTTGTTCCAATAAAAATGGAATCCCCTATTATTGTGGCACACGAAAAAAGCGGATTGCTATTCGTAATTTGATTGGTGTTTATCTGGCGCACTAATGCCATCTGATTGTTGTAAATATAGACACTGTTCCTGGTCGTTATGATTAGATAATTATCGGTTGATCTTGCGTCAAAAGAAGGCTGAGCAAGAACAATGAAACCCACAAACGTATTAGATACTGAATCAAATTTATGCACATTACCTGCGCCGCTGATAGCATACAAATCAACACCAAAAGGTATTACACTAGACCAATTCCCTGTCGCCATTGTTTCCCATTGCCTGTAATCTATTAGGTTTTTATTGGTCACCGCAGCTCTACGAATACCACTATTTGTAGCTGCATAGATAAAACCATTGTACACTGCTGTTTGATTTACTATAATTTCGGCGCCATTGTCACCAATAAAATAAGTATCCCCAAATTGCATGGTCGCCAAGTTGAATTGAACAATCCCAAAATCACAGGAAGCATAAACAATACTATCAAATTCCATGAAATGATTGATTTTTTTTATGCTGGGTTGAAGTTGCTTATTGATAATATCGACCACTTTCAAAAGGCTTCCATCCGTTTCATTAATTACAATTATAAGTCCATTTTCGTATCCTACCAAGGTTTTATTGCTTGCTGCGCTGTAGTATAATGCGGAAATAGTTTGTCCCGACAGTCCGTCAATGGTATTCGTTGTTTTAATAACGTTTGTCATTAAGTTTTTTGTAAATAATGCGTTTTCCGAAGCAGCAAAAACTGCGGATGCGGATGCGGATACATCTTTAATTTCATTGTACGAAAAATAACCTTGCCACAACAAATTACTTTGAGCAAAACTATTTTGGGTAAAAAATATCAGCAAAAAATATAAAACGTTCTTTTTCATTATTTGCATTGTTATTGAATTACAAATTATCATTGCCCTATTAAAAAATGAACGAGTGATAGTTTTTATTTTTTTAACAGATTTCGCAGATTTTTGCAAAGTTTTGTGTCTGTAATTTTGTCATTATTTATATCGTCGTAAAAATCCTAGCGCTAATTTTTAAAAACAAAAAAATCAAGTTCTAAGTTAAAAATCCCAATCAATAAAAAGTATTTAAAACTTAATTTGCTTTTTATCGTACAACAATAAATACAAATATAAAACAAACGTAAGTTTTAGCATTTTGTTAAGCAAAAAAAAACCTTTCATCTTATCCCGAGTTATCGGGACGATGAAAGGCTTTCAAAATTATACAAGTGTTATTTTATACTACTCCTTGAGCAAGCATAGCATCCGCTACTTTGACAAATCCAGCAACGTTAGCTCCTTTAACGTAGTTTACGTATCCTTCTGAATCGGTTCCGTATTTTTTACATTGGTTGTGAATACCAATCATAATTTCTTTCAATCTACCGTCTACCTCTTCACTAGTCCAGTTTAATCGAATCGAGTTTTGAGTCATCTCTAATCCTGAAGCGGCTACACCTCCAGCATTTGCTGCTTTTCCTGGAGCAAAAAGTACTTTCGCTTTCAAGAATAACTTGATCGCTTCCAGAGTACATGGCATATTTGCCGCCTCCGTTACACAAATAACACCGTTTGCGATTAATTGTTTTGCATCCTCTTCGTTCAACTCATTTTGAGTAGCACACGGAATTGCAATGTCAACTTTTACTTCCCAAACACTTTTTCCTTTATGGAAAACTGCTTTGGGATATTTTTCTAAATACGCTTCGGCTCTGTTATCACCTCTTGCTCTCATTTCGAGCATAAAGTCTATTTTATCTCCAGAAATTCCTTCTTCGTCATAGATATATCCATCAGGACCAGAAATAGTAACCACTTTTCCACCTAGATCGTTTACTTTTAAAGCTACTCCCCAAGCCACATTTCCAAATCCAGAAATCGAAACTGTTTTCCCTTTAATTTTTTGACCAATGGTATTTAACATTTGCTCTGCAAAATAAACCACTCCGTATCCTGTAGCTTCCGGTCTAATTAATGATCCCCCGTAAGCCAATCCTTTACCAGTTAAAACTCCTGTAAATTCATTTTTAATTCTTTTGTATTGACCAAATAGATAGCCAATTTCTCTTGCTCCTACTCCAATATCTCCTGCAGGTACATCTAGTTGTGGACCAATATGTCTACACAATTCTGTCATGAAAGACTGGCAAAAACGCATTACTTCAGCATCTGATTTTCCCTGTGGATCAAAATCAGATCCTCCTTTTCCTCCACCCATTGGTAAAGTAGTCAAGCTGTTTTTGAATACTTGTTCAAATGCTAAAAATTTAAGAACTGATAAATTTACAGTGTGATGAAAACGAATTCCTCCTTTGTATGGCCCAATTGCTGAATTCATTTGAATTCTAAAGCCTCTATTTACTTGAATCTCCCCTTTGTCATCTACCCATGGCACTCGAAATATGATTGAACGCTCTGGTTCAGACATTCTTAGAAGTAAATTTTTGCCGTCATATTTTTTTTGCTCTGCGATAAATGGAATAACAGTCTCTGCAAATTCCCTAACAGCTTGTATAAATTCAGGTTCATTTGGATTTTTGGCTTCAACTTGAGCCATAAAATCATTTATTTTTAATGACATAGATTATTATAATTAATTAAGAAAACGATTTCGTTATAATTGACAAAGATACATTTTATAAAATATTGGGACTCCCTTTTTATTAAATTATAGATAGAATTATCTTTTTATTAGGCATTTTTAAACAATTGTATTTAGGATATCTCAATTTAAACAAATTGACTACCACTTTCGTAAGTAAATAAGAATATGACTGCTTATTTTTAATTTCTATTTATAATTATAAATGTACCTGATGTTTTTATATATTTGTGATGATTAGAAAGATACCTCCGATGATAAAACAAATAATCCTTCTTTTATTAATATGTTTTGGATTTTCAGCTGATTCATTTGCGCAATTTGATGGGTTTTCGCATGAAATAGGAATAATAGCGGGTCCTATAGCTTTTCAATCTGATTATGGTGAGCGTTATGATTTTAAGACTAACGCCGGCAATACTGGAATAGGAATAGGAATTGTTCATTTCTTAAATTTCACCTACGATTCAAATTACAATTATACCTCAAGAACGTACTTTAATGAACATTTTAAATTAAGATCGGAGCTGTCATTCAATAAAACGCAACTACAACATTTTGGAAAATATGTAGATCCCCGTAAAACCTCGCTTGATGCTCAGCAATTACGAGCGATGTCTGGAAGTACATCAATAGCTAATTTTGGTATGCAATTAGAATATTTCCCACTGAATATTCGTGATTTTACAGCAGTTACTGGAAGTTTTGCTCCCTTTGTAAGTTTAGGTGGCCAAATTAGTTATTATGACGCCAAGGCTTCATCAACACTAGGTCCTCTGGGAACTCCTGCCACTACATTCCCAAAATATTTAACTCCAAGTGAAGGTAGGCCTTTCGGTTTTTCTACAGAAAAAAATACGGTCTGGTCCGTTGTATCGAGTGTAGGAACTCGATATAAAATAGATGATTCTGCCGATTTATTGGTGGATTTGCGATTACAGTATTTCTTCTCCAATTGGGTGGATGGATTGAATCCTAATCCCGAAATTTATAAAGAAAACAAAGCAAATGACTGGTTGATTTGGTTCAATGTGGGATACATTCACTACTTATAGACTAATACTCCAAAAAGTATAAAAAATAAGCCCCAAGACTATTGTTAGTAGCGTTGGGGCTTTTGGTATTTATTAAGCTAATGCTTGTTTCAAATCTTCTATTAAATCTGTAGCATCTTCGATTCCTACACTTAAACGAACAAGATCATCAGTAATACCAATTTCTTTTCGTTTGTCTTCTGGAATGGAAGCATGTGTCATCAGCGCAGGATGATTTGCCAGCGACTCTACTCCGCCTAATGATTCGGCCAAAGTGAATACTTTTAGTTTTTCTAGAAAATCAACAGCGTCTTCCTTTTTACCTGAAACAAAAGTAAAGGAAACCATTCCTCCAAAACCGCTCATTTGTTTTTTGGCAATTTCATGATACGGATGGCTTGTTAATCCCGGGTAGTATACTGTTTTCACTTTTGGGTGATTGTTTAAAAACTCCACCACTTTCCCTCCATTTTCACAATGTCTTTCTACGCGTAAATGCAAGGTTTTTATTCCTCTAAGCACCAAGAAACTGTCCATTGGTCCAAGTGTAGCTCCAGTTGCAAATTGTTGAAAGTGTAATTGTTCTCCAAGCGCTTCATCTTTTACAATTAATGCCCCTGCTATAACATCAGAATGTCCTCCTAAATATTTTGTAGCCGAATGCATTACAATATCAGCTCCTAGATCTAATGGTTTTTGTAAATAAGGCGTCGCAAAAGTATTGTCTACTGCAAAAAGAATTTTTTTCTCTTTTGTGATTGCGGCGATTTCCTGAATATCGGCTAGTTTCATCAAAGGATTCGTTGGTGTTTCTACCCAGACCAACTTTGTATTTTCGTTGATTAATGACTTGAATTTCTCGATGTCATTCATATCCACAAAATGAAATTTTATTCCAGAATCCTTATAAATACGGGTGAACATTCTGTAGGTTCCTCCATACAAATCGTCCATAGCAATGATTTCGTCACCTGCTTTAAAAGAACGCAAAACGCAATCTGTAGCGGCTAATCCAGATGAGAAAGCCAATCCACGAGTTCCGTTTTCTATACTCGCCAAAGCATTTTCAAGCGCACTTCTAGTAGGATTTGAGGCTCTACTGTACTCGTAATCCGGATTTAATGGCTTGCCTGGACTGGTTTGTACAAATGTTGATGTTTGATATACTGGCGGCATAACCGCACCCGTACTTGGATCGTGATGCTGTCCGCCGTGGATAACCTTTGTATTGAATTTCATATGTATAAATTTATTGTTTTTTAAAGGTCATATGTAATTCGCATAATTTCGTTGGTGCTTGAGACCAATTTACATTCATGCTCATTTCATATCTTTTGAATTTTAACGCTAAATAAAGTGACAAATTTACCCTTTAATTTATTTTAACCAAGCCACAAGTTGATACCTTTGTATATAATTAACAATTATAAGATGAAACACCCTGTAGTTTTTGCTATGTTCCTTTTTTTAATGACCAGTTGTTCGAACGAATTGGCTTTTAAAGACCAAGCTTTTCAAAAAACAACTGCTTTACCGTGCATAGAAAATTGTCCTGAAATAACTGTAAAAATTCCTGTTGCAAAAAACGACCCTATTGTAGCGGACAGCATCAATAAAAAAGTGTTTTCGGTATTGAAAGAGATTGTTTATTTTGGCGAAAAACCATATACATCAACAGATTACAATGGATTATTAGCCTCTTTTATTGATTCCTATGAGAAACTGCAAAAAGAATTTCCGAATGACACCTTTGGCTGGGAAGCTAAAATTAAAGGAAGCATAAAATACCAATCCGAAAGTGTTTTAAATATAGAAATCAACCATTACACCTACACGGGTGGCGCTCACGGATATCAAGGATTGCGTTCTTTGCTTTTTGATCCAACTACAGGAAAATCGATTCCAAATGTCGAATTGTTCCATGACAAAAATACTTTTATGGCTTTCGCCGAAAAAAAGTTCAGAGCCAAATATAAAATCCCTGCAAACAAATCAATCAATGCAACCGGATTGATGTTTGAAGACGAAAAATTCAATCTTCCTCAAAATATTTTTTATACCGATAAAGGATTGCTGCTTTATTACAATTCGTATGAAGCGGCTTCGTATGCGGACGGACCAAAGGAATTGTTGCTGCCGTATGTTGAGGTGGAGGAGTTTTTAAGGTTGAAATAAATTTATTTAAATCAAAATAATGATCCTCTTTTTTAAAAGTTTTGAACTCTAACTAATAGGATTTTTAGTTTTACACCGAATACTTCTCGATACTACTGTTCCCTAGCCGCGGCAGCAGTGAAAATCCTCATGATCAAAACACTATTTTTTCTTGGCAGAAAAGAGCGACCGCAGGAAGCTCCTTTTATGACTTAGAAAAAAAGTGTTTTGATTATGAGATTGTAACGTAGGACGGGAAAAAGCTCCCAATAATCAGGACCATAAATTCTAAAGAAACTTACGAATAATTGTCATAATCCCAAGATGAAGTCCTTCGTGGAAATTACTGAAAGCCATAGCATCCTCAGCATTTTGTAAGACATGATTTCCTGTTGACGTGGTGTACTCGTGGTAGTTTTGAAACAATTTTGCATCGTAATCTAACTTGGTTTGCTGAATGGTTGAAAACAACAAAGCCTTAAGTTCCTCAACTTCAGCCTGCGTTGCTGGGTGTTCAGGTCTTGTTCCTTTTTTGTATTTATCTACCAATTCATCAGAAACTAACATAGGTAAACCAGAAAGCTTGTACACTAATAATTGTTGCGAAACGATAATATGACCGATATTCCAAATTAGATTATTGTTCAACCCCTCTGGAATGACATTAAGTTGGTCCAGCGAATATCCGGATAAAAATTTTAAAACCATATTTCTGCTAGTAGTGCTGACGTCGAATACTTGATTCATTTTTTATATTTTTTTTGATAAAAATAATCATTTTCAGTGTCAAATGAATTTTCTTTGCAGAAAGAAATTGCTATTTATATGGACATAATATACTATCTCGCTTCCTGCGATACCTGCAGAAAAATTATAAAGTCATTACCTAAAGAACATGATTTTAAATTTCACGACATCAAACAAGACCCGATAACTGTTGCCGAATTAGAAAAAATGCGCGAGCTTTCAGGTAGTTACGAAGCACTTTTTAGCAAAAAAGCACAATTATATAAATCAATGGATTTGAAGAATAAATCGTTAACCGAAGACGATTACAAAAAATACATTTTGGAACATTACACGTTTTTGAGTCGTCCCGTTTTCATCATCAAAGACAAAATTTACATAGGAAACACCCAACAAAATATGTTGCAGGTAATGAAAGCGCTGGTATAATGTCCAAAAGAAACCTCGCACTAATTGGTGCCACACTAGTTTCCATAATTTACGGCGTCACTTTTACCATTGCTAAAGATGTCATGCCGATGTACATTGATGCTTATGGTTTTATCCTGTTGCGCGTAGGCGGTTCGGTGATTTTGTTTTGGCTGGTTTGGCTTTTTATGCCAAAGGAGAAAATTGCACTAACTGATTTCCCTAGAATTATTGCCGCGGCTTTCTTTGGCGTGGCGTTTAACATGCTGACATTTTTTAAAGGATTAAGCCTTACTTCTCCTATTAGTGCTGCGGTAATCATGGTTTCGACACCTATGATTGTTTTGACACTTTCGGCCATTATTATGAAAGAGCGCATGCAAAAACGAAAAGTTTTTGGAATCGTTTTGGGACTCGTTGGAACTGCTTTTCTGATTTTGTACGGGAAATCTATCGGGAATGCAACCCATGCAGGACTAGGGAATTTTCTGGTTTTGGTCAACGCCATTTCCTATGGATTTTACCTGATTATCGTTAAGAAATTAATGGATAAATACAATGCTTTTACATTTGTAAAATGGATTTATTTATTCGGTTTTATTATGGTTTTGCCTTTTGGCTGGAGCCAATTCCAAACCGTGAACTGGGCTTTGGTTCCGATGGATATTTGCTGGAAAATAGGGTTTGTCGTAATCTTTTCGACTTTCCTGACGTATTTGCTGAATTTGCTTTCGATGAAAGAATTAAAACCCACCACAGTTGCCGTTTTTATTTATTTACAACCTGTATTCGCCACTATTTTCGCAATTAGTTTAGGAAAAGACGAATTGAGTTTGGTGAAAATTGGCTCGGCAGTTTTGATATTTGGTGGGGTTTATTTGGTATCCTCCCCTAGCCACTCCAAAGGAGGGGAATAGAAAACATTCCAATTCCTCCTTCGGGGGCTAGGGGGATTTTTTTCCTTATATTTGCACTCTTTTAGAAAATTATATGATACAATCAATGACGGGTTTTGGTAAAGCCTCTTTACAATTACCATCCAAAAAAATTACAGTAGAAGTAAAATCTTTAAACAGTAAAGGTTTAGATTTGAATGTGAGAATGCCTTCGCTGTACCGCGAAATGGAATTGGGTTTACGCAACCAAATTGCACTAAAACTGGAAAGAGGAAAGGTAGATTTTTCTATTTTTATCGAAAGTACCGCAGAACAAACTTCTACAATAGTAAATGTACCGATAGTAAAAGCATACATCAACCAATTGAGAGAGGTATATGCTGATGCTGATGAAACCGAACTGATGAAAATGGCGGTTCGCATGCCGGATACCATGAAAATAGAACGTGATGAGATTGATGAAAACGACTGGGCTCAAATTCAAACCGTTATCGAAGAAGCGTTGCAAAACATCCTGAACTTTAGAAAAGATGAAGGAATGTCTCTTGAAAAAGAATTTCAATTGCGAATTGGGAATATTCGTCAATACATGACCGAAGCCTTGGCACTTGATCCAGAACGCGTTCAAGCGATAAAAGACCGCTTGCAAACGGCAATCTCAGAATTGAAAGTGAATGTAGATGAAAATCGTTTTGAGCAAGAATTAATTTATTATTTAGAGAAATTAGACATCACCGAAGAAAAAGTACGTTTGACCAACCACTTGGATTATTTCCTGGAAACTATCAAGGGAAGTGAAGCTAACGGAAGAAAATTAGGTTTTATTACCCAGGAAATGGGACGTGAAATCAATACGATGGGATCTAAATCCAATCACGCACAAATGCAAAAATTAGTCGTTCAGATGAAAGATGAATTGGAAAAAATTAAGGAGCAAGTATTGAATGTGCTATAAGTCAACCTGCAATCTTTTAAGAACCTTACTGATTTAAACAATAAATTAATTATACCTACCAGGTTTCAAAAACCTTGCAGGAAAGGCATAAAATAATGAAAAAAGGAAAATTAATCGTATTCTCAGCACCATCGGGGTCAGGGAAAACTACTATCGTTAGGCATTTATTAGGGAAAGAAGATCTGAATCTGGAATTTTCAATTTCTGCTGCTACTCGTGAAGCTCGCGGCGAAGAAGTAAACGGAAAAGATTATTATTTTATGTCGACCCAAGATTTTAAAAAACACATCAAAGCCGAGGATTTTATAGAATGGGAAGAAGTCTATCGCGATAATTTTTACGGAACCTTAAAAAATGAAGTAGAGCGCATTTGGGCACTAGGCAAAAACGTAATTTTTGATATTGATGTAGCCGGAGGATTACGTATCAAACATAAATTCCCCGAAGAAACTTTGGCCGTTTTTGTAAAACCACCAAGCGTAGATGAACTTAAAAGACGATTAAAGGAACGCTCTACCGAAAGTGACGATAAAATCAATATGCGCATCGCTAAAGCTTCTGTTGAGTTGGCTACAGCACCACAATTTGATGTGATTATAAAAAACTACGATTTGCCAGTTGCTCTTGAGGAAGCATATCAATTGGTGAAGAATTATGTAAACAATTGAAATAGTGAATAGTGAGAAGTGAATGGCTTCTTCTCCCTATTCACTATTCACTATTCACTAAAATAAAATGAAAGTAGGTCTGTATTTCGGAACATTCAATCCCATCCATGTTGGTCATCTCATCATTGCCAATCACATGGCGGAGCATTCTGATTTAGACCAAATTTGGATGGTCGTTACCCCACACAATCCTTTGAAGAAAAAAAATACATTGCTAGATGATTACCATCGCTTGCAAATGGTGCATCTTGCTACTGAGGATTTTCCAAAAATTAAGCCTTCGGATATTGAGTTCAAATTGTCCCAACCTAATTATACTGTCAATACTTTAGTTCATCTAGAAGAAAAATATCCAAAATATGAGTTCTCCTTAATCATGGGTGAAGACAATCTCAGGTCTTTGCACAAATGGAAAAACTACGAAATAATTCTCGAAAACTATGCTATTTATGTGTATCCAAGACTCAAAGCAGTAGGTTCTGCTGAAGAAACAATTGCACGAGACTCAGAAAATTTAGATGTAAAAATTTTACAAAAATTCGAAAAAAAAATCTACTTGATTGATGCTCCGGTTGTAGAAATATCGTCAACATTTATTCGGGATAATATTAAGAAAGAGAAAAATGTGCAGCCTTTATTGCCTGCAAAGGTTTGGGAATACATTGATCACAATAATTTTTATAAGAAGTAATTATCCCAAAACTATTTTCAATTCCTGCTGAATATTCTCAAAAATAGTACTCAAATTATCATTTTTGGCCGATAACAAATAAACCTCGGTACTAGGCATCTGCTTGCTGTTCCACAACAATTGAATTTTATTTTCTTCGATTAAATTTTTTGCATTTATATCCCAAACAACTGCTATTCCGGTGTTTTTACTAAGAATTTCGATCATTTCATGTTCGGACGGAATAATATAATTGGGAACCATCGATGGTCTTTTTTTATTAAAAACATGCAACCAGAATAATTTGATGTGTGGAATTTGAGCATTGTGGCTGAACCATTTTTGGTCGTTCAACCAATGTTCAGTTGCGGAGAAATCCTTTGTTTTAATACTAGATTTCAAATCGGAAGCATCAATAGTGTTCGACCCAACAATCACTTGTTTAATTTCTCCGACCTTTTTTTGAATCGTATCGAACGTGTCATATTGTTTGGTTACAACCGCAAAATCTAATTTTTTAGAATCTACCAATTCAAAAAGCATGTCGTTTTCATAGAAGCTAAAATCGATAAAATCAAATTTGGAAATCAAGGCACTTCCCAAACTTTGCATCAAATGCTTTGAGATTCCAATTGAAATCAATCGATTGGCATTAAAGGCTTTGGCACGAAAACCATTCTCCACATTTTCCAATCGGTCAAGCGCCTCGATGATTAAATTATTGAGTAACTTAGCATATTCCGTTGGTTCCACTCCTTTAGACTTTCGATTAAAAAGTTTATAGCCTACATGCGCTTCCAACATGGATATTTGCTGACTAACAGCAGGTTGACTGATAAATAATTCTTTGGCAGCCAAAGAAAAATTACCGTTTTTATATACCGATTTAAACGTTCGATACCATTCTAGATTAACCATGATATAAATATATTTATCACAAACATAATTTAAATTATTTTTACTGATAGCAAATTAGCCCTAAATTTGTATAAACAAGATTAGAAATAAAGAAAATCGCATTATTTGCCATTATAGTATTAACCGCAAGTTTTATTACAGCAACTGCACAAAATAAAAAAGGTATGAAAAAAGTATTATTTGTTCTAACTAGTCATAGTGAATTAGGGAACACAGGAGAAAAAACAGGATTTTGGATTGAAGAATTTGCTGCTCCTTATTATGAGTTAGCAGATAAAGGAGTGATCATTGATATTGCATCGCCCCTAGGAGGACAGCCACCAATTGACCCAAAAAGTTCAGATCCATCTTCGGCTACTGAAGACACCAAAAGATTTGACAAAGATACTGAGCTACAAGCTAAACTAAGTAAAACACACAAACTAGCTGATGTTAAACAAGCTGATTATGATGCTGTTTTTTATCCTGGAGGTCATGGACCATTATGGGATTTAGCAACTGATGCATCTTCAAGTGCTTTAATTGAAGCTTTTTACACGAATAACAAACCTGTTGCTTTTGTATGTCATTCACCAGCAGTATTGAAAAACGTGAAGGTAAATGGGGAATTTCTGGTAAAAGGTAAAAAAGTAACCGGATTTTCAAATACCGAAGAAGCAGCGGTAGGATTAACTAATGTTGTTCCGTTTTTATTAGAAGATGCCTTGAAAGCCAACGGTGCTACGTATTCAAAAATAGGAGATTGGCAGCCTTACGCTGTAGTAGATGGTTTATTAATTACAGGTCAAAATCCGGCTAGTTCTAAACTGGTTGCGGAAAAACTATTGAACCAATTGAATTCAAAAAAATAAGAAGATGCTAAATTTCGAATTATACAATCCTACCAATTTAATTTTTGGAAAAGGACAAATAGAAAAATTATCCACGTTAGTACCACAAGGAGCCAAAATCCTTTTGGCGTATGGCGGTGGAAGTATTTTCAAAAATGGAATTCATGAGCAAGTTATTAAATCATTAAAGTCCCGAGACTTCGGGATTGAAATTGTTGAATTTGGGGGAATTGAACCGAATCCGCATTTTGAAACCTTGATTAAAGCTGTTGACGTTATCAAGGAACAAAATATTGACTTTATCCTTGCCGTTGGCGGCGGTTCTGTAATTGATGGTGTAAAATTCATTTCGGCAGCCGTGAACTTTGAAGGAAATCCAATTGAAATTCTCCAAAAGAGATTATTGATTAAAGATTTGTCTAAAGTGATTCCTTTTGGAACAATATTGACTTTGCCGGCAACTGGAAGCGAGATGAATTCCGGAGCTGTTGTCACCATTGAAGCTACACAGGAAAAATTGGCTTTTGGTGGTAGTGCATTGTTTCCGAAATTTTCCATTTGTGACCCAACCGTAATTGAATCTTTACCAAAAAGACAATTGCAAAACGGAGTTGTAGATGCCTATACCCATGTTTTGGAACAATACTTAACCTATCCCCATGAAGGATATCTTCAAGATAGAATTGCCGAAAGTATTTTACAGACCTTAATTCAAGTTGGGCCTGAAGTGGTCGAAAATCCTAAAGATTATGCTTTGGCTTCCAACTTTATGTGGAGCTGTACGATGGCGCTTAATGGATTAATTCAAAAAGGAGTTCCATCAGATTGGGCAACACACATGATTGGTCATGAATTGACAGCTTTGTACGGAATCGATCACGCCAGAACATTGGCAGTTGTGGGTCCAAATTTATACCGAGTGATGTTTGAAACTAAGAAAGGAAAATTGGCACAATACGGAAAAAGTATTTTCAATTTAACTGGAACTGAGGACGAGATCGCAAACGAAGCCATTAACAAAACCGTTGCGTTTTTCCATACGATGGGAATGGACACTAAATTATCAGATTACACCAAAGACTTTGATAAAACAGCAGATTTTATAGTGGATCGTTTTAAAGAAAGAGGTTGGTTAGGATTGGGGGAAAAACAAAATATCACTTTAGAAAAAGTAAAAGCAATTGTTGAAATGAGTTATTAATAAGCATAATTATTTTTGGATTAATTCAAGTCAAATAAAAAGGCGTTCTCATTTTTGTGGGAACGCCTTTTAAAATTCTAAAATATAACTAACTAACTCAATTTGCATTTTTTTGTTAAAAAAATAAACAATAATTAACAATAACGAAACAGTTGTATTTTAATTGTGTTAAAAATTAAAAAATATTAAATTATTATTTTTTACTTCTTCCGCAAAAAAAATTCAGTCAAAAATGAATTTAGGATATTAATTTTATTTGCATCAACAGTACTTTTTTAAGTACTTTTGATTAAATTCAATAAAAAATGGCTGATAATATAAAATTCGCAGTAATAGGTGGTGGTAGTTGGGCGACTGCTATAGCAAAAATGTTGTGCGTAAATCTTAGCGAAATTTCTTGGTACATGCGTAATGAGGCTGCTATAGAACATATTAAAACACAAAAACACAATCCAAATTATTTGAGTTCCGTTGAGTTTGACGTTAAAAAACTCAAACTAACGAGCGATATCAACGAAGCCGTAGCCTACGCTGATTACATCATCTTTGCAATTCCTTCTGCTTTTTTGGGCGCCGAATTAGAAAAACTAACTGTTTCCTTAGAAAATAAAATTATTTTTTCAGCCATAAAGGGAATTGTTCCAGAAACTAGTTTAATTGTAGGCGAACATTTTCATGTGAAATACGATATTCCGTATTACAACATAGGTGTAATTACTGGTCCATGCCACGCTGAAGAGGTTGCAATGGAACGTCTTTCTTATCTTACTATTGCCTGCGGCGACCCTGATAAAGCTAAAACTGTAGCTAAAAATTTATCTGGAAATTACATTAAAACTAAAATCACTGATGATATTATAGGAACAGAGTATGCTGCCATGCTAAAAAACATTTATGCAATTGCTGCAGGTATAGCGCATGGTCTAGGCTATGGTGATAATTTCCAGTCAGTTTTAATGAGTAATGGTATTCGGGAGATGAAAAAATTCATCAAAAAAGTCCACAAAATGAAACGTAACATCAATGACTCCGCATATTTAGGCGATTTATTAGTAACTGGTTATTCCGTATTCTCTAGAAATAGAATGTTTGGGAATATGATTGGTAAAGGCTATACCGTGAAATCAGCAATGATGGAAATGAGTATGGTTGCCGAGGGTTATTACGCGGCAAAAAGCGCTTACAAACTTAATCAGGCGTATGGTGCGAATACGCCAATTATAGACGCGGTGCACAGCATTTTATACGAAGGTCAAGAAGCCAAAGCCGTGTTCAAAAAACTGACAGACAAACTAGATTAATTCAACGACAGATTTTATAATCAAACACAAGCATTTCATGAGCGAAAGATGGAAATACCAGATTAAAACTGGCGGAATTTGGGGTGTATTTATGACGGTTTTCAATGTATTATTCGACATCAAAGAAATCCCTTTTTCAGAACAGGCTGCAACAGCTAATTTTTATATTCGCGCAGCCGCTTATATCTTGGTAGGCATATTTGTTCTGGGCTATTTTACTTGGAAATCTAAAGTTAAACAACAAAAAAACTAAACCATTTATGAGTGAAAGATGGAAATTTCAACTTAAAAACGGATTGATTTGGGGGCTGCTAGTATCATTTATCATGGCAGGATTTGACTTGTTCGAAATGTCTATTGAAAATGCTCTTTTGTCCAATAAAAACCTATTCCGAATGTTATTATTTATTCTAACTGGAGTATTTGTGGTCAGTTATTTTATTTGGAAGAAGAAATTAATAAGAGAAGATAGTACTGACTCACCTCACGATAACACCATCGACAAATAAAATAGGCACTTCTTCAACATCAGTTTCATTGATGGAATTGGCTTTGAAAACAAATTTTTTATCGTATAATTTCCCATCCATGAAAAACGTGAGCATGAACTCATTGTTGAGCGCTAGAACACTTTTTTCAAGCATTTCAACTTTCACGACAGAAACTGCTGGTACTTCTATAAAAGCGTGGCGCAACAATGATGTTTTTTTCATTTCGCCATCAATAGTTCCAAAAGCTTTAGAAACTA
This sequence comes from Flavobacterium sp. DT2-2, assembly GCA_051990185.1. Lineage (GTDB taxonomy): Bacteria > Bacteroidota > Bacteroidia > Flavobacteriales > Flavobacteriaceae > Flavobacterium. Next base: position 17,769 of record JAFCUE010000009.1, on the reverse strand, counting down.
CCATCACACTTTCAATCAGGTAATCGCTATCATTTACTAAATAAGCGTACCAAACTTTCTCCATAAAATCGTCACTCCATTCCTGGACTGCCGCAAAAAATACGTTTTCTACTTCGGGAATGATAATATCTTTTTTCATAAGTTAGTCGTAATGTCTAAGTTCCTAAAGTCTTAAAGTCGAGTGAAAAACTAAAAAAGGGATTTCGTTCGACTTTAAGACTTTATAACTTTTAACTAAATTGAGGATTTAAATTGCTCTAAGAAACGAACGTCATTTTCGTAAAACATACGGATATCGCCAATTTGATATAGCAACATGGCAATTCTTTCGATTCCCATTCCAAATGCAAAACCATTGTATTCATCAGGATTAATGCCACAGTTTTTCAAAACGTTTGGATCTACCATTCCGCAGCCCATAATTTCTAACCAGCCAGTTCCTTTAGTTATTCTATAATCAGTTTCTGTTTTTAGACCCCAATAAATATCAACCTCAGCGCTTGGCTCTGTAAACGGAAAATAGGAAGGACGCAAACGAATTTTTGATTTTCCAAACATCTCTTTAGTGAAATACAAAAGCGTTTGTTTTAAGTCGGCAAAAGAAACGTCTTTATCAATATACAAACCTTCTACTTGGTGAAAAATACAGTGTGAACGAGACGAAACTGCCTCGTTACGGAATACTCTTCCTGGAGAAATCGTACGAATGGGCGGTTTGTTATTTTCCATGTAGCGCACTTGTACAGAGGAAGTGTGTGTGCGCAGCAAAATATCCGGATTCGTTTGTATGAAAAAGGTATCTTGCATATCACGCGCCGGATGGTATTCTGGCAAATTCAATGCAGTAAAATTATGCCAGTCATCTTCAATTTCTGGTCCTTCTGACACGTTGAAGCCAATATTAGAAAAAATGTCTATAATTTGGTTTTTTACCAATGAGATAGGATGACGGGAACCAATGGCTAAAGGTGCAGCCGAACGAGTCAAATCGCCATAAAAGCCTTTGATTTCCTCTTTACTCTCAAGTGCTTCTTGAATGCTTTTTACTTTTTCTTCGGCAGACGATTTCAACAAATTAATTACTTGTCCAAATTCCTTTTTTTGATCGTTGGGAACGTTTTTAAATTCAGCAAAAAGCTCTTTTAAAAGTCCCTTGCTTCCTAAAAATTTAATTCGGAATGTTTCTAATTCAGCTGCGTTTTGCGTAGAAAAAGCTTGTGCTTCGCCAATATATTCTTTTATCTTATCTATCATTTTCATTCAATACTTGAGAGTGCAAATTTAGCTTTTTTTAGTGATTAGTGAATAGAACTTAGTCCCAAAAAAAGCAAATCATGAACTACATTTTAGAAATTTCTATTTTATAAGTTCTCTTTCAACAAAATAATTTACAATCGCTTCCTTCATTAAAACGGATTGTTCCCCAGCTTTGAGTGCAGGAAGTTCTTCTTTAACTTTATAATGTGGCCATCCTTCATCATCAAAAAACTCAAATTCATAAAAACCATACGGCTCCAGCAACCTGCAAATAGCAATGTGCATCAGGTTTAATTTTTCATCTTTTTTGAATTCTCTGTGTACTTTTCCGAGTTCTTGAACCCCAATTAAGTAAATAATGGCATCTAAATCTAAATCTTCACCTTGAGAAAATTGGTTGGAAAGTATATTAACAAGCTGTTCCCAGCGTTCTTTAAGTTGTGTGTCTCTTGACATTTTTTTGAATTATGAATTATGAGTTATGAAATATTAATTCATAACGTTTAAAATTATATTGGGCAAAGATAAGAACTTGAAAATTGGCAATGGTACAGAACAATTCATTTATATTTACACTTTTATTTTTCTTAATTAAGTGTCATGGGGTTTTTAGATATTATTTTAGGTGTGCTTCTCGCTATTGCTTTGTTTAAAGGCATAAAAAATGGTCTTTTTGTAGAATTAGCATCATTAGTTTCCTTATTGCTTGGAATTTATGTGGCCGTGAAATTTTCTTATTTTATGAAAGAGTTTTTAGGTGGTTTTGTAAAGTGGAATCCCAATACGGTACAAGTAGTAGCTTTTATACTGACCTTTATGGTTGTAGTGATTGCCGTATCGATTTTGGGTAAGTTTTTGACAGGAATCGCTGATTTAGCCTTTTTAGGATGGTTAAATTCACTTGGTGGTGGTTTCTTTAGAGTGCTCAAAACCATCTTAATTATCGGAATTGTTTTTAAGGTTTTTGAAAAAATAAACTACCATAATTTTTTAGCCAAGAAAGAAACGCTGGACAACTCTCTATTTTATAATCCGATCCAGAAAATAACGGGATACTTATACCCATCGATTGAAAGTTGGTATGACGATTTGAAGAAAAAATAATTTTTAGTCTGTAAATACTAAAAACAACAGCATCTTACTTGGTTCATTGCTTCAAGCATATAAGTCAACTTCTTTTTTAATAATTTGGCAATAAAACTAGACTCTGAACACTGAAAATTACTTCACTTCCCTAATCGCGCTGCTATCAATCCAGCCTTCGGTTCCATCCGTAAGCTGTATTTTTTTCCATCGACCTATTGTTTCAAACACGAATACTTTTGTTCCTTCATGTAGGACAAAAATAGGCTTATCGCTATTTCTTGGTTCGCTTGTAACATCGGACTTTTCAGCAAAAATAATAGCGGGTCTTTCATTATCAAAATAGCTCTTTTCAAAAAATGCAGCGAGTATACTGATGAAAATCAAAATAAAAAACACAAACATCCCAAAAAAGAAAATTCTTTTTGATACAGTAACTTGTGAAAAGTAGTATCCAATAAAAAAAAGCAAGAAGCCAACAGCCAATCCAACCGAAATCCAAGCCCATGTGTTGTAATGATACACTCCCGTAAAATCGCGAACCAACTTTGCAAAACCAACTTTTGGGATTACTTTAATTTCATCGATCGTTCGCTTTTGAGCAAATTTCAAGTTGTTTATGGCATCCTCATTATTTGGATTTAAAACTAATGCTTTTTCATAATTATAAATAGAAGGCGCTACTTTGTTTAATTTGTAATACGCATTTCCTAAATTAAAATACAATTCTGAAGAATGTTTGTTTTGTGTCAAAACATTTTCATAAGCCGCAATTGCTTCCTTATAATTTCCTTTTTGGTAATACGTATTTCCTTTTTCAAAGCCGTTTTGGGCAAAGAAAACCTGGGTTGAAAGTAAAAGTATGTATAGAATGTTTTTCATAAAAATTTAAACACGAAGGTCACAAGGAAGTCGCAAAGATCACTATTTATAGTTCTCCATTTATAACTCGCCTTACTCCTTCTTTTAGCAATTTTACATTAAAATTAATTAGCAATCCTAATCTGCAATCCGACAATCTCAAATATGTTAGTAATTGAGCCAAATGAACATCGGTCAAAGCTTCAACAGATTTTACCTCAATTATAAACTTATTTTCAATAATCATATCAATTCTGTAACCTACATCTAGTTTTACCTCTTCATAAATCAAAGGAAGCGCTTTCTGTTTTTCTACTTTTAAATTACTTTTTTTAAGTTCATAAAATAAGCATTCTTCGTAGGCACTCTCCAATAATCCACGACCTAAAACCTTGTGCACTTTCAATGCACTTTAGAATACAATTTTTGATATTTCGTTTTCAGTCATTTATTTAAAAAAACTAGTGTACTCTGTGCCTTCTTTGTGCACTTTGTGGTTAAGCAATCTGTTTTTCTAAATTTGAAATGATCGCAACTGCTTTATCAAAATCGTGTTGAATAGTAACGCTTGATGCTGGTGCATAACGAGCTATCTCACAGTTCTCTGTAAGCGCTATGAAATCATTTACCGCCTCTGGATTTGCATTTCTTGACAACAACAACTCCTGAATATTATCCTTACTCATTTCTGAAGTTTCAATATGCAACTTCGCTTTCAAGAAATTATGCATCGCTTTTTCCAGCGCAATGTAAAACAGTTCTTTGTTATTAATTTGCTTTTTGGCTTCTGATAAATATTTCTTGGCCAATTTGTTATTCATTCTAATTCTATTTCCAGTCACATCGCCATCAATAGCTTCTTTTTTCTTTTTGAATAACACAATCAAAGGCAACATCAAAAACGGAAAAAAGAACAAACCGAAAAATAAATTAGACTCAAAGAAATCTTTTGTATCCATGGACAGAAGCTTACTCTTTAGTTTTATGAATTTGAATTGTTCAACTTGATCTCCTTTGTTTTTATTAGAAGAAGCTACAACAACATCAGTAGGCGAAGGACCATCGATAACATTAATTATTATTTCTGGCGAACTTAATGTTTTATAGCTTTTTGTATCCAAATCAAAATATGTGAATTTGATTGGTTTTACAGGATAACTACCTTTGTATTGTGGCACAATCGTGTAATTATCTGCTATTTTTCCAGCCATTCCAGAAAGTGGCGTGTTTACTTGTTCGCTATGAACTGCTTCGTACATTTCTAAAGCATTTGGCACTACGGGTTTGGGTAAACTAAATAGTTTTAAATTTCCATTTCCACTTACACTGACCACTAAATCTAAACTTTCATCATGCTTTAAAGTAGTTTTAGATGGAATAACTTTAAACTCAAAACTTCCTACCGCACCCGAAAAATCGTCTGGTTTACCAGCCTCAGGCAATGATTTAACGTTTATAATTTTGGCTCCAGCCGAAACTTTCTTTGTTGTTTCAGTAAGCACCATTCGACCAAACATATCCCTGCGGTTTGAGGGCAACTGCACATCAATTTCTAAAGACAAAGGCTCTATTTTGAGCCTTCCAGATTTTTGAGGATATAGCACAACTTTCTTGAGCACAATGTACCTGTAATTCTGTCCTTTGAAACTCCCTTCTTCGGCTACGAGTTGTTTTATTTCTATGTTTTGGCTCCAAAAATCATTGTATTTTGGCTTACCTAATTCTCTAAAATTTGAGATTCCAATGTTTGCAAAATACAACTTGTACACTACCGTAGTTGGTTCGTTTACGTAGGGATTGCCCTTTGAAACATCTGCAACCAAATACAGGTTTTCATCAGCATTTATTTCAGAATTATTTGGATCTCTAGGTTCCTCAGTGGCCTCCGTAACTGTTATTTTTACTGGCGCAGTTTTATAAGTAGCTCCATTAAACTCAATAGCAGCACCCTTCAGTACAAATGTCCCTTTTTGATTGGGCACAAGATAGTAGGAATAGGCCTTTTCAAAAGAGCTTTTTCCATTGATCCACGACTGACTTATCTGTTGGCTTGGTCCAGCAATAATACGAAAACCTGCAAATGAGGGCGGAACAAAGTTATCACCATCTACATTCATCATAAAATCGATCCGAAGTCTCTCGTTTAGACCTAACGTAGTTTTGCTCACTCTAGCCTCAAACTGAACTTGAGCGTTAAGTAAATTGCAAATCAAAACTAAGCATACTGCAATACATCTTTTCATTTTCAAATCGTCTAATTGAATTACCAATCTTTCTCGGTTTTAACTGGTTTTCCTTTTACTTTCTTGGCATTTACCTTATCCTGCACCTTCTTTTCTTCTTTGTTTACGGCATTCAATAAGTTTTCTAAACGCTCTTTAGAAATTCCGCCGGGAGCTGGTTTTGGTTCCCCGTTTTCATTGGGTTTTGGATCTTTGTTTTGCTTGTCTTTATCGTCTTTCTTCTCCTTATCCTTATTGTCTTTTTCGCCGTCTTTCTTGTCGTCCTTTTTATCTTCTTTTTTATCCTTATCGCTCTTTTTATCGTCTTTTGGCGGATTTTCTTTTAGCATTTTTTTTGCCAAAGCGTAATTGTATCGCGTTTCCTCATCGCTAGGGTCGTTGCGTAACGCATTTTTATAAGCCTCAACCGCTTGCGTATAATCTTTTTCATTCATAAAAACATTACCAAGGTTATGAAATGCTCGGTGTTTTTGCGGTCGTGTTTTTGAATTTTTCAAGGATTTAACATATGCAAATTTCGCTTCCGAAGACTGTTTTTGCTTGTAAATAGTATTTCCTAAATTGAAAGGCGCAGTTGCTTTATTTGGAAATTTTGAATCCGAAATTCTATAATTAGCCTCGGCCTCTACAAATTTATTTTCAGCATATTCCGCGTTCGCTTTAGGCAATATTCTATCTTTCTGTTGTGCGTTTGCAACAAAAGAAAAAAGCAATAACAGATATAAAATTATGTTTTTCCTCACCCCGACCCTTTCCAAAGGAGAGGGAGACGAGGCTAAATATATTTTTATCATTATGTTTTTTTAATCTCGTTAAATAAATTCAATTTGTTTACCCAACTTGTTTTTCTTTCCAAAAGGAAAATATCTAGAAATAAGAAAACAAAAGCAAAGCCTAAAAACCACTGAAATTGGGATTGAAAATCGGCCATTTCTGTTGCTTCAAATTCGGTTTTTTGAATGTTATTCAGTGCATTCTTGATATATTCTACTACTTCTTTGGTGTTATTTCCGTTTACATAACCGCCTTTTGCGGCCTTTGCAATGGTTTGTAAACTTTCTTGATTCAACTTGGTAATCACCACTTCATTATTATTGTCCTTCTTGAAACCTTCAACAACACCATTCTTTTTTAAAGGGATTGTGCCTCCTTTTTCTGTTCCTACGCCAATGGTAATGATTTTAATTCCCAATTTATTAGCTTCTTCTGCAGCGTCCTGCGCGCCCTCGCTATGATCTTCCCCATCAGAAATCATAATTAACAGCTTACTCGTTTTTTTATCATCATAATACGTCGATGATAATTTGATTGCCTCGTTAAATGACGTTCCCACGGAGGAAACCATATCTGTATTCATACTTTGCAAAAACATTTTGGCAACACTATAATCCGTAGTAATTGGCAATACCGGGAACGCGTTTCCGGCATACGCTACAATTCCTATTCTATCGCTTCCCAATTGATTGATGATTTGTGAAACAATTTGCTTGCTTTTATCCAAACGATTTGGTGCTACATCCTCGGCCAGCATGCTTTTAGAAACATCTACTGCAAAAACAATATCTATTCCTTCACGTTTTACCGTTTCCATTTTGGTTCCGATTTTTGGATTTACCAATGCCAGAATTAAACCGGTCAATGCTAAAAGTAACACTCCTAATTTCAAAGCCGATTTAAAAACAGAACTATCTGGACTCAGTTTTTTTACCATTTCTAAATCACCAAATTCGCGTTGCTTCTTTCTTTTCCAATATAAATTGTATGAGAATAGCAATACCAATAATGGCAGTATAAAAAGAAGGTATAAATATTTTTTTTCGTCTAATTCCATTTTTAATTTTAGATTTCTGAATTTTGATCTTGGATTTTTACTCTAAATCAAAATTCTAAACTTGGTCATTTTATTCCGATATTCCAGTTCGTACTCCCTTTCCTTTAAGTGGCTGGGATAGGAATTTTATATAAAACTTTTAAAAACTGTATTGCGCAATCCTAATTCCACCAATAATAAAAAACCGGCAAACCAAATAAAAGGTCTAAATTTTTCATCGTAATCATAAAATTTTAATTCTTCAATTTCAGTAGTTTCTAACTTGTTTATTGTTGAATAAATTTCAGCTAATTTACTGTTGCTCGTGGCCCTAAAATATTTTCCGCCAGTGTTGTTAGCAATTTTTCTCATCATTTGCTCATCAATCTCCACTTTCATCATTTGGAAAAGAAATTTGCCATTTGGCGCAATAGCATAAGGAAACATCGCCATTCCGTTTGTCCCTATTCCTATCGTATATACTTTTATTCCGTATTGTTTTGCAATATCAGAAGCTGTGTCCGGTTCAATAAATCCGGCATTATTTACCCCGTCAGTCATCAAAATAACCACTTTACTCTTCGCTTTGCTGTCTTTTAATCTATTGACCGCAGTTGCCAATCCCATTCCTATTCCGGTTCCATCCACTAAAACAGTATCGTATTTTATACTTCTGATGGCATCTAGAATAACCGCTTTATCGCTGGTCACCGGTGTTTTTGTATATGCTTCTGAAGCATAAACCACAAGCCCAATCCTATCGTTTGGTCTCTCCTCAACAAAGTCTGAAGCCAATTTTTTGAGTGCTTGCATACGATCCGGTTTCAAATCTTTGGCAAGCATACTTCCTGAAACGTCTATTGCCATAACAATGTCAATTCCTTTGGTCGTTTTTGTTTTATTACTAACATCAACCGTTCTAGGTCTTGCCATAGCCACAATTAAGGAGCATAAGGCTAGTATTCTTAGTCCATTCAACATCGGTTTCAACTTGGTCAAATAGGAATTTGAACCTTTAAAACCTTGTAACGAACTTATTTTTAAGGTTGCTGATTGATGGTTCTTTTTCCTTAACAACCATACAATCGCTACTGGAATAAGAAGAAACAACCAAAAAAATTCTGGGTTTAAAAAAGTTACTTTTTCCATTATTTAGTTGCTTGTTTTAATTCGACACTATTCAAAACGCGTTCTGCTATTTGATTGGCATACGTATCTCCTTCTTCGTGTAACAATAAAATTTGTTGTAATCCACCTTCTTGACTAAATAGCAAGGCCTCATAATACATCTTAGTACTTGATTTACTACTTGCATTTATTTGTGAAAAAGTCCCGTACGCTTTAATCCCTTTGACGCCCTCTTTTGTTTCAAACTCTTCTTGCTTGACAATCATATTTTGCGCACCTTGCACTTCCATAGATTGCAATACGCCATCCATCGATTTTGTTAAATCAATCTGCGTTTGCTGCTTAAATTTTAATGTAGAAACCATTAGGTAAAAAGGATCTAAAACACTTCCATAAGCAAACGACTGCATTTCTTTAATCAACGCCATTCCCTCTTTTGGGAGTGTTTTTGCTAGATCTACTCGCTTCAACACTTTGGGCGTTTCAATAATAATTCCTGGATTTCCGTAATCACTTTTGATCCATTCGGCTTCTAATAATTCTTTGGTTGGATGACCCAAAACATTATCTTTTACATAATTAAACCCTTTGGTTACCACAAAAAATAGTGTGGTGGCGACCAATAAAAAAACTATTGAAACCACTGCTATTACAATGCGTTTGTTCCTTTGTTTACGCAATACTATTTGGATTTGCTTTTGTCTTTGTGCCTCATTTAGTAACATGTCTTCTTCCTCGGGCACTTCCACTGGAATCGAATTATCTAATGTTAAGATTACTTTTTGAATTTTATTGCGATCGTCCGTGATTTCAAAATCCAACGGTTTCGATTTGGCAAATTTCACCAAATCGGCTTGTTTCAAAACACGCTCTAGGTTTTCGATTATCTCTTGCGAAAGCGTCATTTTTTTCTTGACCGAAGCGGCTCTCAACCCTTGAATCAATTCCGAAGTAGTACTTTCCATTGCTGGAATCTCTATCGCTTCTTCGATATAATTTCTTGCAATATCAGTCAGTTCGCTATAATACGCTTTGACTTCACCTTTTTGCCACAATTCTTTTTTCTCCAAAGTATCCAGTAAACTGGTCGCTTTCTCTATTGGAGTTTTATAAATTTCTTGTTGTAGTTTTTTCTCTTGACGCTTTTTAATAAACCAATAAATTAAAGCTCCAATACCTAAAATCAGTAGAACGATTAATACGTATTTCCACCAATCACCAATTGAATTATCCGCTGGTGCAATGTCCTTAATATCAAACATTTTTTGTTTGAGCGTATCTACTTGGACATTTGCTACTTCTACCAAAAGCGAATCTGTTAAAAACGGCTTACTGTTGATGAAGATCTTAATACTTGGAATCACATATCTCCCAGAATCAAATTGGGTCAACCCGTATTGTTTGATCAATTCATAGCGACCGTCCATTTTAAGGGTATCAATAGGATAGGACTGAATTACTTCTAAAGCTCCAAAGTTTTTTAATTTCGGAAAAATAACCTTGGACGAAGTATCAACAGTGGTTTTTATAGACAGTTTAAATTCTGCACCAATTTTATTTTTTGTTGTATCAATACTAGTAACCACTTGTTTTTGTTGTGCAAAAACAGCTGTAGAAATAAGTAATAATAGTAGGTAAAGTCTAATTTTCATTTTTATATTAAATATTTTTTCCTCTCCCCCAACCCTCTCCAAAGGAGAGGGAGCCGAGTCGTGAAAATTATAATCCCCTTTCAACTCCTCCCCTTTGGGGAGGCTGGGAGGGGATTTATCTCGATTTAAAGTAACTCAGCAATTTTGTCACATAACTTTCATCAACTCTAGTGTTTACAACACCTGAACCAGATTTACTGAATGTTTCTTTAAAATAGTTGACTTTATCGTGGTACTGTTTTTCATAATTCATTCGCACTGATTTCGAACCGGTGTTTATTAATTCGATCGCACCTGTTTCGGCATCAAGCATAGAAACCATGCCTACATCTGGCATTTTTTCTTCGCGAATATCGTAAACGCGTATGCCGGTGATGTCGTGTTTTTTTGAAGCAATTTTCAAAGTTTGCTCATAATTTTCAGACATGAAATCAGAAATCACAAATACAATTGCTTTCTTTTTTTGAGTTCCCGATAAAAACTTCAAGGCTTGAGCAATATCTGTTTTACGACTTTTAGGTTGAAATTCAATCAATTCTCGAATGATTCGAAGTACGTGAGATCTTCCTTTTTTTGGCGGAATGTACAATTCGATTTCATCCGAAAACAAAATCAAACCTATTTTATCATTGTTTTGAGTCGCCGAAAAAGCCATTGTAGCAGCAATTTCGGTCACAATATCCTTCTTAAATTGATTGGTAGAACCAAAACTTTCTGAACCCGAAATATCTACCATAAGCATCATGGTCAATTCGCGTTCTTCCTCAAAAACCTTTACATGTGCTTCGTTGTAGCGCGCAGTTACATTCCAATCAATCGCACGAATATCATCTCCGTACTGGTATTGACGCACTTCGCTAAAAGTCATCCCGCGCCCTTTGAAAGACGTATGGTATTCTCCCGAAAAAATGTGATCGCTCAATCTTCGGGTTTTAATTTCTATTTTTCGTACTTTTTTTAAGAGGTCTTTTGTATCCATTTCTTTAGTAATTAGTGAATAGTGAAAAGTGATTAGAAATTAACCAAGGCTAATTACTTTTCACTTATTACTTTTCACTTTATGGAACTTCTACTTCGTTTACGATTTTGTTAATGATGTCCACTGAAGTAATATTTTCGGCTTCGGCCTCATAGGTAATCCCTATTCTATGGCGCAACACATCATGAACCACAGCGCGAACATCTTCAGGAATTACATAACCACGTCGTTTGATAAAAGCGTAACATTTTGCGGCAGTCGCCAAATTGATACTTCCACGTGGCGAAGCACCAAAACTGATTAATGGTTTCAAATCAGCTAATTTATATTTCTCTGGATAACGCGTTGCAAAAATAATATCTAGTATGTATTTTTCTATTTTTTCATCCATGTACACCTCACGAACCGCTTCTTGCGCGCGCAAAATTTGTTCAACTGAAACGACTGGATTTACTTTTTCATAACTTCCTTTTAGGTTTTGACGAATAACCATACGCTCGTCTTCCATTTTTGGGTAATCAATAACCGTTTTCAACATGAAACGATCGACCTGAGCTTCAGGCAATTGGTAGGTTCCTTCTTGTTCAATTGGGTTTTGCGTAGCTAAAACTAAAAATGGTCGGTCTAATTTAAAAGTAGTATCACCGATAGTCACTTGCTTTTCCTGCATGGCTTCCAGCAAGGCTGATTGCACCTTTGCAGGTGCACGGTTAATCTCATCCGCGAGAACGAAATTAGCAAAAATAGGGCCTTTTTTTATCGAAAATTCATTAGACTTAATGTTATAAATCATAGTTCCCACTACATCGGCAGGCAATAAATCCGGTGTAAATTGTATCCTGCTAAACGATCCGTGAATGGCTTGCGAAAGCGTGTTGATGGCTAAAGTTTTTGCTAATCCAGGAACTCCCTCAAGCAAAATGTGCCCTTGACCTAAAAGTCCAATTAACAAACGCTCTACCATGTGCTTTTGACCCACAATAACTTTGTTCATTTCCATGGCGAGAAGATCTATAAATGCACTCTCTCTTTCAATTTTTTCATTGATTGCTCTGATGTCTAAAGTCGTTGTATTTTCTTCCATTGTGTCGTTTTTAAAACCTTGAATTGACTGCCTTCTTTTTGATGGTGCAAATTGAATTTTTTTTTAGAAGTAAGATGTTAAAAAATGGTTAAAACTTCAATAAAATCGGTAATTTTAAGGACTAATTGTGATACAATTTTTATATTTTTAAGAACTTTGAATAATATACCTTGAAACAACAGAAATACCAATTTGAATAACAAATAAAAACCATGAATAAAACAAATTTATCTCCCATTGTAGCGGGTGTCATGAATTGGGGAGTTTGGGATAAAAATCTCAATACCAAAGAAATGGAAAACATGATTAATGTGTGTCTAGAGAATAAAATTACCACCTTTGATCATGCCGATATTTACGGAGATTACACCACCGAGGCTGATTTCGGAAAAGCATTTTCTTCCAGCAAAATCGCTAGAGAAAAAGTACAATTTATATCCAAATGTGGGATCCAAATGGTTACCGAGAACCGTAAAAACAGTATAAAACATTACGAATATTCCAAAGAGTATATAATCTGGTCTGTTGAGAACTCCTTGCAACATTTACAAACAGATTATTTAGACGTTTTTTTACTCCACAGACCTAGTCCATTAATGCGTGCGGATGAAATTGCAGAAGCGGTTTTAAAACTGCAATCAGACGGGAAGATTATTGATTTTGGTCTGTCTAACTTTACTAACTCACAAACTGAATTAATACGTCAAACAACAACTGTATTATTCAATCAAGTGCAATTTTCTGCCACTCATTTTGAACCGATGGTTGATGGAAGTTTTGATTATATGCAAACCAATGGCATTCGTCCAATGTCCTGGAATCCGCTAGGTTCCGTTTTTAGAGAAGACAATTCACAAACCCGACGCATGAAAAAACTACTTGCTACTTTAGTATCAAAATACCACTTAGGATCTGATTCTATTCTACTGGCATGGATTTTAAAACATCCTGCACAAGTGATTCCTATTGCAGGAACGGTAAATGTAGCTCGGATACAATCCTTGATGAAAGCGGTCGAATTAGAATTAGATCAAGAAGACTGGTTTGCTATTTGGACCGAAAGTAGGGGCAATGACGTAGCCTAGCAAAGCGTTCAGTTCATCACCTTTAGAATCTAAAACAAAAAAATTATGATTAAAACAGCCTTAGTAACTGGAGCTACCAGCGGAATTGGTAAAGCAACAGCTCAAATATTAGCTCAAAACAATTACAAAATTATTCTTTGCGGACGGCGTGAAGACCGATTAACTGATCTTGCAAACGAACTTGAGGCCTTTACAGAAGTCCACACCTTAACCTTTGATGTTAGGGACAAAAAAGCAGTTTTCGAAAGTATTAACTCGTTACCACAGGCCTTTTCTACGATTGATGTTTTGATCAATAATGCTGGAAATGCACATGGTTTAGACTCGATTCAAAATGGTGATTTAGACGATTGGGACGCTATGATTGACATCAATGTCAAAGGACTTTTGTATGTTTCAAAAGCTATAATTCCGCAAATGATTGAACGAAAATCAGGTCATATCATTAACATTGGCTCCATAGCAGGTAAAGAAGTATATCCAAACGGAAACGTCTATTGCGCCTCCAAACATGCTGTTGACGCCCTAAACCAAGCGATGCGAATGGACTTGAATCCGTATGGGATTCGTGTGGGAGCCATACATCCTGGAGCCGTAGAAACTGAATTTAGCGAGGTGCGTTTTAAAGGTGATACCGAAAGAGCCGCTAACGTTTACAAAGGGTTTGAGCCTTTGCACGCTGAAGATATCGCTGATATTATTCATTTTGTAGTCTCTAGACCGTATCATGTAAATATTGCTGATTTGATAGTATTGCCAACTGCACAAGCTGCTGCTACAATTTTAAAAAGAGATTAAATTATTATTTATTTCTATTAATTATTTATAAAACCTTCAAAAAATGGCGAATTACAATTCTTTTGAGGAAATGGGAATTTATCAATTAGCTAGAGAACAAAGCAATCATATTTGGCATTTAATTCAAAATACAACTCTTGGTCAAGATTATAAATTAAGGGATCAAATCAATGGTTCTTCTGGGTCAGTTATGGATAATATTGCTGAGGGTTTTGGCAGGGGAGGAAACAAAGAATTTATAACTTTCCTGAGTTATTCAAGAGGTTCCTGTTGTGAAACAAAAGCTCAATTACAAAGAACCTTCGACAGAAAACATATCAACGAAGAAAAGCATTTGGAGTTAACTATAAAATCTCAAATACTAATTGACCAAATTTCAAAATTCATGAATTTTTTAAAAAGTTCTGATAGAAAAGGGTCAAAATATGATTAATAAATATAACTCAACAACAATAAAAAATAGAAATAAATAATAAACAATAACAATGATCAACAAGCGCCTTCTTATTAAAAACCTGCTCGCTCATAATGATGAAAGTAGTTTTTATGATAAAAAGCGACAGTTGAACTTACACTCTCGTGAAGGAAAAGCTAAGTTTTTAAAACACATTTGCGCACTTTCTAATTCCAATCCTACCAACAATTCTTACATTGTCGTGGGTGTAGAAGATCAAGATAATACTATCGTGGGCGATGATTTTTTTGATGATAGTAGGATTCAGAATTTAGTGAATGCTTATCTAGAAAATCCTCCGGAAATTCAGTATGAAAATGTCCCTTTCCCAAATTTATCCAAAGATAAAGTTGTAGGGCTGGTTACCATCAAGCCAAAGAGCAATACGTCCTATTTCAAAAAAGGAATTCACACCATTCCTGTTAACAGTGTTTTTACAAGACGAGGCAGCAACACAATGCCACTGGAAGGTGAAATCGAGAAAAATTACCAAAACACAGAAACTGTAATTGGCATTGAAAACAACTCTCGAAATAGCATTGAATACACCCTTGATGGAGTAATTGATTTTATGAATTTTCGCCACAAAGATATGGCTCCAAAATACAAAGTTTTTAAAGAATTATTTGTGATTTGCTGGGCTGGAATTGCCAAAAAATCTCGCGACAAAACCTATTTATCCCGAGTAGATATTGAACTCATCAATGAACAAATTAAGCTTTTTTACTCGGCTCAAGATGTAGTAGAAATTATTTTCGACGAGGATTCCTTTACTATAATTGAGTATGTTCCGTTGGGTTTGAATGATAAAACAAGTTATTATCCTTTAGAAAAACAAACCATCCACTTTCATGATAATGGTTATTATAAAATTGAACGTCAAATCTTGTTTAAACCACCGGAATTCAACAAAAAAATGCTTTTTCACATTTATAATTCCAATATTGCTTTGCTGAACAAACTGCAAAAAGGACTTTCATTGTCGGAGCGGGAACAAAAAGATTTAGAGAATTTACCCTCTACCTTTATGATTTGCTACCTCAACGGTTTTGAAGAGGCCAAACAAAAACTGATAGATGCAAAAACACTGATAAAAGCCTTCATACCCGTATACTTATCTTTTAAAGAAGCTTTACGAATATTGAGAAAGATGAAATATGATGTGCAGTGAAAAACTGTTTCTATTCTAACATATAGCTTTTCTACTTTATTAGTGGGCTCAGACTGCAATTCCGCTATCTATCCCTGATAAAAGGGTAATAAACAAAAGATGATTTTTCATGTTTTTATTTTTAATATCCGCTAGCATCCCGACAGCTTTTACCAAGATATTGCCAAACTGCCCGTTGCAAGATTCCAAAACACTATCAATTCAAGTTTTCCTGTCATTTTTTAGTTTTTATTGGAGTTCGGTTTGTACTACGTTTAATCAAAAATAAAAGCGGTTTAAGTTTATGACCTATAACCGCTTTTATAATTGTATTAAAAAAATTACTGAACTGAAACTTGATGACTTTCGATTTGTCCATCAATATTTATTTTCAGAATGTAAATTCCTTTTATTAATCCTTGGACACTTATTGTAGCAATATTATTAATGATTTCTACTTTCTTTTTTTGATTTCCTGACAAATCAAAGAGTTCTGCAATTATTTTTGAATTGGTTGAACCTTTGATTTTTTGATCACTTAATTCTATATTTACAACATCATTTGAAGGATTTGGATAAATTTTATATTTAGTGTTTTTTGTTGGATTAGCCATTCTAGGAATTGGACCACCACTAGCACCATGACTAACACTAAGTGATTTTGCTCCACCAAAACCACATTCATTTTCTCCCATTACTTGTATTAAGCCAGAGTTTCCAGCAAAACCAGTAAACACTCGTATTGAACTTGAGGAACTTGCATTTGTAAGTTTTTGCCAATTTTGTCCAAAATAATCAAAAGTATCGACGGTTTCATATGGATAAGGCAACCACCATTCATAAGATGAAGCTCCTTGCGAAGTAGCTGAGTATGTTACTAGAGCTCCTGTAGAAACTGTTGTTGGCCCAGTCAGTTTTGTAGGAATTGATGGTGCACCTACCCAAACAGTTTTTGGTGTGACATCAGAAGTTTGACCGCAAGGATTCGTTATTATAGCCTTTATTGTTAGCTGTCCGTTGTGTGATACCCTCGTCAAAGTCGTTTGTGCACCTGTTGTGCTACTTAACGAAGCAATATTTGTATCGGACAAACTCCAAGCAACTGTTTGACCCGCTTCTAGCCCTGTAATTGAATAGGTAGCATTAGAACACAAACAATTACTGCCTGTTATTGAAGCAGTGCTTGTAAAAGGAGCTAAACTAACACTTGCGATTTGATACGGCTGTACACCTCCATTATAAGTTGGTGTCACATTAATATATCCTAAAGGATATGTATTGGGTGTTAAAGTAATTGTATTGCTTGTTGTCGAACTACTATTAAGCAACCAACTACTACCAAAACTCCATTGATAGGTATTGTTTGGTGCATTTGAGGATACTGTAAAAGTAACCGGTGTTTTTGAACCACATTGATTCGATGTCTGATCTTGAGTAATCGTATAAGTTGGAGATTTCACTACTGGTATACTGTTGCTTGTCCATTTTGTACCAGGGCTATTATTTTGTACAAGTTCAGCATATAGAAAACCTCCATTGAAATTAAAATCCGTTGCTAAAAAATCAAAACCATAATGTAGAGTAGTTGATTCTGTAAAACCACTTGTAAATATATTAGCTACAAAATACTCATGGATATTCCCTGAAACACTTGACTTAGAGTGAATATATAATTTGCAATCTCCAATAGTATAACTTGGAAGTTTTGTTAAAGTAACAGAAAATGTAGCATATGCTGATGTACTAGTGTTAAGATTTATCGCCCCTCCATTAGGAATTGCAACATTATTTACTTTTACATTCTCAATTGACACTGTTACATTCTGTCCGAAAATAATTGATATATTAATCAGACACAATATAACACTACCATCCGAAAGTCTAAAATAAAAAGTGCCTGAGATTCCCTTATTTTTGTTTTGCGAAAAATAAAATAATTTTATGGGACTCTTCAGGCGAAACAAAAATATTAAAAAACCAGTTATTCGACAAATTATTGACTTAGTTCCTCGATGGATAATTGAATCTTGTAGCAAAAAGCACAATTCAGACAAGGGATGCAGTAGATACAAGACCTACGATCAATTTGTTGCTTTAACTTACGGACAGCTAAATAAATGCTACACATTAAACGACATTTCCACTGGAATTGGGGTTAGCGAGACTTTTATTGGAGATTTAGGTT
>JAFCUE010000008.1:40918-101491 GCA_051990185.1 Flavobacterium sp. DT2-2 | reverse complement strand
ATTAGCAGCATTATCAAAACCTAGAAAAGCGGCATAACTATATTTTTAGGCTACATAAGTTGTTAACATTGTAAATGTTAACAACTGAATATTTGATAACTTTTTTGCGTAACGTGAGTTAGTAATTCTGCATTTGGTCATTTAAATACAATATCGTAATATTGCAATATAAATATATCTACATGGGAATTACAAAAACAGAATGCTTTACAGACGAGCAAAACCAATTGGCAACTTTAGCCAAAGCGTTAGGACATCCTGCACGAATTGCTATTATTCAATTTCTTATTAAAGTTAATAGTTGCATCTGCGGAGATATTGTAAATGAACTACCACTTGCACAACCCACCATTTCACAACATTTGAGGGAGCTAAAGAATGCAGGTCTAATTAAAGGAAATTTTGAAGGCAATGCGATTTGCTATTGTCCTAATGAAGAAGGCTTTGAAACTCTAAAAAAATTTTTAAAACACATTGATATGTTTTTAGAAAACAAAAAAAATGAATGTTGCTAATTTTAAAATCATAAAATTCATGAAAATATCAGAAATTAAAGAACAGTTGAGCAATTTAGAAAATGTGACTTTTATGTTACCAAACGGAAGTTTTGTCCCAGAACATTTTCACGTAACGGAAGTGGGGTTAATTACTAAAAACTTTATTGATTGTGGTGGTAAAGTCAGGAATGAAACTGTGGTAAACTTTCAATTGTGGAATGCCAATGATTTTGAACACCGTCTAAAACCAAAAAAACTTCTGGATATCATTGCACTTTCAGAAAAAGTATTAGGAACAGCCGATTTCGAAATTGAAGTAGAATACCAAGCCGAAACAATTGGTAAATACGACTTGGGTGTCGACGGAACAACATTTACTTTACTAAATAAACAAACCGCTTGCTTAGCTGAGGACCAATGTGGCATTCCAGCAGAAAAAGAAAAAGTAAAATTATCTGAGATTTCAAGCCAAACCAATAGTTGCGTTCCTGGTGCTGGCTGTTGTTAATTTTAAAACTGTATTATGAAACAGACTAAGTGCACTCTATTTCCTGAAATAGAAAAAGTAATTCAGACCTTAAAATTTGAAACTATTACAGCGGAACGAAAAAGTATTCTGCAACCACTGATTGATTTTATCCAAAACAAAGTTTCCAATCAAGAAGATATTAGGCTCAACTTAATTTGTACCCATAATTCTAGAAGAAGTCATTTATCTCAAGTTTGGGCACAAACCGCAGCGGCATATTATAACGTGAAAAATGTATTTACTTATTCTGGTGGTACTGAAGCAACGGCTTTATATCCTTTGGTAACCCAAACATTAGAACAATATGGTTTTAAAATTACAACCATTGCTGCAGGAAACAATCCTATTTACTCCATAAAATATGCAGAGAATGCACATCCTGTTATCGGCTTTTCCAAAAAATATGATGACGGATTTAATCCAAAAAGTGAATTTGCAGCGATTATGACGTGTTCGCAAGCAGATGGGAGTTGTCCTTTTATTGCTGGCGCTGAAAAGCGCATTCCAATCACTTTTGAAGATCCAAAAGCTTTTGACAATACTCCGCAACAAGCCGAAAAATATCAAGAACGCAGTTTGCAAATTGCAACCGAAATGTTTTATGTTTTTTCCCAAATAAAATCATAATAATGGCTTCTAAAAAAAGATTGAATTTTCTTGACAGTTACTTAACGCTTTGGATATTTCTAGCGATGCTAATTGGCGTTTCAATTGGTTACTTTATTCCATCCAGCAGTGGTTTCATAAACTCCTTTTCTAGCGGAACGACAAACATTCCATTAGCAATAGGATTAATATTAATGATGTACCCGCCATTGACTAAAATTGATTTTTCAAAAATTCCTTTAATGTTTGAAAAGCCTAAATTACTGACAGCTTCTTTCTTCATTACCTGGATATTTGGTCCGTTTTTAATGTTTTTATTGGCAACAATCTTTTTAAAAGACTATCCAGAATATATGACTGGTTTAATCATAATAGGAATTGCACCTTGTATTGCAATGGTTATTGTATGGAATGAACTTGCTGAGGGAAACAGGGAATTAACAGCGGGCTTAATCGGAATTAATAGTTTGCTTCAAGTACTCTTTTTTAGTTTGTATGCTTATTTTTATTTGGAAATTATGTTGCCGTTATTTGGGATTAAAGGCCTGACATTAAATATTACCATTGCTCAAATCGCTACAACAGTTGGTATTTATTTAGGAATTCCATTTGCATTAGCGGTAATTAGCCGTTATACCATCAAAAGATTCATTGGTGACAAATGGTTCAATCAAAAATTTATTCCTTTTGTTTCACCTATAACTTTGATTGCTCTGCTTTTTACAATTGTAATTATGTTCAGCTTAAAAGGCGAAATGATTGTTGATTTACCACTAGATGTAATTCGAATTGCAATTCCGCTAGTGATCTTCTTCACCGTAATGTTTTTTTTAATGTTTTTTGTTTCCAAAAAAATCGGAGCTAATTATAGAGATGCCGTTGCGCTTTCCTTCACCGCATCAGGGAATAATTTTGAATTGGCAATTGCCGTTTCCATTGGCGTTTTCGGAATCAATAGTGGACAAGCATTTGCGGGTGTTATAGGACCATTAGTTGAAGTTCCAGCTTTGATATTATTAGTCAATGTATCATTTTGGTTGCGTAAAAAATACTATATTAAAACAACACCTAATATTAAAAATTAGTTGATCAGCATAAATTACCTATTAATTGACCGTTTAAAAAAAATATTTATCAAATATTTCAATAAACACTGCTTAATTATTATAAAAATATTTACAACAAAATAATTTTATAAAAAATCCCGAAATCTACATTTTTGATTTCGGGATTTTCGTTTTTTCATTGAAATATTTACTATTCTATGGGTAAAACAACAGTTGCTGTAACCGCATCTAAAACTTCAAAAGCAGTTTCTGCCATTTTATTGCCTTTGGTATCTAACAATGGGTTTACCTCTACGAATTCAATACAAACCACTTTTTTGGTTTGAATAATCTGATTGATAATCGCTATAATTTCATACTGATCAAAACCTTTAGGCACGGGCGTTCCGGTTCCGTATGAAATCATATCACAATCCATAGAATCAACATCAAAAGAAATATACAATACTTCGCAATGCGCTACTTTTGATAAGGCTTCAGCTACGCAGGTTTCTAAACCTCTGTACCGCACTTCATCAACCTTGTAGTTTTTAATATTTAGTTTTTTAATTTGCTTATCCTCTTCTTCTTCGGTGTCACGAACGCCAAAATAAATTAGATTTTCAGCTAAAACTTTAGGTCCATTGTAGCCTATATTTTTCATTTGCTCCCAATGTTCTTGCGTTTCGGCTGGTACCTCATTATTTTGACAACTTAAGTTATCATCAGCGAGAGCAGCAGATAATGGCATTCCGTGAATATTTCCCGATGGTGATGTATACGGCGAATGCAAATCAGCGTGCGCATCGATCCAAAAAACGCCTATGTTTTGCTCTGGATAGGCCGCTTTAATACCGCTCAAAGTACCTAATGCTGAGGAATGATCTCCAGATAATACAATAGGAAAGTACTGCCCTTCAAGATTTTTCTTTACTGCGTAGCACACTCGGGTGCACTGCTCTAGAACATGCTCAATCCTTTTTGCTGATGAACTACGGTTTTTATCATAAATAGATTCGTTATGCGTTTTTACATCTTCAAACTCAAATTGATTGAAAAAATCACTGTTTTTATTAATTGCAGCAATTTCAATAGCATCAACCCCTAAGTCGGATCCCCGAGTACCAGCGCCAATATCCGACCTATTCTTTATTAATTTTATCGTTTTTCCCATGGTTTTACGTCTTATCTAAAATCGTTTAAAGCTTTTTCGATAATAGCCAAACATTCTTGGATTTGTGATTCGGTGATGACCAATGGAGGTGCAAATCGAATTTTGTTACCATGCGTAGGCTTTGCCAATAACCCATAATCTCTAAATTTCATACAAATATTCCAAGCCAAATCAGACTCTTCATCGCAATTCACTACGATTGCATTCAAAAGTCCTTTCCCTCTGACCAAAGTAATTATTGGATTTCTAGCAGCTATTTCGTTCAATCCCGTTCGTAAAATTTCTCCTAAATGTGCGGCATTTTGTGCTAAATTTTCCTCTTTCACTACCTCTAGTGCAGCAATAGCAACAGCTGCTGCAATTGGATTTCCTCCAAAAGTAGAACCGTGCTGTCCAGGTTGAATCACGTTCATGATGTGATTATTTGCTAAAACTGCTGATACAGGATAAACTCCACCAGAAATTGCTTTCCCTAAAATCAAAATATCTGGTTTCACTTCTGGCGTATTTTCGCATCCCTTTTTACAATTACAGTTGCCACAAGTAGCTAACAATCGTCCGGTACGTGCAATTCCTGTTTGTACCTCATCTGCAATAAAAAGTACATTGTGCGCCTCGCAAAGTGCTTTGGCTTTGGCCAAATAACCTTCACTTGGAACATAAACACCAGCTTCTCCTTGAATAGGTTCAACTAAAAATCCAGCAATATTCGTTGTTGATTTTAATGCTTTTTCTAGTGCGTCCGTATCATCATAAGGAATTTTTATAAAACCAGCTGTAAATGGCCCAAAGCTTTTTCGTGCATTTTCATCATTTGAGAACGAGACAATTGTAGTAGTTCTTCCGTGGAAATTGTTTTCACAAACAATTATTTGGGCTTGATTCTCCGGAATTCCTTTAACTTCATACGCCCATTTTCTACATAATTTCAAAGCAGTTTCTACTGCTTCTGCACCAGTATTCATTGGTAAAACTTTATCAAACCCAAAATACTTTGTTACATATGCTTCAAACGGCCCTAACTGATCGTTGTAAAAAGCACGTGAAGTCAAGGTAAGTGTTTGTGCTTGCTTGATCATGGCACTTACAATCTTCGGGTGACAATGACCTTGATTGACAGCAGAATAAGCAGAAAGAAAATCATAATATTTTTTCCCGTCTACATCCCAAACATGAACACCTTCGCCTCTTTCTAAAACGACAGGTAAAGGATGATAATTGTGTGCTCCATATTGATTCTCATTAGCGATCAGCGCTTCTGATTTTAATGAAAGGTTTTGTTCTGTATGTGTCATGGATATTTATATTTAAAAACTTTAGAATACAAAATTAGATTTTTTTTTTAATTTTACAATAAAAATAAATTTTTTGACTTTATAAATAGGCTTAATTAAAAATATTTAATTAATTTAGACTAAAATTAAGTCATTTTAAATTTTAAAGTCTAATTGAAATTCGTTCAAAAACAAGAGAATTACACTTTAAAAAAACACAAATATCATTTATAATTAAACCCAAATGAACATAGTAGACGAATTTGATATCAATATTATTAAAGAACTAGAAAAAGATGGAAGAATGGCGTATTCTGCCATAGCAACCAACCTTAAAATTTCGAACACCATGGTGCATCAACGCATCAACAGACTAATTGAACAAGGAATTCTTACCGGAATAAAACCTATTATTAATGAAAAAAAAGTTGGTTATGATTGGGGATCTTTTACAGGAATTACCTTGAATAAAGACCAAGACTCGGATCGCATTATTGATGAACTCAAAAAAATTCCTGAAATAACAGAATGCTACTACATCACCGGATCTTTTACACTTTATGTAAAAATCATTGCTAAAGATCACGAACACATGCGAAAAGTGCTTTATGAAAAAATTGATACTATTCCTGGCATTGCCAAAACTGATTCGATCATTGAATTGGGGTGTGCTTTTAAAAGAAACGTTTCATTGTAAGTATTAAGAAAGATATATTGTCGCAATAATAAAAAGAGTTTTTGCCACAGATTGCAAGGATTAAAAAGATTTTTAAAATTACATAACGAATTAATCTGCGCTAATCTGTGAAATCTGTGGCAAAGAAATTTTGTGCTGTATTAAAATACGACATTAAATTTTACTCATTACTTAAGCATTTATAAAACTACAATTATAAAAAAAATTAAAAACCATCGAATGAAAAAAATATTGAACACCCTTCCCTATTTAAAACGAAGTTTTATTTTATTGTTTTTATTATGTTGCAATTTAATACATGCACAAAAAACCAATGGAAAATTATTTATAATTGGGGGCGGACAAAGATCAGATGTTTTTATGATGCAACTTATTGATGTAGCAGCATTGCAAAAGACAGATTATATTGTGGTACTGCCTATGTCTAGCGAGGAGCCTGATAGTGCTTATATTTATTTTAAAAAACAGGTTGGCAAATTGACGCCGCATCCTATTGTTATGCTCAATTTTAATAAAAATACAGCTTACAATAAAGTCTTAACCGATTCATTGTCCAAAGCCAAATTAATTTATGTTAGCGGTGGTGATCAATCACGTTTTATGAATATAGTTCAAAAAACTCCTATATACACAGCAATTCATGATGCGTACAAAAGTGGAGGTACCATTGCTGGAACTAGTGCTGGAGCAGCTGTAATGTGTGAGCATATGATTACAGGAAATCAAAAATTAGAATCAAAATACACAGAAACTTTCGATAATATTCGGTTTGATAATTTAGAAACTGCCACTGGTTTAGGTCTAATAAAAAACGTAATTATTGATCAGCATTTTTTAAAACGAAGTCGTTACAATCGATTGCTATCAGCGCTAGTCGAATTTCCATCGTACACAGGTATTGGAATTGATGAAAGTACGGCCGTAATTGTGCGTAACAAAGAAATAGAAATTGCTGGCACAAGTGAAGTGATCGTTGTCAAAAAACCAAAAGGAATTATCAAATCCAAAAAAAGCAATACAGTTAGTATTCGAAGTATAGAAATGGGTGTATTTACTGAAGGCCAAAAATTTAAAATCCAATAATATGAAAATTATCAAAATACCACTTATTGCTGCTATCTTTTTTGTTTGTTCTAGCATTTCACTATTTGCTCAAAAAATTACTCCTGCTGAAATAGCAAGGGTACAAAAACTAGCCCAACAAGTAACAATAACGAGAGACAATTGGGGAATTGCACATGTTTATGGCAAAACGGATGCGGATGCAGTTTTTGGGATGTTGTATGCGCAATGTGAAGATGATTTTAAACGAGTAGAACTCAATTATATCGAAAAATTAGGAAGACTGGCTGAAATAAAAGGGCAATCCGTTTTGTACAATGATCTAGAAATTAAACTCTTGATTGACACCAAAGACGCCAAAGCCGATTATAAAAAAGCAGCGCCGTGGTTGAAAAAATTGTTAAATAGTTACGCAGATGGCATCAATTATTACTTGTACAAACATCCCGAAGTTAAGCCCGCATTATTAACTCATTTTGAGCCTTGG
This sequence comes from Flavobacterium sp. DT2-2, assembly GCA_051990185.1. Classification (GTDB taxonomy): domain Bacteria; phylum Bacteroidota; class Bacteroidia; order Flavobacteriales; family Flavobacteriaceae; genus Flavobacterium. The sequence continues at coordinate 94,119 of JAFCUE010000008.1, read as the reverse complement.
TTTCCCTTGCTTTGGACAGACGGAAGTATTGGAGCTATTAGCACTGCTGATCTTTCTACTGGTGAACTCAAAGCTTTTTACTCTGGAAATACTGATAAAGTAGCCTACATAGAACGGGAGAAAGACGTACAAACTGGCTCTAACGGATTTGCCATTGCTCCATCAAAAACAGCTTCGGGCAATGCCATGTTATACATTAATCCGCATACCACTTTTTATTTTAGACCTGAAATTCAAATAAGTAGTAACGAAGGTTTGAATGCATACGGAGCCGTAACTTGGGGGCAATTTTTTATATACCAAGGTTTTAATGAAAATTGTGGCTGGATGCACACGTCCTCTAATGTTGATGTCGCCGATATGTATGCAGAGAAAATTGTAACTAAAAACAACAAATTATTTTATGAATACGAAAAGAACCTGCTTCCAGTTATTGAGAAGAAAATAACCATTAATTATCTCGAAAACGGCAAACTGATACCCAAAACCTTTACCACTTATTACACTAATCATGGTCCTATAATGGCTAAAAGAGACGGGAAATGGATCGCTTTAAAATCCAACAATCGCTCTATGAAAAGCTTAGAACAAAGTTGGACACGTACCAAATCGAAAAGTTTTGATGATTATAAAAAGGCAATGGATCTAAAGGCCAACACCTCAAATAATACTGTTTACGCGGATAAAGCAGGAAATATTGCATACTGGCACGGAAATTTTATTCCAATAAGAGATAAAAAATTGAATTGGTCTAAAGTAATGGACGGCACAACCGCCACCACACAGTGGATGGGATTACACGACGTTTTAGAAACGGTTCATTCTTATAACCCTGAAAACGGCTGGTTACAAAATTGCAACTCGACGCCATATTCTGTAGCTGGTGTCAATAGTCCAAAAGAAGAAAACTACCCGCCATATATGGCACCCGATGGCGAAAGTTTTAGAGGACTCAATGCTGTACGCTTATTGAGTAAGGGCAATAGCTACACACTCGACAAATTAATAGCTGATGGTTATGATACCAAATTAACCGCTTTCGAATATTTAATTCCAGCTTTAATTACCAATTTCGAAAAAAATATCAAAACTGATCATTCATTATCTGCTGAATTGATAGGACCAATAACCATTTTGAAAAATTGGGATTATTATGCCCGAGAAAATTCGATTGCAACAACAATCGCTATAGAATGGGCATATCAACTGGATCCCATTATTCAGAAAGTGTACACGAACCAAGGCGAACAGGATCAGGTAGAAAACACGATACAATTTGCTAAAACTGCAACATCAGATCAATTAATTCCTCAGTTGCGACGCGTAATTTCTGAATTGAGACTTAAATTTGGTACCTGGGAAATTGAATGGGGAACAATAAATCGTTTTCAAAGACCGAACGGAGAAATCAACCTACAATATAATGATGCTGCAGAAAGTTTAGCTATTGCATTTGGACCAGCGCTATGGGGGAGTTTACCAGCTTATAAAAGCAACTATCAAAACGGAAGTAAAAAACGCTATGGTAGCAATGGTAATAGCTTTGTATGTGCGGTTGAATTTGGGCCAAAAGTAAAAGCCAAATCACTACTAGCAGGCGGAAATAGTGGCAATAAACAATCGAAACATTTTTATGATCAAGCCGAAATGTACCGACAAGGTCAATTCAAAGACGTTTTATTTTACAAAGAAGATATACTGAAGCATGCTGAAAAAATCTACCATCCTGGAGAATAAAATATAAAATTCCCATCATAAGAATTAAATATACTGTCATAAACGAAAAAAATCATATTTTACTCTTAACATCATAATTAGTGAGACATTTGCAAAATTAAAATAAACAAATATGAAAAATATAATTTTTACATTTCTAGGAATAGCACTCTTCTCTGTTAGTGCTAATGCCCAGTTAAAAGCAGTACAATACACTGATGGCTCTCAAAAATTAAATGGATTGGCAATTGCTCCCAAAAAAGCAAGTAAAACCAAAGCAGGAATTTTAATCCTTCCAGCTTGGAAAGGAATAGACACACACGCCAAACAATCAGCTGAAAAGCTTTCCAAAATGGGATATTATGCATTTGTAGGTGATATTTATGGTGAAGGAAACTATCCGAAAAATACACAAGAAGCAGGAAAACAAGCTGGATATTACAAAAATAGTGTTGGCGATTACCAAAGGCGCATTCAGTTGGCATTAGACCAATTAGTGAAATCAGGAGCAAATCCAGATAATATTGTTGTTATAGGATACTGTTTTGGTGGTACGGGCGTTCTGGAAGCAGCAAGAGCCGGTATGCAAGTTCAGGGCGTAGTATCGTTTCACGGTGGTTTAGGCCGCGATGCAACCAGAGTAAACAATTCAATAAAAGCGAGAGTTCTAGTACTTCACGGTGCAGACGATTTATATGTTCCTGCGACTGAAGTAACAGCATTCCAGCAAGAAATGAGAGATACTAAAGCAGATTGGGAAATGATTTATTACGCTGATTCGGTTCACGCTTTTACAGATCCTGAAGCTGGAAATGACAACTCAAAAGGAGCTGCCTATAATGCAAAAGCAGACAAGCGTTCATGGGAGCGTATGAATTCTTTCATGAAAGATGTGTTGAAATAATACATCAAAAATATTTTAATAAAACAGTATAAGTTCCGTTTTTTTGTTAGTTTTATATCCTAAAATTCAACAAAAATTTAGAATTTATACTGTTTTTTTATGTCTAAAAGTAAAATGAGAAAGGACAAAACATGTCTCAATTGCAGGTATGTGGTCGAAAATAGATTCTGTCCTAATTGTGGACAAGAAAATACTGATACCCGAAAAACGTTTCATCACCTTTTTATTCATTTTTTTGAAGATCTTACTCATTACGAAAATGCTTTTTGGAGAACCATAAAAAATTTATTATTCAAACCAGCTGCTTTAACCAAAGAATACCTCTCCGGAAAAAGATTGTCTTATTTAGCTCCGGTTCGGCTTTATATTTTTATTAGTTTTATCACTTTTCTATTGATTGCCATTTTCCCTAGTGAAATCAATTCTTCAGAAAAAACTATCGAAAAGAAATCCACCATTTCCACCAAAAACAAATCGTTTCAGACTACCATAACCAAAAATGATTCGGTTAAAAAGAACCAAACTGATTCAAAAGAAGAAAAAGATTCCATTAAAAATAATATTGCGGTTGTTGACGAGGAATATTTTAGCTATAAATCAGTTCGAGAATTAGATTCGATACAAAAACACGCACCTGAGTCAGAAAAATTATCCGATTTTAGTTATTGGGCCAACAGGAAAGTCCAAATTGTAATAGACAACAACCCAAAAGGAGACCTATTTAAAAAATTCACAGAATCATTCGTCCATAATTTCTCAAAAGTCCTTTTTGTATTCATGCCTATTTTTGCTTTTTCCCTCTGGCTATTCCACAATAAGAAACGCTGGTATTATTTTGATCACGGTATTTTCACCTTACATTACTTTTCCTTTTTGTTATTACTCTTTTTGTTGCTGTTCCTGATTAACAAAGCATTTACTCCATTTTCAGAATCGAGTTTTGTTTCTTTCCTACAGATACTAATTAATTTTATTGGTATTGGATGGATGTTTTATTATTTCTATCCGGCACACCGTCGTTTTTATGGGGAAACTCGCTTTATCTCCTTTATAAAATGCAGCCTGCTATTTTTTATCAATTTTATACTAGTCTCTATTATATTATCACTTTTTGCTCTTTATACATTTATCAATTTACATTAAAAAATCATGAAAAAAATTTCTTTACTAGGTATACTTATCGTTTTAACGAGTAGCTGTACCTCACAAAAAATCAGTACCGCAGTTACTGAACCTACAAAATACATGAATACCATTACCGCAGAGGAACTAAAAACTCACTTGTATGTTGTAGCTTCAGACGAGATGCAAGGTCGCGAGACCGGTTCAGCAGGACAAAAAAAAGCAGGTGTTTACCTAATTGATCAATACAAGAAAAACGGAATCCCCTATCCTACTCTTGCCACTGATTATTATCAAAAAATCCCAGCTGCATTCCTAAATGCCAAGTACAATGAAAATCTGCCCGATTCTGAAAATATCTGGGCCTTTATCGAAGGTTCCGAAAAACCTAATGAAGTTTTGGTAATTTCTGCTCATTATGATCATGTGGGTGCACGTAATGGAGAAATTTATAATGGTGCAGATGATGATGGCTCAGGAACAGTGGCATTGTTAGAAATTGCACAAGCATTCCAAATGGCAAAAAAAGCAGGTCACGGCCCTAAAAGATCTATCCTTTTTCTTCATGTTACTGGTGAAGAACACGGCTTACATGGTTCTCGTTATTATTCTGAAAATCCATTGTTTCCCATCGCAAACACCATCACTGATATTAATATCGATATGATCGGTCGCCGTGATGAAGCGCATGCTGGCAGCAACAACTACGTTTATGTAATTGGCGCAGACCGTTTATCAACCGATTTAGATGCTATTTGCACCACTGCAAACGCCACCTACACTAAACTAGATTTAGATTACAGGTTCAATGATCCTAAAGATCCCAACCATTTTTATGAGCGTTCAGATCATTATAACTTTGCTAAATTAGGAATACCATCTGTTTTTCTTTTTAATGGGGTACATGCTGATTACCATAAACCTACGGACAGTGCAGACAAAATAGAGTATGATGCTTTAGCCAAAAGAGCGCAATTTGCATTTGTAACTGCTTGGGAACTGGCCAATCGAGAAAACAGACCTGTCGTTGATAAAAAATAATACATAGAGAGGCATTTCCTAACTTTTAATAGAGTTGCATTTAAGCTAAGAAGTCTCAAATTCTTTCCTTAAAATCGAAAGAATTTGAGACTTTTTTTTTGTCATGCTTTGCAAATATATGATAGTTTTAAAATGTAAAACACCACAATTAAGCCCATAAAAAAAGCCCCATAAATTTGGGGCTTCCTTCATTTTATTCAGTATCACCATCTGTACCATTCGATTTTGAATAGCCACGCCATTTCTCGATACAATCCTGTAAATCCTGCGGAAGTTCTGTATCAAAACGCATCAGTTCACCAGTTGTAGGATGTACAAAACCTAACGTTTTAGCATGTAAAGCTTGTCTTGGTAGCGCTTTAAAACAATTGTCGATAAACTGCTTGTATTTAGTAAACGTAGTTCCTTTCAAAATCAAATGACCACCATAACGCTCGTCATTAAACAAAGGATGTCCTATGTGTTTTAAGTGTGCACGAATCTGGTGTGTTCTTCCTGTTTCCAGTTGACACGAAATCAACGTTACATACCCAAAACGCTCTAAAACTTCATAATGCGTTATTGCTGGTTTCCCTATTTCGGGATCAGCAAAAACCGCCATTTGCATGCGATCTTTCAAGTGTCTTGCTAAATTGCCTTCAATCGTTCCTTTATCATCGATTACATTTCCCCAAACCAAAGCTACATATTCTCTTTCAGAAGTTTTGGCCTCAAATTGTTTAGCAAGGTGTGTCATAGCTGCTTCGGTTTTAGCAATCACTAATAAACCCGAAGTGTCTTTATCAATTCTGTGGACTAACCCAGGACGTTCGCTGCTGTTCATTGGCAAATTATCAAAATGATAGGCCAACGCGTGTACTAGGGTTCCCGTGTAATTTCCATGACCAGGATGCACCACCATTCCCGGTAATTTGTTAATCAATAACAGGGTATCATCTTCATACACAATATTAAGCGGAATATTCTCTGGTATAATATGGTTTTCATATGGAGGATGGGTAAGCATGACGCGCACTATGTCATTTGCTTTCACCTTATAGTTTGATCTTACCGTAGCATCATTTACAAAAATATTACCTTCGGTTGCAGCGGTTTGTATTTTATTGCGAGTCGCATTTTGAATCAAACCCATCAGGTATTTATCAATGCGTAAGGACGCTTGCCCTTTGGGAACCTCGAATCTAAAATGTTCAAATAACTCGTCTTCTAAATCTGTTGTATCTATATTATTGTTCATCAACTGGTGTTTCTTCTATTGGTGCAACCAGAGTATCCGCAGCACTTTCTTCCTCCTCATAACTCATTTTACCATCTCCTAAAACCAAATCAATTTTAGATGATTTCAAGACTCTGTCGCCTACTTTCAGGTTTCTGCCTTTGTAACGCATTTCCAGTACCATGTCTTTTCCAAGATTTGGAACATAAGTAACAGTTCCTTCCTCAAGCCCTAATGCTTTTAATGTAGGTACCGCTTCACGATACGTTTTATTCACTAAATCAGGAATTCGCACGGATGAAAATCCCGAAGTATTTATTTTTATATATATTTTTCTCCCCACTTTTACCTTAGTACCTGGGGTAGGATCTTGCTCCACCACACTGAATTGCGGAAAATCACTTCTGTAATCCACACTATCCAAAAGAACGTAATCTAAATCCAACTCATCCAGCTTTTCTTCCACTTGCTCTTCTGTTAATTTACTCAAATTTGGAACAGCAATTTCATGACCATGATCTGTTGTAAAAGTCAACCAATGCATAAACAAATAACCCACAGCGGCAATAATGGCAATCGCAATTAATACTTGCACTAAAAAGACACGACTGGTAAGATACTTACGTAAACTCATAAATTTATTTTTATATGTGGCAAAGATAAAGCTATTTCGTTCCAAAAAAAATGATAATTTTGTTTAATCGTTTTTAGGAATAATCCTGATGAATTTCAGGAGCTATTTCCCGCTATTCGCTTATATCTTTGCTTTTTTAAAGAAAAAAACAAAGGATATCGCTGCTATCGGGGCTAAAAACAAATCGTTTTCACAACACTTATCCTATAAAAATGAAAAACATTGCCATCATCATGGGCGGATATTCCAGCGAATATAAAATCTCTCTAATCAGCGGTAACGTCGTCTATCAATTTCTAGACAAAACGAAATACATTGGATTCAGAATCCATATTTTTAAAGAAAAATGGGTTTATGTTGATGCGACTGACGCTGAATTCCCAATCGATAAAAATGATTTTTCTGTAACTGTTAATGGTAATAAAATCACTTTCGACTGTGTTTTTAATGCCATTCACGGAACGCCTGGAGAAGACGGATTGATGCAGGCGTATTTTGAATTATTGCATATTCCGCAAACTTCCTGCGATTATTACCAAGCCGCATTAACGTTCAACAAACGCGATTTATTATCAGTTTTAAAACCATACGGCATAAAAACAGCCACTTCCTATTACTTAAACAAAGGCGATGTTATCAATACTGACGAAATTGTTGCTAAAGTTGGTTTGCCATGTTTTGTAAAACCCAATAAAGCAGGTTCTAGTTTTGGAATTTCAAAAGTTAAAACGGCTGCCGAATTACCTATCGCAATCGAAGTGGCATATAAGGAAGACAACGAAATCATCATAGAAAGTTTCCTTGACGGCACCGAAGTTTCGGTAGGAGTAATCAACTACAAAGGAAAAGTAACTGTTTTACCCATCACCGAAATTGTTTCGGACAATGATTTTTTCGATTATGAGGCCAAATATCTGGGTAAATCACAAGAAATTACTCCTGCCAGAATTTCGGATGAAATGACGCAAAAAGTGAGCGAAATTGCTAAACGCGCGTACGAAGTCCTAAAAATGAAAGGTTTTTCCCGAAGTGAATTTATATTGGTAAACGGAGAACCACACATGCTGGAAATGAATACTATTCCAGGATTAACAACAGAAAGTTTGATTCCGCAACAAGCCAAAGCCGCCGGAATTTCACTGGAGGACTTGTTTACTAATGCGATAGAATTGGCTTTAAACAACTAACTCTTTATTATGAAAGAAATCTTTGAATGGAACCGATTATTGTACAATGATTTACCTGAATCCTTTCTTTTAGAAGTCATTTTCCGTTCCACTGTAATGTTCACCGTTTTATTATTGACATTAAAAGTAGCTGGAAAACGTGGCGTAAAGCAATTATCTGTTTTTGAAACAGTCATTATTATTGCTTTAGGATCAGCAGCAGGAGATCCCATGTTTTATGAAGAAGTTGGAATAATCCCACCCATAACCGTATTACTAGTCATTATCCTTTTATACCGATTAGTAACGTGGCTAACCGGAAAAAGTAAACGATTTGAAGAGTTTATAGAAGGCAAAACTGAATGTATTATCAGCGAAGGCAAATTTTCAATTGCTACTTTCAAAAAAGAAAGTCTGGCACAAGATGAATTTTTTTCGGAACTCCGATTAAAATCCGTAGAGCATTTAGGACAGGTAAAAAATGCCTTTATGGAAACCAGTGGCGAAATCAGTGTTTTTTATTATGAAGACCATGAAGTTGAACCAGGCTTGCCAATTCTGCCTTTTTTATTTAAACTCAAAAGTAAAACGATTCCAACAGAAGGTGTTTATTCCTGCACCTTTTGCGGAAATACTGAAAGCCATAAACCAGGAAATGCGGAGTGCAGGGTTTGCGAAAAATCCGAATGGGTTGAAGCAATACAAACACTTAGAAAAACTTAATTCACCCCAAAGAAAATCCATTCGATTTAAATATATCTTGTATAATGCGAAAAGCCATATTTCCGGGATCATTTGACCCAATCACTCTAGGACATGAAGACATCATCAAGAGAAGTATTTCTTTATTTGATGAAATTGTAATTGCCATTGGAATCAATGCCGAAAAAAAATACATGTTTTCATTGGAAGACAGAAAGCGTTTTATTGAAGAAACATTCAAAAACGAACCTAAAGTTTCAGTAATAACCTATGAAGGTTTGACAATCGATTTGTGCCATAAAATAAACGCAGATTTTATACTTCGTGGTTTGCGCAATCCAGCCGATTTCGAATTTGAAAAAGCAATTGCCCATACCAATCGTCGCTTATCAAAAATAGAAACCGTATTTTTATTGACCGCCGCAAAAACTTCCTATATCAGTTCCAGTATTGTGAGAGATGTAATTCGCAATGGAGGACAATATGAAATGCTTGTTCCCGATGCAGTTCGAGTGAAATAGTGATCAGTATTCAGTGATCAGTCACCACTTCCGGGTTAACTCAACATTGAAACTACAATACAAAACTTGTGAAACGAGGCAATAAACCGTAAATTCGCCTAAAAATAAAGCCATCAAACAATGAGTATAGAAAGAGAATTAAGCAAACGTAGCGGATCGAAATGTGAACTTTGTGGTGCAACCGAAAATCTAAAAGTATATCAAGTATTACCAATCAAAAAAGGTGGGACTGATGAAAGTATCATGGCGTGCAGTACGTGCATCGACCAAATCGAAAATCCGGATAACGTAGACTTAAATCATTGGAGATGTTTGAATGACAGCATGTGGAGCGAACATATTGCCGTGCAGGTTGTCGCGTGGAGAATGTTAAGTCGTTTGCGTGGTTCAGGTTGGCCTCAGGAATTACTGGACCAAATGTATTTAGATGAAGATACTTTAGCTTGGGCACAAGCAACAGGTGAAGGCGAAGGAGAAGAAGACGAAACCAAAATAATTCACCGTGACAGCAACGGCGTGATTCTTGAAATTGGAGATTCAGTAGTTTTAATCAAAGATTTGAAAGTAAAAGGTTCCAGCATGGTAGCCAAACAAGGAACTGCAGTTCGCAACATTCGATTAGATCACGAAAACGCTGAATATATAGAAGGAAAAGTAGATGGTCAGACTATTGTAATTATTACACAATACGTTAAGAAAATATAATTCTTTTTTAGTGAAAAGTGAGTGGTGAGAAGTGAATGGTGACTGGTTCAGATTTACAATTACCTCCAAAAGAATCATTTTTTAATATAAAAAATCGTTAGTGGTAAATTTTACCACCAACGATTTTTTTACAAACACTAGAAAAGGAATCAGTATTTTTTCCACTATTCACTTCTCACTTCTCACTTCTCACTTCTCACTTCTCACTACTCTTCCTCTTTCTTAATCACTTTTCGAGCGACTTCTATTTTAAATTTCTTGCCTTTCATTTTTTCGTCTTTAATGGCGTGCAATAAATCTTTTACCTTATTGAATTTCACCGCTGCAAATGAGATAAAATCTTTCACTTCGATTAATCCTAAATCGCCTTTTTCTAATTTCCCTTTTTGGGAAAAGAAACCTACGATATCAATTTTATTCAGTTTATTTTTCTTCCCGCCACTGATATAAATGGTTTGAAATTCCGGTGGTTTTGGTAATGAAGTGGAATTTTCAACTTTCAAAGCTTCCATTCCATAATCGATGTAATCCATTTTTTTCTCACTTTCATGAGCAATAATATAAGCAGTTCCAGAAGCAAGCATACGCGCCGTACGTCCGTTTCTATGCGTAAATTCGTCTTCTTTGGATGGTAAATGATAATGAATTACATGATTCATTTCGGGAATATCGAGTCCACGGGCTGCCAAATCAGTTGTGATCAGATAACTCACACTTCCGTTTCTGAACTGGATTAGCGCGCGTTCTCTTTCGTCCTGATCCATTCCGCCATGATAATACGTGGCATAAATTCCTTTTTCGTTCAACGTATCGCTAATGCGTTCTGCAGCATCACGATGATTACAAAAAACAATTGCCGATTGTGATTTCAATGAACAAATCAAGTTGAACAAACTTCCAATTTTGTCTTTTTCTTTCGAAACAACCATTTTCATGGAAAGATTCGTTTCTGCTACGTTTTCTGGAATAAAATCCAAAATAGTTGGGTTTACGACTCTTGTATATTTTGGAATTTCAATATCGGAAGTGGCCGAAACCAAAATGCGTTTGTTCAGTTTCGTTAATTTCCCAATGATAAATGACATTTGTTCATGGAAACCCAATTGCAACGATTTATCAAACTCATCCAGAATCAACGTTTGAATTTTATCCACACGAAAAGTTCCTCTGTCGATATGATCGGCGATTCTTCCCGGAGTTCCTATTAAAACTGCTGGAGGATTGCTTAAATTCTTGATTTCAGTATCAATGGAATGTCCGCCGTAGCACACATTTACTTTATAATCGGTTCCCATTTTTTTCCAAACCTGCTCAATCTGCAATCCCAATTCACGTGATGGAACCAAAATTAAACATTGAACCGATTGAATTTCGGGTTGTAACATTTCTAAAATAGGTAATAAAAAAGCCAAAGTTTTTCCGGAACCTGTTGGCGAAAGCAATAAAACATTATTGTCATTCAGGATGGTATCTTGTGCTACTTCCTGCATTTCGTTCAGGCTTTCGATGCCTAAATTCAAAAGTATATTGTTGGAATGGTATTTCTTATTCATTTTTTCTATTTCGGCAAAGGTAATTTTTAATTCTGAGTTATTAATTTTGAATTATAAATTTTCATTTTTTAAATCAAGAGCTTCATTTTAATCGTATCATTTCTATACCTATCAAAAAAAAGCTACATTTGAAATTCAATCTAAAAACCGAAATATGAAATTTTTCACATTCTTTTTTTTATTATTCGCGATCGGTTCATTTGCACAAAAAAACAATAAATACGATACTTTTTTCGAAAAAGGTAATGGCAATCAATCTGCCTCTTACCACGAAACAATTGCGTACTACAAACTTCTGGCGGATGATTTTCCTACTATCGAAATGCAAAAAATGGCTTTAACGGATAGTGGCGAGCCTTTGCACATGATAGTTTTTAATTCTGAAAAGCAATTTGACTTTGGAGTCATCCAGAAAAACAAAGCGGTAATTTTGCTAAATAATGGAATTCACGCAGGGGAACCAGACGGGATTGATGCTAGTATGCAGTTGTTTAGAGATTTAGCTTTGGGCAAAATAAAAGCGCCAAAAAACACGGTTATCGTTTGTATTCCGGTGTATAATATTGGAGGCGCTTTAAACAGAAACTCCACTTCAAGAGCCAATCAGGATGGTCCAGAAATCTATGGTTTTCGTGGTAATGCCAGAAACTACGATTTGAATCGGGATTTTATCAAATCAGACACCCGAAACACAAAAAGTTTTGTGGAAATATTTCATAAAATAAATGCAGATGTTTTTATTGACAATCATGTTAGCAATGGCGCAGATTACCAATACAAACTGACTTATATTATGACCCAACATAATAAATTAGGAACTGTTTTAGGTGATTTTTTAAATACTGAAATGATGCCTGCTTTGGTGAAAGATTTACAAAAAAAGAATATCGAAACTACGCCTTATGTCAATGCTTTTCAGGACACGCCAGACAAAGGTTTTGGTCAATTTTTTGAAAGTCCAAGATTCGCAACCGGTTACACTTCATTGTTTAATACCATTGGTTTTGTGGTGGAAACACACATGCTTAAAAAATATGCCGATCGGGTGAAAGTGACGTATGAATACATGCGTTCCGCAATTGATTTTACAGATGCTAATTACAAAAAAATCAAACACCTGCGATTGAAAAATGAAGAGCAATATAGACCACAGCAATCGTACACGATAAAATGGGAAATTGACAGTACAAAAACAATTCCTTTTTCGTTTTTAGGCTATGAAGCCAGTTACAAAAAAAGCGACGTAACATCCGGAAACCGCCTGTTTTATGATAAAACAAAACCATTCAAGAAAGATATTCCGTACAATAAGGAATTTAAATCGGCAAAAGAGATAATAATACCAGAAGCGTATATAATTCCGAGAGGATTTTGGCCTGTTATCGAATTATTAAAAAGTAATACGATCTCCTATCGTTTACTAAAAAAAGATACCATCATTGAAGTTGAAAGTTATAGAATTGCCGACTTTAAAACAACAAATTCAGCATATGAGGGCCATTATTTACACCGAAACACTTCGGTAAGCGCTAAAATGGAGAAAGTGGCTTTCGCCAAAGGGGATTACGTTATTCCTACACAACAAAAGGGAATTAAATACCTACTGGAAACTTTGGAACCGGAAGCAATAGATTCTTTTTTCAACTGGAATTTTTTCGATACGATGCTACAACAAAAAGAAGGGTATTCTGATTATGTTTTTGAAGATTCAGCGACGCAGATTTTGAAAGAAAATCCAAAATTAAAAGCCGAATTTGATTTGAAAAAAAAAAGTGACGTTACCTTTATTAATAATCCGGAAGCACAACTGGAGTGGATTTACAAACATTCTGTTTATTATGAAAAGGCACATTTACAATATCCGGTGTATCGCATTTTAAAATAAAAAAAAGCTCCAATTAAAATGTTAATAAAGCACGAATTTCCACCAAATAATTAGTGGAAATTCGTGAAATTCATGTTAAACTTTATTATATCAACTTATAAAACAGTGTTAAACTGTTTGATCAACTTTTCTGTTTACAAAGTGAAGTGCTATTTCAGCAACTTCTCTTCTTCGAACAATAATTTTATGTTTTCATAGGAGTTTTTTAGCGCTTCTTTAATTTGTTCTGGATTCATCCAAGCTACTTTATCAATTCCTTCATCTAATTGTCCTTGAGGCGTTCCTTCAAAATCAGACTGCATTTCGAACCAATGCGTGATTTTTAGTTTGTACTTACCATTCCGTCTAAAAACATGATACGTTTTTTGAAGTTTGTGAGATATTGATAAGCCATTAACGCCCGTCTCCTCCTCTACTTCACGCATGGCAGTATCTGCGATTTCCTCTCCTTTTTCGATTCCGCCTTTGGGTAAATCCCATTTTCCGTTTCTAAAAATGAATAAAACTTCCCCTTTTTTATTATAAACCAAACCGCCTCCCGCTTTACAAACCGGAATTTTAGCTTTTAAAGTCTTCATAATCAAGCTTTCGTCAGGATGATACAGATAGGCTTTATTAATTTTATTTTGAAAGATTTTAACTATAAGTTGCTCTATGTCAATGCTTTCTAATAGAAATAATTGAAAATCTGTCTCCTTGGAGATGTGATTTGTCAAAAAAAGTGGTTTGTCGTTAACAAAAACTTTATACATTTGTAATATGATTTTTAATAAAGATACAGCCGAAAAAACAGCCGAATTTCTTTTGCAAATAAATGCAATTAAATTGAATCCAAGAAATCCTTTTACATGGGCTTCTGGGTGGAAATCGCCTATTTATTGTGACAACCGATTAATCCTCTCATTTCCAGCGGTACGGAATTATGTTCGAGACGAATTTTCCAAGAATATTGAGAAGCAATTTGGTAAACCAGATGTTATAGCCGGTGTAGCCACTGGAGCAATAGGAATTGGTATGCTGGTTGCGGAAAGTATGGGATTGCCATTTGTTTATGTTCGCCCGGAACCAAAGAAACACGGGAGACAAAACCAGGTAGAAGGTTTTTTACAGAAAGGACAAAATGTAGTTGTTGTAGAAGATTTAATCAGCACAGGAAACAGCAGTTTGCTAGCTGTGGAAGCGTTACGCGAAGCTGGTGCTAATGTAAAAGGAATGGCTGCTATCTTTACATATGGATTTGCTGTTTCGGAAGAGAATTTCAAAAATGCTAATATTGATTTCTTTTGCTTGAGTAACTACCAAAATTTATTAAATTTAGCTGTTGCCAAACGGTATATCAGTGAGGAGGAAGAGGAAACTTTAAGAGAATGGAATGAAAACCCATCTACTTGGACCATTGAAGTTTAAACAATCAAATTAATACGATATAAAAATGAACTTAGAAAGTCCTAAAGTTACCGTGCAAAAATCAGCTCAACAATTGTTTGACTTATTGAGTGATGTAAAAAATTTTGAAAAATTAATGCCAGAAAACATTGCTAAATTTGAAGTTATCGGGGAAGATGCTTTTATTTTTGGATTGAAAGGGATGCCAGAAATAAAATTGAAAATGAAAGAAAAAGTGGCTCCAAACAAAATTATTTTGGGTGCAGCTAGCGACAAACTTCCATTTACTTTGATTGCAAACATAGATTTCGTTTCCGATAGCTCTAGCGAGGTAAAACTAGATTTTGAGGGAGATTTTAATCCAATGATGGCGATGATGATTAAAGGCCCTATTGGTAAATTTATTGAGACACTAGCTGCTAATATGGTGAACTTATAAATTACTACAAAACAACATAAAAAACGAAAAGAATTTTACATTTGAATAATTCTTTTCGCTTTTTACATTTAAAATTTTATAAACCACTACTGTTTCTTTTGTTTATGAATTAATACAACATTTGGATTTCTTTGATATCAAATTCACCAATACTATCATCTTCCAGGAGTACTTGCAGCTTACCCTCCGATGAAACTCCCTGAATAATTCCCATAAAATTTTGTTTGTTTTGATTTGAAAAAGGCATGGGCAAACCTTTTTTATACAATTTGAAACTATATTCTTCCCACAATGTTGAGGTATCTAGTTTGGATTCTATTACTTTTTTTTTGATGGCAGTACATATAGAATAAAGTATTTCTTCTACATCAAATACTATATCGCAAATAACAGCTAGCGAAGAAGCTTTAGGTAAAATTTCAAAATTAGTTTGATTCACATTGAGTCCTAAACCAACTATAGAATGGATTGTCCCGTCGCTTTTTATAATATTTTCAATTAAAATGCCACCTATTTTTTTATTGTATGACATTATGTCGTTTGGCCATTTTATACTAAGATTAGGAATATTGTACAATTCCAATGCTTCAATCACAGCGAGAGAAACTATACTATTAAGATTAAAAATATCATAAATATCTTTTAAAAAATCTTTGACCAAAAGACTCATTATTAAGTTTTTACTTGCCTCAGAGGACCATACAGCGCCCATTTGTCCTTTGCCTTTTGTTTGAGAATCAGCAGTAACGACAGTAAAGTTTTCCAACTGCTGTTTGTTAGACAATCCTTTTAAGAATTCGTTTGTAGAATCTATGGCACCGAGTTTGATTAGTTTCATATACAGTTTTTTGTGAAACAGAATTTAATATTGTGTTAAGGTTCAAAAATAATCACAAAAAATGATAACTTTACAGACTTATAAATAAAAATAATTCATGACGAAAAAGACTATAAATAATGACATTCTGTTGGCGAACATCATTAAGGGGATAGAAGAGGTTAAAGGGAATGACATTGATATTCTTGATTTAAGAGAGATAGATACTGCAGTTTGCGATTATTTCATCATCTGTAATGGTAATTCAAACACACAAGTTAACGCAATCGTAAACTCCATTCAAAAAACAGTTTCTAAAGAATTAAAAGACAAGCCATGGCATGTTGAGGGGACTGATAATGCCGAATGGGTGCTGATGGATTATGTGAATATCGTTGTTCATGTATTTCAAAAACACATCCGCGAATATTACAACATCGAAAGCTTATGGGGCGATGCTAAAATAACTACCATAGAAAATAAATACTAAAGAAATATAACTCCTAGTAATGGCTAAAGATAATAATCCAAATTCGAATAAGTTTAAAATAAGCCCCTGGTTAATTTACACTGCAATACTATTAATTTTCTTATCGATTACTTTTGTAACTGGCGGTTCTAGTTTAAACGAGCCAGGTCAATTGAGGTCTTCTGACATCGATAATATGCTAAACAAAGGGCAAATTAAAAATGTCATTATTTTTAATAATAAAGATGCTGAAATTTACCTTTCTGATGCAGCTTTGAAAGATCCTATCAATAAAAAAGTAGCTAAAGATGTTTTTGACAGGCCAAACAAAGGCCCTCATTACACCACAAAATTTGGTGATTTAAAATCTTTTCAAGAAAAATTAGATCAAGCTAAAGCTGACAAAAAATTAGTAAACTATGATTTTAAAGAAGCGAGTAACTGGTCAGATATTCTAATTAGTTTATTACCTATCATCATTATCATAGCCGTTTGGATTTTTATCATGAGAAAAATGTCTGGTGGTGGCGCTGGCGGTGGCGGAGGTCAAATTTTTAATATTGGCAAGTCCAAAGCAAAATTATTTGATGAAAAAACTGATATCAAAACTACTTTTAAAGATGTTGCTGGCTTAGAAGGAGCAAAAGAAGAAATACAAGAAATTGTTGAATTCTTGAAAAATCCTGAAAAATACACCAATCTAGGAGGGAAAATTCCAAAAGGCGCCTTGCTTGTTGGGCCTCCAGGAACAGGGAAAACGCTTTTGGCGAAAGCCGTAGCTGGCGAAGCACAAGTACCTTTCTTCTCTTTATCTGGTTCTGATTTTGTTGAAATGTTTGTGGGTGTGGGTGCTTCTCGTGTGCGAGATCTTTTCAAACAAGCAAAAGAAAAATCCCCAGCTATTATTTTTATTGATGAAATAGATGCAGTAGGTAGAGCTAGAGGAAAAAGCAACATGTCCGGTGGAAACGATGAGCGTGAAAATACGTTAAACCAACTACTAACCGAAATGGATGGTTTTGGAACCAACTCTAATGTTATTGTTTTAGCTGCAACCAATAGAGCGGATGTATTAGACAAAGCATTAATGCGTGCAGGTCGATTTGACAGACAAATATTTGTAGACTTACCAGATATTCGCGAGCGTGCAGAAATATTTAAAGTTCACCTTGCTCCTTTGAAAAAAGTGGAAGGATTGGACACTGACTTTTTAGCCAAACAAACTCCTGGGTTTTCAGGTGCTGATATTGCAAATGTTTGTAACGAAGCGGCGCTAATCGCAGCTAGAAACAACAAAACTGCTGTTGACAAACAAGATTTCTTAGATGCCGTAGATCGAATTGTAGGTGGTCTTGAAAAGAAAAATAAAATCGTTACTCCTGATGAGAAAAAGGCAATTGCTATTCATGAAGCTGGTCACGCAACGGTAAGTTGGATGCTAGAACATGCTGCGCCATTGATCAAAGTAACTATAGTCCCAAGAGGACAAAGTTTAGGAGCGGCATGGTATTTACCAGAAGAACGTTTAATTGTTCGTCCGGATCAAATGTTAGATGAAATGTGTGCTACTATGGGCGGAAGAGCTGCTGAAAAAGTAACTTTCAACAGAATTTCAACCGGAGCATTAAGTGATTTGGAAAAAGTGACCAAACAAGCACGAGCCATGGTAACCGTTTATGGTTTAAATGAAAAAATTGGAAACGTAACTTATTATGATTCTACTGGACAAAGCGAGTACAACTTTTCTAAACCATATTCTGAGGAAACTGCACGAATAATTGACGAGGAAATATCTTTATTGATTGAAGGTCAGTACCAAAGAGCTATTCAAATTTTAGAGGATAACAAAGATAAATTGAATCGTCTAGCTAATATATTGATTGAGAAAGAAGTTATATTTAAAGATGATTTAGAAGCTATTTTCGGAAAAAGAACCTTTGATAAAAATCTCGAAGAAGTAGTGTCATAAAAGATATCACATATTTAATTATTTTTAAAATCTTAATTCAAAATCTACTTTTGAATTAAGATTTTTTTATCTTTGGACGTTTTCAAATAACAAATTTTAGTAGTTAACATAAATTATGAGTCTTTTTAGAAAATTTTTCGGTACTAACAATCCTGCATCAGAAGAAGAGCAAGAAAGTGAATTTAGTAACTCCCATACTGAAAACGCAACCTCAATTGATGAAAAATTTATTTACAACTTCAAAAAAAATGGTGGTAAATTCTTGTATTGTGAAAACCAAGAAGAAGTCAAGGAACAATTTGAAAACATATTAGAAGAAAACGATTGGTTTGAAAGTGAAGTGTTGTGTTATGAAGCTACTCTTTTTGGGATGCTTGATGATAACAGACTTGCTTATGACAAGCCTGTTAGTCCCAAATTTTTTCTTGGAAGTTGTGAAAATTTAATCGCTGAAGAAGGTTCTATACTTTTTTCATCAAAACAAATAAAGCAAAACAAACCAAACGAGTTACCAACAAATATTATCATTATAGCCAAAACCAGTCAGATCCTTGGTGCTAAAAGTGATGGTCTTAGCGCTATTAAAAAAAAATACGAAAGAGATTACCCCACTAATATTACTACCATAAAATATTTCGAAAAAGCCAAAGAAGAAGATTTTACACAATACGGAAGTTCGGCAAAAAATCTATATTTACTGCTTTTAGAAGATTTATAAGATGAGTGAAACTCTAAAACGAGGAATATCAGGAGCAATTTACATTTTACTGCTACTTGTATCTATTTTATATTCAACTGAAAGTTTTTTTATACTTTTTGGTATATTCCTTGTTATAGCCATTTATGAATTTTGTAATTTAATTCAAATAAACAATATATTTCCAATTGTTTTTGGAATTATATTGTACACTACAGTAACTTTAATTAGTCATTACCGCACTCTCACTACAGATGCAATCAATCAGACATTTAATACTAATGTTGAAATAGCTATAAATATTCAACAGCTAGACGTTGTTTTATTAGTTATTGCCTTAGTTGTATCCATAAAATGTATTCTTTTTTTATTTTATGATAGCATCCAAAAAATTAGCACCTCGTCAAAATACCTTTATTTATTGGGTTATATCATACTGCCATTTGTATTTATTACAAAAATCTCATTTGGTATAAATGATTACAATCCAAAGATCATAATTGGATTATTCATCTTAATCTGGACTAATGATACCTTTGCCTATATTGTTGGTAAATCCATAGGTCGTACCAAATTATTTGAAAAAATTTCACCTAAAAAAACAGTAGAAGGATTCTTAGGCGGAATTCTTTTTGCAATTTTGGCTGGATATTTAATATCAAAATATTACATCAAAGCGAATCCTGAATTTAGTGATCGATCTATCTTAATTTGGATCTCGATTGCTGTTATTGTTGGAATAATAGGAACTATAGGTGATTTAATTGAATCCAAGTTCAAGCGTATTGCAGGTGTAAAAGATAGCGGAAATATTATGCCCGGTCATGGAGGTATCCTAGATCGTTTAGATAGTGTTATATTTGTAGCACCAATTATTTTTTTATTTTATCAAATTTTATACTATGTTTCATAAAGAAGGAACCCAATCTATTTTTTTAGGCACTATTTTTACTGCCGTTGTGCTATTATTGTCTGATTATTTCATTGTCGCTAATTGGCTTAAAATGAGCATTCAAATAGCAGCCTTATTGTTACTACTAATCATTTTGCAATTTTTTCGAAATCCAAAAAGGACTGTAGTACTTAATGCTAACCATATTATTGCTCCTGTTGATGGGAAAGTTGTAGTTATTGAAGAAGTTTTTGAAAGTGAATATTTTAAAGACAAACGCTTACAAATTTCTATTTTCATGTCACCTATCAACGTTCATGTTACCCGTTATGGATTAAGTGGTATTGTGAAATTTAGCAAATACCATCCAGGGAAATTCTTAGTTGCTTGGCATCCTAAAGCTAGTGAAGAAAACGAAAGAACTACGATTGTTATTGAGAATACTACTTTTGGCGAAATTTTATACCGTCAAATAGCTGGAGCTTTGGCCCGAAGAATTGTTAATTACGCCCAAGAAGGAATGCAAGTAATTCAGGGTACTGATGCTGGATTTATCAAATTTGGTTCTCGAGTTGACATCTTTTTACCTTTGGGAACACCAGTAAATGTGGTATTAAACCAAAAAGCAATAGGCGGAAAGACTGTTATTGCTACAAAATAAGCATGATTGAAAAAGATTTAGATATTCGATTTTTAGAGGCAGTTGAAATAGCCTCTGAAATGACACAAGCATCTTTACCGCAAGATGTCCAATTGAGGCTTTATGCCTATTACAAGCAAGCTACTTTTGGAACTTTAGATTTAAAACAAACATCATCGTATCATTTAAGGGACGCATTTAAAACCAATGCTTGGATGCAAATTAGCCATTTGACGCCAGAACAAGCAAAAGAACAATATATTGAATTGATAAATATTTTGAATGAAAAATAATATAATTATGAAAAAGTCCTATTTTTTAATTACAATTTTATTTTCATTCTTAGCGTTACTTTCCTGCAACGAAAAGAAATTCACTGAGGTAGTCGAAGTTCCTTTACCTACAACAGAACTACCTGTTACTGTTATGGGTTCACCAGATGATGTAAAGGCTGATGAAGGTTCCTTTCAGCTAGAAAAATTACCTTACGCTTATAGTGCTTTGGCCCCGAATATATCTGCTACAACTTTAGAAATGCATTATTCTAAGCATTACCTAACGTACACTAATAACTTGAATAAAGCAGTATTGGGAACTCCATTAGAAAATCTAACAATAGAAGAAGTAGTAGCAACATTAGACCCTAATGACGCTATTATTCGCAACAATGCTGGTGGATATTATAATCATTCACTTTATTGGAAATGTTTGGCTCCTAAACCAGGTGGTGAACCCACAACTGCATTAGCTGAAGCCATCACAAAAGATTTTGGCTCATTTGAAAATTTTAAATCGGCATTCAAATCAGCAGCAACAAATCAGTTTGGTTCCGGTTGGGCATGGGTGATCGTAGATAAAACAGGGAAGTTACAAGTAACCTCGACTGATAACCAAGACAATCCAATGATGCGAAATGCAGTTGTTCCAGGAACTCCCATTTTAACCTTAGACGTTTGGGAACATGCTTATTATTTAGATTATCAATATCGCAGAAAAAATTACATTGATGCATTTTTTAATGTCATTAATTGGAAAAAAGTAGAAGAGAATTACGATGCTGTTGCAAAAAAATAGCTTTCGCTTTAATCATAAAAAAATGCTGATATAAATTAATATCAGCATTTTTTTTTCTTTTGTTTGTACAAAAATTTCTTTTTACAATTGATAAATGAATGATTCTGAAGGTGCGATTGTAATTTGTGCTTTTCCTTCACCATTCAAAACCTGTAGCCGAATAGAATTTTTATGGAATAATTGATCCGTTACTTTATAATTTCCGTCTTTCAAATTCCATTTTTGAATGATATCTGAAGGGATTTTTAATTCGAATGTACTTGTAGTTTGCCAAGAAAAATTAACAACAATAAGTAACTTTTGAACATCTGACCAACGCGTAAAAGCGTATATCCCTTGGTCATATCCTTTTGTAACTTGTCTATTTACCGTTTGAATTTCTTGAAATTTACCCATTAAAGCCGAACTACGCAAGGAGAAATTCAATAGTCTTTTATAAAAATCACGCAAGTCCTTTTCCTCTCGCGTCAATTGACCACCATCAAATTTACCACCGTTCATCCAGCGCTGATGATTTGGAACCCCAATATAATCAAAGATTGATGTTCTGGAGCGCGTTCCAAAACCTGCATTTTCATTTCCGGCTTCTCCCACTTCCTGACCAAAATATACCATTGTAGGCGACGTACTAATAGTTGTAGAAACCACCATTAAAGGTTTTCCATTTTGTGGCGTTCCTGCAAATTCTGGACTTGCCAATCGCTGCTCATCATGATTGTCCAGAAAATGCAACATGTGATGTTCAATATCTGCCAATCCGTTTTGTATGTCTGACAATCCATCTGGCGACGATTTTCCTTGAATGACATCCTTTAATTTATCATACGTTTCCACCTTATCATACAAATAATCCATTTTTCCTAAGCGGATATAATTGCGATACTCTTTTGGATTATACACTTCGGCCAATAAAAAGGCATTTGGATTAGTCACCTTAATAGCTGAATTCATATAGCTCCAAAATTCATAGGGAACCATTTCGGCCATATCATATCGAAAACCATCTACTCCTTTTGCTGTCCAATATAATGCGATATCTCTAAATTTATTCCAGGATTCGGGCACTTCTTTTCCTCTCCAAAAATCATAATGCTCTTTATGGGATTTGGTATCAAAACCCGCAGGAAGCTCTGGAAAATCTTTAGAACCATCTGGGCGAATTCCATAATTCACTTTTACCGTTTCATACCAATCATTTTTATCCGGTCTTGCCTTTCGCGAACCATTACCGGTCCATTTTGCCGGATTTTCTTCAAATTTTCCATCTACTAATAGATTTTTTTCACCGTTTAATGGCTTAATGGTTTCTGGTATTTCGAAATGTGTATTGGGTATATAATAAAAGTTATTATCTCTTTTGTAGGCAACAGTTACATCATCATTCGCACCAAAATCTTTTACTCCAAGTGGATTGTTTTTACCTTCATATTTACGAGCAATATGATTGGGAACGATATCAATAATTACTTTTAATCCCGCTTGGTGCGTTCGTGCAATCAAAGCTTCAAATTCCTGCAAACGATTTGCTGGATTTACAGCTAAATCAGGATTTACATTGTAGTAATCTTTCACGGCGTAAGGAGAACCAGCTCTACCTTTGACGATTTCTGGATCATCATTAGAAATCCCAATTGCAGTGTAATCCTGTATCAAAGCATGGTGCGGAACTCCTGTGTACCAAATATAAGTTACGCCCAAATCCTTTATTTCGTGTAGCGCTTTAGGTGTAAAATCGTTGAACTTCCCTACTCCGTTTTCTTCCAAGGTTCCCCAAGGTTTATTGGTAGTATTTTTGTTTCCAAATAATCGCGTAAAAACCTGATATACGACTTCCTTTTTAGGAGAGACTGACATTTTCTGTACAGTATTAATTTTTAAATCTTTCGTTTTACATCCACTCACTAACAGCAGCATGCTAATCCCGACAACAATAGATAATTTTTTCATCTTATGAAATTATTAATTCTGATTTCAATTCATTACCGCAAACTGACTATCAGTTTATAAATTTACTATTTTTAAAATATTTCACGTCGTGGCCTTTCGAAATTTAATAAAATGGACATACAACAGGCAAACTACAACGAAAGAGTCTCTAAATTTGTTGATAACTTTAATTCAATCTCATAATAGAATTTCCTGCCTTGGACTAATTATAAATAAATCCTAATATGGATTAGGATTGTTTCCTTTTTCATAAATTTGACAAAAATTAAATCCATTGAAAAAAACACTTTTATTCCTTACTCAACTATCATTTTTATTGATTATGCAGTTGGTTTTGGCGCAAGCTCCTAAAAAAATAATTGTAGAAAACTCTGATTTTGCTGATGTCAACCAGACAGAAACTCCAGATGCTTTATTGCTTATTGGGAACGTAAGAGTCAATCATGATGGTGTTGTTATGACGTGCAATAAAGCGTACTATTTTCAAAAAGAAAATTATATTAAAGCCTTTGGAAATGTTCAAATGGTTCAAGGAGACACTTTGTTTTTGAACAGTAAATACGCGGAATACAACGGAAATGTAAAAAAAGCATATGCTTCGGGAGATGCAGTAATGAGTTCACCAGATGCTACTTTAGTTACTGAAATCATTAATTTTGATAGAAATGTTCAAGAAGTTTTTTATGATACTCCTGGAACCATTACCAATAAAGATAATACTCTAAAAAGCAATTCAGGAAGGTATTTTGTAAAACAAAAGAAGTTTCAATTCTTGACCGCGGTTACAATCACAAATCCTACTTATGTAATCAAGTCGAATCATTTGGATTATTTTAGCAATTCTGGGCATTCGTATCTTTTTGGGCCCTCTACCATTACCAGCAAAGCCAATTATATTTATACTGAAAAAGGCTTTTATGATACCAAAAAAAATCTGGCTCATTTTCTAAATAAATCTTATATCAGGTACGATGATCGAGTGATCAAAGGCGACAGCCTATATTATGATCGCAACCGAGAATTTGCATCGGCAACACGAAATGTAAAAATAACTGATTCCATCAATCGAGGCATCGTAAAAGGACATTATGCCGAGGTATATAAAAAACTAGATTCTATGTACGTAACTAAGCGAGCAGTTGCCGTAAATTTTGTAGAAAATGATTCTGTTTACATCCACGGAAAAAAATTGATGGTTACTGGAAAAGATGGGAACCGAATTATCAGAGCGTTTAATAATGTTCGGTTTTATAAAACAGATATGAGTGGTAAATGTGATTCAATTCATTCGAGTTCTAAAACAGCTTTGACAAAAATGATTGGAAATCCAATACTTTGGAACGCAGAAAGCCAAATTACAGGCGATATTATGCACCTCATTGGTAACAACACCACACAAAAACTAGATTCTCTTAAAGTGCTTGAAAATACATTTATAGTCTCTAGAGATACTTTGGGAACCGGATTCAATCAAGTAAAAGGACAAAATCTTTACGGTAAGTTTGAAGAGGGAAAACTGCACGATGTCGATATTGTAAAAAATGCCGAAGTGATCTATTATATGCGGAATGATGCTCAAGAGCTCATTGGAATTAATAAAAACAAGAGTAGTAAAATCAATCTTATTTTAGAAAAAAATGAAATTGAAACTATTACCTTTTTTCAGCAAGTAGATGGCGATATTTTTCCTGAAAAAGAATTGCCAGAAAATGCCCGAAAATTGAGAGGTTTAGTCTGGCGCGGCGACGAACGAATTAAATCTAAGGATGACATATTTCCACCCGAAGAAAACCAAGACAATGATAAATTAGCCAAAGCAACAAAAGCAGCGGTCGCAAAAGAAGCTATTCCAATGAAAATCCGAAAAGAAACTTTGAATTACGATAAGAAAAAAGCGAAAAAATAGTATTCAGTGTTCAGTTGCAGTTTTCAGTCTCAATTTAAAGACAATAACTTTATGGATATCCGATTAAAAAAATACCTTTAAAAAACTTCGTGAACTTTGCGAAAAAACTTTGCAAACTTTGCGGTTAAATCTCTAAAAAATTGAATACCGATTTCCTGAAATATCAAGCACAAACATCTCCCTATCCATTGGGTATGGAAATTTCGCATGCTGTAGGTTCCTACATATACGCAACCAATGACAAAAAATACCTTGATTTTGTAGCCGGAGTTTCTGCTTGTTCTCTGGGACATCAACACCCAAGAGTTAATCAAGCTATTAAGGATCAGCTAGATAAATATTCGCATGTAATGGTTTATGGCGAATATTCGCAAAGTCCAGCGGTTGAGTATTGCAAGCTTTTAGCTTCGTTACTACCTGCTCCTTTAGATACCACGTATTTAGTTAATTCTGGAACAGAAGCTATTGAAGGAGCGCTAAAATTAGCGAGAAGAACCAATGGAAGAAGCCAATTAATTTCGTGTCATAATGCGTATCATGGCAACACTATGGGTTCGATGAGCGTTATGGGATTTGAAGAACGCAAACAAGTTTTCCGTCCTTTGATACCAGATGTAGATTTTATCACTTTTAACAACGAAGAAGATATACAAAAAATTACCGCCAAAACTGCTGGAATTATCTTAGAAACGATTCAAGGTGGTGCAGGATTCATTCAACCGCAGAATGATTTTCTAAAAAAAGTGCGAAAACGATGTACTGAGGTAGGTGCCATGATGATTCTCGATGAAATTCAGCCCGGTTTTGGACGAACAGGCACCCTTTTTGGATTCCAAAATTACGACGTCGTTCCAGATATATTAGTGATGGGAAAAGGAATGGGCGGTGGCATGCCCGTAGGCGCATTTACTGCTTCGTCTCACATGATGCATTTATTGAGTAACAATCCTAAACTGGGTCACATTACAACTTTTGGGGGACATCCTGTCATTGCGTCAGCTTGTTTGGCCACTTTGAAAGAAATAACTGAAACACATTTAATGCCCGAAGCTTTAGAAAAGGAAAAACTATTTCGTTCCCTTTTGGTACATCCTTTGATACAAGAAATAAGAGGAAAAGGATTGATGCTCGCTGCGATGACTAAAAGTGCTGATATCACGAATGAAGTAATTCTTAAATGTCAAGACAAGGGACTCATATTATTTTGGTTGCTATTTGAGGGAACCGCAATCCGAATCACGCCGCCACTTACTATTTCTAAAGAAGAAATTAGAGAAGGTTGTGCAATAATGCTGGAGGTAATGAATGAAATTTATAATAGAAAGTAATTTTTCAGGAGCTGTTTCCCGCTATCCGTTGCAATCTTTTATGGCGAACGCCGCCATCAAAGGATTTTCACTGCTATCGGGGCTAAGAGATCTCGTTAATTAAGAAATCTATTTATTGAAAATGATTTTTGCCGTTGACAATGAAATTTGTTAATTAAATTGTTCACAACAATTCCAACTTTCCCTCACATTACATGCACGAATGCCTAATTTTAATAAGGCTCAATTAAAAAACACAGTATGCAATTAAGCAACGAAGAAGAAGACTATAACTTATCTCTGTCTAAATTTGAATCGATGTTGAAAACCAACAAAGTACTCTTTTTTGACTCCGAAGAATTTGAAGAAATTATTCTTCACTATCTCGATATGGGTAAGGCCGGTTTGGCAAAAAAAGCACTGAAACTGGCCTTGGAGCAACACCCCAAGTCTTCAGGACTAAAATTAGTGCAAGTTGAAATGTTAGTATACGACGACAAACTCGAATTAGCCGAAAAGCTCTTGAATGAGTTGTATGCCATCGAACCAACCAATGAAGAAATCTATATTCAAAAAGCAAACATCTGTTCTAAAAGAGACCAACACGAAAAAGCAGTTGAATTATTAAAAACAGCTTTAAAATACACTGATGATTTTGCTGATGTCTATA
Source organism: Flavobacterium sp. DT2-2 (assembly GCA_051990185.1). GTDB lineage: Bacteria > Bacteroidota > Bacteroidia > Flavobacteriales > Flavobacteriaceae > Flavobacterium. The sequence goes on along the minus strand of JAFCUE010000008.1, from coordinate 66,741 downwards.
ATTTAATAGGCATGGAATATCTTTTTATGGACAATCTTGAAATGGCAAAAAACAACTTTATCAAATGTCTTGAAGAAGATTTAGAAGATCAATCTGCCTTGTATAACATTGTTTATTGTTTTGAATTTTTAGATCAAAATCAAGACGCCATCAGCTATATAAAAAAATACATTGACAAAAATCCATATAGCGAAATTGCTTGGCACCAATTGGGACGTTTGCATTACAGCGTAAAAGAGTATGAAAATGCCATCAGGGCTTTTGAATATGCTACTTTGATAGATGATGAGTTTATGGGTGCTTTTATGGAAAAGGCAAAAGCCTACGAGCGCTTAAAAAAATATGATAAAGCCATAGAAAATTACAACCGTACAATCGAATTAGACGATGCTACTTCCTACGCGCTATTGCGTATAGGAAAATGTTACGAAAGACTTGGTAATAAAGCCTTGGCCTTAAAATATTTTAACCAAACGGTGCATGAAGATCCTCTTTTAGACAAAGGATGGATTGCCATAACTGATTTTTATGTACGTCAAAAAAATTATCAAAAAGCATTGTTTTTTGTCAACAAAGCATTAGCCATTGACAACCAAAATAGACTGTATTGGAAACGTTTTGCCAGTATCAACAAACAAATGAACTTTTTTGAAGAAGCAGAATTTGGGTATCGCAAAGCAGTTGAATTTGGCGAAACTGGTTTAGAAACCTGGTTGTTTTGGGTCGATATCCTTCAATTCCTAGGCGAATTTGAAAGTGCTATCCAAACGTTACTGCAAGCTTGTGAATATTTTCCTGAAGCGCATGAAATTGAATATCGCTTAGCTGGATTGTACTTTATGCTATCAGACAATACCAAAGCAAAATTTCACTTGAGTAACGGAATGCGATTAAATTTTGAAAATTATATTCTACTAGAAGATTTATTTCCTGTGGTTTGGGCCAAAAAAATGGTGCAGAATTACATTGCAAAACATAAAAAACAGTAATGGTTGATACAGTTAAAAAAAAATTCGGTTTATTAGGACGCAATATCAGCTATTCATTTTCGAAAGGCTATTTTACGGATAAATTCAATAACGAAAACTTTGCTGGTTGTACTTATGAAAACTTTGACATTCAAGAATTAACAGTTTTTCCAGAAATCATTAAAAATACTGCTGATTTAAAAGGATTAAACGTTACTACTCCGTACAAAGAAACTGTAATTCCATTTCTAGATAAATTATCTAAAAAAGCGGAAATAATTGGCGCGGTAAATACCATAAAAATCACAAAAAAAGGAAAGTTAAAAGGCTATAATACTGATTATTATGGATTTAAAAAATCATTACAGCCATTACTACTTCCGCACCATAAAAAAGCACTCATCTTAGGAACTGGCGGTGCATCTAAGGGAGTAGCATTTGCTCTTGATGAACTAGGCATAACGTATACTTTTGTTTCTAGGGAATCCACGGAAAACACCATTGATTACGACCGAATCAACGCCACTACTTTTGATAATTACCACATCATAATTAACGCTACGCCAGTAGGAACAAGTCCTGACGTGGAAGCGTTTCCGTTAATTCCTTACGAGTTTTTTACCGATACCCATATTGCTTATGATTTAATTTACAATCCGGCTGAAACTCAATTTCTAAAAAAAGCCAAACAACACGGCGCCCAAATTAAAAATGGTCTAGACATGCTCATAATTCAAGCAGAAAAAGCTTGGAAGATTTGGAATAAATAAAAAAAATATCCCGCAATAAACTAACTATTGTCTTGTTTTAAGATAACCTATTCTTTCTACAACCGTTAATTTAAAATACTTTTGAGGTTTCCCGTATTGTAATTAATTAGTTAATGTGTTAATTTGACTGACAATCAAATTCTTGAGTTTAATTTAACACTTTAAATTATGATAAAAAGAACAATCCTCGTCGAGAACAAAACCTCAATCACGACAAAAAATCAACAATTAGTATTAAAATCTGAAATTAGAGAAAATACTATTCCAATAGAAGACATTGGTTTCCTGGTTCTAGATCATGCTGAAATTTATCTAAGTATTCCTGCTATGAATTTGATCGTAGAAAACAATGCTGCAATTATTATTTGCGGTGGCAACCATCTACCAAACGGAATGTTTCTTAACCTCAACAGCCACCACATTCAACAAGAAATATTCAAAAATCAAATCGAGGCTTCTATTCCACTAAAAAAACAATTATGGCAACAAACCATTATTGAAAAAATTAAAAATCAAGGAACACTATTAGAAAAAATTACTAAAAATAAAAACACTTTTGAATTTCTAGCCAGTAAAGTTTTAAGCGGTGATACTTCAAACATGGAAGGTGTTGCAGCACAACAATATTGGAAGAATTTTCCATTACCCAATCACGAAAAAGATGGGATAAAAAGAGAACGTTATGGCGATTATCCCAACAATTTTTTAAACTATGGGTATGCAATTTTACGGGCTGCAACAGCTCGTGCGCTTTCAGGAAGCGGGTTGTTAAATACACTTGGCATTCACCATAAAAGTAAATACAATGCTTTTGCTCTTGCAGACGATATTATGGAACCTTTTCGTCCCATTGTTGACGAAAAAGTTTTTGAGATTATGAAACGGCATCAAGAACAAGAACTTAACACTACAATAAAATCGGAACTATTACAAATGCTAACCCAAACTGTTTATTTTAGGGATGAGAAGAGTCCATTAATGGTAGGATTGCAAAAAACAGCCAGTTCCCTCCAGCAATGTTTTACAGGAGACCGTAAAAAAATTAAATATCCAAAATTATGGAACTTAACGGATACCGAATAATGTGGTTGTTCGTGTTTTTCGATCTACCAACAGAAACCAAAAAAGACAAAAGAAACGCCTCTCAGTTCCGAGGAAGTTTATTGAAAGATGGTTTCAGTATGATGCAATATTCGGTTTACATTCGGCATTGTGCGAGTGGTGAGAGTGCTGACGTTCACGAAAAAAGAATTAACAGACTTGTTCCAGCTCTGGGAAAAGTGAGTGTTTTACGTATTACTGATAAACAATTTGGGATGATTATCAATTATTTAGGCAAGGCAAAACAAGACGCTGTAGATGCACCAACACAATTGGAATTGTTTTAAACAATAATTTTATTTTTCAAAAAGCACATCTGTATTCCACCTCTCAGGATTTGTTTCAATATAATTATAAATTCTTTTATAAGACCCATCGTTTCTAATTATATGATCATGAAAAGAACGCTGCCAGGCAAAATCAGACAAACCGGCTAAATGAATTTGTTTTGATGAGGTCGTTTTATAAGCACCAATTAGTTCCGATACCGATTTTATTTTTATTTCACAATCATAAATCAAATTACTATCAATTTCCAAAATTGCGTGAACATGATTCGGCATTACTATAAAAGAATGTAAAATAACATACGCATACTGATTACCCAACCAATTCCATTGTTTTTGCGCAATAGAACCATATTCATTCAATTCCATATACGGATTCACTGGCTTTTGTACGGACAGGTCGCGACCTGTTCCTGCCGTATTAACATTCCCAAAACAACATTTTCTATCTTGCACACAAATCGTAACGAAATATAAATTATTTTGCGAATAATCATATCCCAGCATTCTATTTCGCTTTCTATTTTTCATTATTTTTCTTTTTCATAATTAGTACGGACAGGTCGCGACCTGTCCCTGCCCTATTTACATTCCCTAAACAACATTTTCTACCTTGCAGACAAATCGTGAAAAATATGAATTATTTGGCGAATAATCACTCATATCTATTGCATTTGGATAACGTACGGACAGGTCGCGACCTGTCCCTACCCTATTCACATTCCCTAAACAACATTTTCTATCTTGCACACAAATCGTAACGAAATATAAATTATTTTGCGAATAATTATAACGCACGGACAGGTCGCGACCTGTCCGTGCTACCCTATTCACATTCCCTAAACAACATTTTCTATCTTGCAGACAAATCGTAAAAAATTTAAATTATTTGGCGAATAATCACTCATATCTATTGCATTTGGATAACGTACTGACAGGTCGCGACCTGTCCCTGCAGATTGCACTAAAAATTAATCATTGAATCTTGCCTCTAACTGTGATTCTACTAATCATTTATCGAATTTTTATTGATAGAAATAAAAAAATGCCTCAATAATGGGGTATCAATCCAAAAAAGAGGCATTTTTTTATACGATATTCACCCATATTCCTTTGATAATTAGAAGGTAACAAGCCAACTAATATCGTGTTTTCTAATCTTTAATCAAACCACAACGAGGCACTAAAGCGAGATGGTAAATATGAAAATATCGTGTTTTCTAATCTTTAATCAAACCACAACGGAATTGATAAAACAATATCAAAACCGTGAAATATCGTGTTTTCTAATCTTTAATCAAACCACAACGAGCTAGGCTCGTCTTTTGGCGGGGCTTCAATATCGTGTTTTCTAATCTTTAATCAAACCACAACTGCTTAATGCGTAGTATTTATTTTTACGAAAATATCGTGTTTTCTAATCTTTAATCAAACCACAACTGTAAGGTACTCTACTCTTCCCTCTATAACAATATCGTGTTTTCTAATCTTTAATCAAACCACAACTATTCTCCCTCGGTGTCTACCGTGGGGCGAAATATCGTGTTTTCTAATCTTTAATCAAACCACAACGGAGTTATTTTGCATTTCGTAAATTTTAAGAATATCGTGTTTTCTAATCTTTAATCAAACCACAACTCTGTAAGCATAGGTTTTTAATTTATTTATAATATCGTGTTTTCTAATCTTTAATCAAACCACAACAAACAAAAGAGGCGGGCGTTTACGGTTTAAATATCGTGTTTTCTAATCTTTAATCAAACCACAACTAGTGACTAAAACGGTTTTAAGAGGTGAAGAATATCGTGTTTTCTAATCTTTAATCAAACCACAACGGAATTGATAAAACAATATCAAAACCGTGAAATATCGTGTTTTCTAATCTTTAATCAAACCACAACGAGCTAGGCTCGTCTTTTGGCGGGGCTTCAATATCGTGTTTTCTAATCTTTAATCAAACCACAACAGGGTCCACTAAAGCTTTTTCTTTCAAGTGAATATCGTGTTTTCTAATCTTTAATCAAACCACAACTGATAATGGCAAAAACATTTGTAGATAGTGAATATCGTGTTTTCTAATCTTTAATCAAACCACAACCGTCCATCGTTTGGTATTTTGTGTTTGCGAATATCGTGTTTTCTAATCTTTAATCAAACCACAACACGCCAATAAAGTTTGATAAATTAAACGGAATATCGTGTTTTCTAATCTTTAATCAAACCACAACCGTTCTTTGGTAATCTTTGTACTCAAATTAAATATCGTGTTTTCTAATCTTTAATCAAACCACAACAGGCAAAACACGTGTTAGCAAATCGGCTTTAATATCGTGTTTTCTAATCTTTAATCAAACCACAACCTTATAACACTTGCTACAATTCAGCAACCGAATATCGTGTTTTCTAATCTTTAATCAAACCACAACGGTTTGTATGTAACAAATTTGTTACATTTGAATATCGTGTTTTCTAATCTTTAATCAAACCACAACTATTTGCGTGATGCGTATAACCTTAGTATTTAATATCGTGTTTTCTAATCTTTAATCAAACCACAACGGTGCGGGAATAAATCCGCAGCCTTTTTTAAATATCGTGTTTTCTAATCTTTAATCAAACCACAACCGATGACCACTCGCATTGTAGATATACATAATATCGTGTTTTCTAATCTTTAATCAAACCACAACGGTGCGGGAATAAATCCGCAGCCTTTTTTAAATATCGTGTTTTCTAATCTTTAATCAAACCACAACCCGTAAGATGCTGTGATGTCATCGTTACCAATATCGTGTTTTCTAATCTTTAATCAAACCACAACAAGACCGTTACCAACAAGTACAAAACAAAAAATATCGTGTTTTCTAATCTTTAATCAAACCACAACAAATAATCCTTTTCTATTTATAAAGACAATAATATCGTGTTTTCTAATCTTTAATCAAACCACAACTCACCACTTTCGCGTTCTTTCAATAGTTTAATATCGTGTTTTCTAATCTTTAATCAAACCACAACATACCGCTCATTGATGCAAAAGGCGCAAGTAATATCGTGTTTTCTAATCTTTAATCAAACCACAACTATGCGCGAGCTATTAGTAACGGTCAAAAAAATATCGTGTTTTCTAATCTTTAATCAAACCACAACGTCTATCATGCTAAAGCCGGAAAGCAATTTAATATCGTGTTTTCTAATCTTTAATCAAACCACAACGGTCTGTGTGATCTAACTTATAAATATTGAATATCGTGTTTTCTAATCTTTAATCAAACCACAACAATAGGAACGTGGTTCCTACAGCAACCCCAATATCGTGTTTTCTAATCTTTAATCAAACCACAACTCTACTATTAAAAGCCATAATTCTTTGATTAATATCGTGTTTTCTAATCTTTAATCAAACCACAACCCAAATGCCTGTTGCCGGTTCTGCGGAGTTAATATCGTGTTTTCTAATCTTTAATCAAACCACAACGTATCTTTTCTGTTACTTGCATTACTTCTAAATATCGTGTTTTCTAATCTTTAATCAAACCACAACACATTTTGATTACTATCTACAACTTGTTTAATATCGTGTTTTCTAATCTTTAATCAAACCACAACTACAAAATGAAATAAATTTATGTTTAGAAAATATCGTGTTTTCTAATCTTTAATCAAACCACAACGTACTATGGAAATGATAAAAAACTGGTTTGAATATCGTGTTTTCTAATCTTTAATCAAACCACAACTGAAAGCTACTGCATCCCTGCTGGGCGGATGCCATACCTTTCAGTTGTGGTTTGGCTGTTTAAGATGTCGAACGAAATGTCAAAGAACATTCAAATTTACAATTTTTCTATTTTTCCTGAAACTGAAATTTTTACTTTTATTGGATTAAAAGTATCCCAACCTGTTTTACCTTCTCCAAAACTTTGTATTCTTACATAATAAGGCTGAAAATTATTTAGAATTGAAGCTTCTTTACTTAATCTGAATTCATAAAATTTTGAAGATAACTTCTGAACCCTATATACATGTTCTTTCAAAATCTCATAATCTGGCTTCTCCCAATTAATTTCTTCGTCTTTCAACCCCAATAAATACATATCATTAATTTGCAATGTGGTAACGATTGATTTTCCATCTGCTGGCAATTGAAATACAGTTTGCTTTTGTCGTTTGCGTTCCACCACAGTCCAAAAAGTCACAACATCTTCTTTTAGATTCCCTTTTTCGTCTTTATAAATTAGCACGTGATGGTTATTTCTTGGATTCACATATTGATTAATATCTTCTTTTAATCGTTCTGCCCTACCTATACTTTCTTTCATTCTAATTTTCTTAACAGGAACGGGAGCGCCGTTTTTATTAGGCAAGAAAATTTGCGGTTGGTTTATACCATTTTCATCAACTACAAAAAAAGTATTAGCAGGAACTTTATCTTTTACAAACCCTCCTAATTCTTGAATTCTTTTTAATATCAACATTCGAGTAGACTCATCAACTACTTTTTCGATATGTTTTTCAGTTGATAAACTTTCTATAGGTTTACGAACGTGAAAAGCTTCTTCTCCATTAAAATTTCGCTTTCCAAAAACAGTTTCTTTATGCAATTGCCCTCTTGCTGCTACTCCAACATTTCTATAAACCTGTCCGTTTTTCTCTGTTTTATGAGTTCTAACGGTTATAATATTGTTTAGTTTTTTATGAGAAACTAAAATTTTATCAACAGCTTTTTCAGCATCCTTTACGAAACAATCCCAAGGCAATGGAAAGTTTTTATTTTCAGGTTTTCTGTTGTATCTATTCCATTGGGATAATTTTTGCAAATGACTTACCGTTCCGCAAGCCATCACCAAAGCGTCAATTGCATGATGACGGTGATCTTCTCTGGTTTTGGTTTTGTCTTCTGGATTTAGAATGGCATTCAGCCCCCATTTTTGACGCAAATTAGCGGTCATTTGCCCAGGTGAAACGGATACTTTTTCGCAAATTTTAGACATATAATTTTTAGCTTCCTTGCTTATATATCTCGTATCATTTAAATTTTTACTTGCAAAATCATCATCAAATTTTTGTTGCACAAAGCGTTTGAACTTTTGATAACTATTTGGATATTGTACTGTGTCCGAAAATAATTTCAACGCTCTTTCCTTTACTTCGTGCCATTTATTTTCTCCTAGTAAACTATAAAATTCAAAAGGAGTTTTGTCACCTTTTGCTCTGTTTTCATCAGCAAAACAAAGTGTTTTGTTCATAAAACTATCGTTCAAGGATTTGCTCCAAGGATGAATATGTTCAATTTGAACTTCGCCGCTAAACAATTGCGTTACACCTATACTTCTTCCTGTATATGGACAAGTCCGCTTGCATTCTTCCCAAAGCTTATAAAGCAAAAGATTGTCGTGAGAAATATGTTTACCCAAATTATTGAGTTCAACTTTTACTCTGTCATTTTCCCTTTCTAATTTCTGTTGTCTCTTCCTTTCTTCATTTCTACCTGATTTTGAAGCTTTTAAATTCCGGGCTAATTCCACTTTTATTTCATCCGGTTTACCGTATTCATCGACAATTTCGTTTACCAACTTCCTTATTTCGAATAAAGCAGTTATTACAACAGGATTTCTGATGGCTTGAATTTCCTTATCAGCATTTGCATTTACTGGAAGTTTCTCTAGCAAAACAGTTTCGTCAATATTAGCTGAATGATGGTACAATTTAGTCAATTGTTTATCTGTAAGATGCAAATCAGCTTTAAGAAAATGTTTCAATGGCTCTATAAATCCTCCTTTTAAATTAGAGCGAACAATTTCATAAACATTATCCAAAATTAAACCTTTGTCACTACTGTTTAAAGTTTCCCAATTTTGACCATACGCATTTTTTATTCCGCCAAGAACTACGGCAATATCATATTGAAATCCCATTACTAAAAACGGCAAAATATTGTTAATCGCTTTGCGACTTAAACTGGCATATTTGTCTTTTAAATTAAATTTAGAAATAGCCTCTGCTTGTGTTTCATCAAAACCCCAATTCGCAACCGCATAATTTCTAACTTTGTCTTTACTGTCAAAGAAGTACAAAACGTGCCAAATATCCACTTGTTCCTTTTCTGTGAAATCAAACCATTTTTTCCCAAAGAACTTCTTGTTACATAGATTAGATATAGTGTGAGTTCCTACAATTTTATCTTCATCTTTGTAATTGAATTTATAAATGGCGTCGAGCTTGTTGATAGCTTTGCGAATGTCTTTGAAACTTGGTTTCTCTTTTTCAATTAGAAAATTAAAAACTAACTTTCTCTCATCGGCGTGTAACTTATGACCATTATATTCAACCTTATTAATCCATTGGTGCAATCTATATAGTTCAAAAGGAATTGCACTTGATTGACATTTTGTTTTATTGGGTTCAAATGTACAATTACCAACTAAATGTTTTTGAGAACGCAAAGGGCGTTGATGAAATAAAATACCGTCTTCTTTGAAACCTTCATCATTCTTTCTCCCTCCAATTTTTTCTTTTATTTCGTGAGTTAAATTAGAATGATATTTTTTTTGATGTCCCCAAATTTCTTCAAATTCATCAACATACATTTGGCGAGTAGTATATCTATTTCTAATGCGCTCCAAACCATCTAAGAAAGGTTGATTCTCTTTAGGTGAAATTTCATAAAAATAAGAGCCTAATGTTTTATTCTCAATTTGTACTCTAGTTTCATCAATTCCTATTTTACCTTCTTTGGCATTACCTTTAAAAATAGCTCCATCATCTTTTCATGCACTTCGGCTATTGCTTAAAAATCCTCTTCGTTGAATTAAATGATAAAAGATACGCCCAATTTCTTCAAAATTTAATTTTTCATTCAATGCTCTATGTCTTAATTCATAAGGATTAAGTGCAAACCAAGAGGCTAATTCTTTAGATGGAAACTTTTTAGTAATTTTCCAATCATCAAAATTTTGATTTGTTAATGGACACATATTTAAAGAAGCTAATTCTTTAAGTAAAACTTTCTTTCGTAACTTTTTTCTAAAAAACTGTCTTCTAGTTCCTCTTGCACCAGTTCTACTGGCATTTTTTGAAAGCTCTCCTTCTCCATCTCCTAAATTATCAACTCCAACAGGAAATATTCTACTTCCCATTCCTATAATTTTATTCAATTTATCATCAATCAAAGCCCACCCAATCGAATTCGTCCCTAAATCTAATCCTAATATTTTTGCCATATCAATCTGAATTTTGTAAGAATTTTTAAAGATAAATAAAAAATAATTACCTGCTTTACGGTTTCCCTCATTGCAACCTAATTATTTTATATGTACATTTACAATTGATTAAAATTTCTAATCTTTAATCTTATCACAATAAGGCTATATGCCGTAGATGAAAATCTTTAGTCCTGCTTCGGTGGGACTTTTTTTTTGAAAACAATTCATAATTTTAACCAAAAACCCTAGCCCTGATGGAAGCGGCATCTCCCGATTTAGAAAAACAAGGCTTTTCAGCCGTAGTTTTTATTTATCGGGAATACAGCGGACAGCAGGAAATTGCTCCATATAAATCTATTAAATAACCTAAAACGACTTTAAATAAAGGAATTGTTTTGAAATTTCATACTCCTTTAGTATCTTTCGAACTCGATAAAAAACAAACCCTTACACATTGAAAAAATGTTAGAAGAAAAGAACGATAACCTGCATGAAGCAGATGGAAATTTAGAAAACAATGCTGTCGCATTCCATGAAAAGGAAGCTACAGTTTTGGAAACGGAAAATGTTAAAAAAACAGCTATTTCTCCTGATGAAACTGTAGTAACTAGTGATGACAAGGTTACACAAGTAGGAGAGCTTACTATTGAAACTGAAAATCAAACGGTACTAGATGCCATTGCTGATACAAATGCTGCCGAAAGTGAGGATGAAACGTTGAAGGAACGTCACGAAATCCCGATGCAAAATTATGATACTTTGTCACTTGAAGCTTTAGTTGACGAGTTAAAAAATTTAGTTTCTAATGAAAGAGTACTTTCATTTAAGGAACATATTGAGGAAATAAAAAAAGCATTTCTAGCAAAATACAATCATCTTCTTGAGGAAAAAAAAGAGGAATTTATTTCTGAAAATCAAGATCCAAACGAAGATTTTCAATACTACTCGCCATTAAAGACACAATTTGATAAATATTATACTCAATTTAGAGACACTAAAAATAACCATTTCAAGAGTTTACAAACCAATCTAAAAACGAATTTAGAAAATCGTTTGGCTATAGTTGAGGAATTGAAAGAATTGATAAATCCTCAGGCAAACATCAAAGACACTTTAAAACATTTTAATGATTTAAGAGAACGATGGAAAACTGCTGGACCAATTCCTAAAGATAAATACAACCACGTTTGGAACAATTTCCATTTTCATGTAGAAAATTTCTACGATTATTTGCATCTTGACCGGGAAGCCAGAGATTTAGACTTTAAACATAACTTAGAGCAAAAACAAAAAATTGTAGCACGTGTTGAAGAATTGGTCAACGAAGCTGATATCAACAAAGCGTTCCGAGAACTACAAGATTTACACCGAATTTGGAAGGAAGACATTGGTCCTGTTTCCAGAGAACATCGTGATATAATCTGGAACAAGTTTAGTGATTTGACCAAACAAATGCATGATAAAAGGGAAGTTTTATTCGAAAATCAACGAGGAACAGAACTCGAGAATTTAGAAAAGAAAAAAGAAATTATTGCTAAAATTGAAGTTTTGGCTACTGAAAAAGTAAATATTCATTCTCAATGGCTGGCTCAAATAGAAAAGGTTGAGGCGCTACGCACCGATTTTTTTGCTGCTGGAAAAGTACCATCAGATGTGAATGAGGAAACTTGGACTAGTTTTAAAACTGCTGTACGAAACTTTAATTCTTTCAAAAACTCCTTTTATAAAGACATTAAAAAAGATCAAAACGATAATTTAAGCAAGAAAAATGCTCTTGTTGCTAAAGCTAAAGAATTACAAGAAAGTCTTGATTTTGTTGTGACTACTCCAATCATGAAACAGATACAAGATGAGTGGAAACAGATAGGTCATGTTCCAAGAAAATATTCTGATAAGATCTGGAAAGAGTTCAAAGATGCTTGCAATCATTATTTTGACAAGGTAAAAGAGCATAAACATGAAGAGAACACGGAGGAAGTAGCTGCATTTGACAGTAAAAAATCCTACTTGGAAACGTTGCGAGAATTTCAGTTGACCGGAGATCACAAAACCGATTTAGACGCAATCAAATTGCATATTGAAACATGGAAAAACTTTGGTAAAGTTCCATTTCCAAGAAGACATATTGAAGGTAAATTCAATAAAATCTTAGATGCCCTTTTTGAAAAATTGAGTTTGAGTAAAAAAGATACTGAAATGATGCGTTTCGCTAATAGAATGGATCATTTATCAGAGAGCAATGATACGCGAAAACTGGATAATGAGAAAATATTCTTGATGCGAAAAATTGAGGAAGTTCAGAATGAAATTTTCCAATTGGAGAACAACATTCAATTTTTTACCAATACCAGAAATGCTAAAAAAGAGAATTCTATTGTATTAGAAGTTCGTAAAAACATCGCTATCCACAAAGAAAGTTTAGATGTTTGGAAAGATAAACTCAAACAATTGAGAAATTTGAAAATAGAATAAATTTCAAATTTACATCAAAAATAATCTCGAGGCTGTCTTTATTGGACAGCCTCTTTTTTTGTAAAAGGTTTCTTCAATATGATAATTATCATTTTAATAGTTGAGTAGTCGTTCTACTTTTGATTACTATTAAATGTCTTCGCTATGAAAAATTCCTTACTACAAAAATACAATGTTCCGGGACCACGATACACCAGTTATCCTACAGTTCCGTATTGGGACGAAACAGATTTTTCAGATGAAATTTGGGCTGAAACGCTAAAAAAATCATTTCGAGCGAGTAATTCTTCCGAAGGTATTAGTTTGTATATCCATTTGCCTTTTTGCGAAAGCCTATGTACTTTTTGTGGCTGTAACAAGCGTATAACCAAGAATCACGGCGTTGAAAATCCGTATATAGAAGCAGTTTTGAAAGAATGGATGCTATATTGTAAAATTCTTGGTGAAAAACCAACCATCAAAGCGATTCATTTAGGTGGTGGAACTCCCACATTTTTTTCTACCAAAAATTTAGAGGATTTGATTAATGGTGTTTTTGCGCATGCCAAAAAAGCTAAAGAATATGAATTCAGTTTTGAAGGTCATCCTAACAATACTTCCTATGAACATTTGCAAAAGCTGTATGATTTAGGTTTTAGAAGAGTAAGTTTTGGTGTTCAGGATTATTCTGAGAAAGTACAAAAAGCAATTCACAGGGAGCAACCTTTTCATAATGTGGCAAAAGTTACGTTTTGGGCCAGAGAAATTGGGTATACTTCTATAAGTCATGATATTATTTTTGGATTACCATATCAGGAAATAGAGGATGTAATTGATACTATTGAGAAAACAAAATCATTACAGCCAGACCGATTGGCATTCTATAGTTATGCACACGTTCCTTGGATCAAAGGCAATGGACAGCGTGGTTTTAACGACGAAGACATACCAAAAGAGGATAAAAAGAGAATGCTTTATGAAACGGGTAAAAAGTTATTATCTGAAAATGGCTATCACGAAATAGGAATGGATCATTTTGCGTTGGAGACTGACAGTTTATACGATGCTTTCCAAAATGGCACATTGCACCGTAATTTTATGGGGTACAGTTCATCCAAAACACAATTAATGATTGGATTGGGAGTTTCTTCCATCAGTGACAGTTGGTACAGTTTTGCACAGAATGTAAAAAACTTGGAAGACTATTATCAAATACTAGAATGGAATAAATTACCAGTTTTTAGAGGCCATTTATTGACCAATGAAGACCTCATCATCAGAAAACACATTTTGAATTTAATGTGCCAATTTGAAACTTCCTGGAAAAATAAAGAAGATTATTTTAATGAAATTCCAGAAGTATTAATACAATTGAAAGAAATGGAAAATGACGGATTACTAGTACTTACTAACTATGGGATTACCGTTACAGAAAAGGGAAAACCTTATGTTCGTAATATTTGTATGGCATTCGATTTACGCTTGAAAAGAAAAGCACCGGAAACCGAATTGTTTTCAATGACAATCTAATGTTTCACAATCTTACAAAACAAAAAAGCACGCTAAATGACGTGTTTTTTTAAACTGTGTAATTAGAAAGTTAATGACAATTCGGATCGGCTTGAATAAACAAACTCGTATTGGATGGGGAAATATAAGGAATTCCTAATCCCAATCCTCTTAAAATAAATAAACAACCAATACATACCGCTACATAAGGAATGGCTTTCTGGATTCTATTTCGAATAGGAATTGTGAGATAGAAATTGATATACACAACGCTGCTCATCAAGGGAACGGTTCCTAATCCGAATAAAATCATATACAGAACACCCAAACTTTCACTTTGCATGGCAATTGCCCCAAACAAGGCTACATAAACCATTCCGCAAGGCAAAAAACCATTCAGTAAACCAATAGTGAATAGGGATTTGTAACTTTTATTTCTAAACTGACTTCCTAAAGCCGTTTTAATTCTCGAGATTAATTTAAAAACTGGTTTTGAAAAATTGTATTTCACAAAAATTTTCTCCGGAGTCAAAACTATGATGATCATTGCTACACCAATAAATATGGATAAATTCTGTTGTAAACCAGCTATAAAAAACCCTTTTCCAAGCAGTCCAAAAACAAAGCCTATTGTAGCATAAGCCGATACTCTTCCTAAATGATAGGTAATGATTTGAGTTACTTTTTTAGCCTGATTCGTTCTGTCTACAGGCAACATCATAGCAATAGGACCGCACATTCCTATGCAGTGAAAACTACTTATTAAACCGAAAATGAAGGCAGTGTAAAGCATTTTTTTATTCTAATGTTATAAAATTAAAGTCTTAAATCTCATAAATTGACTTTAAAATTTTCAATTTTAAAACTAATTGATATAAATTGTTTCTTTAGTCAAATATGATTTTCCTTCGTATTGCCACTCCATATTAATGTCCCATCGACCGCCTGCCAAACTTTTTTTAGGTATGAGCAAAGTA
Source organism: Flavobacterium sp. DT2-2 (assembly GCA_051990185.1). Lineage (GTDB taxonomy): Bacteria > Bacteroidota > Bacteroidia > Flavobacteriales > Flavobacteriaceae > Flavobacterium. Next base: position 51,473 of record JAFCUE010000008.1, on the reverse strand, counting down.
GTAGCATCAGATAGTGAAATAGAAATTTCAAAATCTAATTTTTTATTAGACGGTCTGTAAAGGGACACTTTACCTTTGATTTTTTTTGCATCAAAAACTTTTGGGAATGTTATTTTAATTCCATTTGAAACATTATTTATTGTGGGCTTTTGAGCCAAATCAGCTGCATTTTGAACCCGAGCCATTTCATCTCCAAAATGCGCATCATGCTTGTAATATTCTTCTACAACCAGCTCATTATCGTATTTTGAATCGGATTGAACCGTAAACACAAAATACAAAATGAAGGTTATAAACAAACCAAAAGCGATTACGATTCCTGTTCCCCAGCTTATTTTCATGATATTATTTTTAATTTTATGAACCTTACATTGGATACAATTTAATCAAAACTACGCGGACCTAAAAAATTAGTGGTCGCTGTTTCAATTTTTTTCTTTCCATTATACACCTCAATTTTCAGTTTTGTTTTATCACTGTCTAATAAATTTTGGTTGATTTCAATAAACAGTGTTCCATCATTCATACCTTGTCTAGGCACTTTTAATTCTTGCTTTCCAACCACTTTTAAAGCTCCATTTATTCCAACAAGTTTAAAATGAATATCATCAAAGTTATTATTTGTTTTATTGATGATTTTAAAAGTATAAATGTTGCTAATATTATCGCCTTTGTGCTGAAACAATTGTCCTGGCAATCTTAAAATGCTGGCTTCAACATCAGAACGCAAGAACAATAATCCAATCAAAATACCCGTCAAAATGAATAAAACAGCTGAATACCCTTTCATTCTTGGCGTGAATTTAAACTTGATTTTTTTCTCAATTTCATCCTCTGAAGCATATCGGATAAGTCCCTTTGGTAAACCAACGCTATGCATAATCGAGTCACATTCATCAATACACGCGGTACAATTGATACATTCCATTTGCGTCCCGTTACGGATGTCAATTCCGGTTGGACAAACATTTACACATTGCTTACAATCGATACAATCGCCTTTTCCGGTAGCAGCTCTATCTTCCTGTTTATTAAATTTGGCTCTACCAACTTCTTTTTCACCGCGAACAAAATCATACGCTACATTTATCGATTTATCATCTAATAAAACCCCTTGCAATCTTCCGTAAGGACAGGCAATAATGCAAACTTGTTCTCTAAACCATGCAAAAATAAAATAGAAAACTCCTGTAAAAATCAATAAAGAAACTAAAGTACTGATATGGTTTTCTGGTCCTTCTTCAATCATTAAAAACAGCGTGTCACTACTGATGAGATACGCCAGAAAGACATTGGCAATAAAAAAAGAAATGATTAAGAAAATTGTCCATTTGAAGGCTTTTTTTCTAATTTTTTCCCCATTCCAATCTTGTTTTTCCAAACGGATTTGGGCGCCACGATCGCCTTCAATCCAATATTCTATTCTGCGGAAAACCATTTCTAAAAAGATGGTCTGGGGACAAATCCATCCGCAAAATATCCGTCCAAAAATTACCGTAAAAAGGATGACGAAAACTACTCCAATTATCATGAAAAGTACAAAAAGATAAAAATCCTGGGGCCAAAAAGGAAAGCCTAAAATATTAAATCGGCGTTCCAGTATATTGAACATCATAAACTGATTCCCATTTATCTTTATAAAAGGATTCGCAACAAGTACAATCAGTAAAAAATAGCTTACCCATTTCCTGTAATCATAAAACTTTCCTGAAGGCTTTTTGGGGAAAATAAATTTTCTATTTCCTTCTACATCAATAGTTCCTATGGTATCTCTAAATGCTTCGTCTGGTAATTTTGACATTTTTTTTTATTTAAAACACACGTTAAAAATAATTAATAAGCTAAATAAAACGTGCTTTTCTAATCGTTATTTAACTGCAACAGTGCCATTTTCTTCTGCCCAAACTTCTCCTTCCGGAGCTTTAGCATCTGGTGGATTACTTCCTTTTAAGGATAGAATATAACTGGCAACTTTTTGCATTTCTTTAGGTTTCAATGTGCCTTTCCAGGAAATCATTCCTTTTCCGTCGCGTCCTCCATTTACCAAAGTATGAAATACATTTTTTATTCCGCCACCTAAAATCCATTGATCATCCGTTAGATTTGGTCCAATTTGTCCTCCGGCATCAGCTCTGTGGCAGGCCGCACAATTGGTTGTGAAAATTTCTTTTCCAGCTGCTAAATCTGCAGGATCTGTAAGTAAGGTCACCGTTTTTTCATTCATCATATCCGGCGCTGTTCTCATGTATTCTGCAATATCAATTTTGGCTTGAGCCACTTCTTTTTTAAGTTCCATTTCTTGATTGTCAGCACCTAAAACTTCAAATCGTACCATATAAACAACTCCAAAGATGATGCAAGCATAAAATAAGTATACCCACCAAGGCGGCAAATTGTTGTCTAACTCTTTGATCCCGTCATAATCGTGTTCTAGTACCAACTGGTCTTCATTTGCTAATGATTCTGTTCTAGTCAATTTTGTTATCAACTTTTTGTACCATTCGCTATCCTTGAAACTTAAATCGCTTGCTGCATTTAATTGGATTTTTTGCTCCTCAGTTAATAAATGATACATAATAGTATCAACTGCACTTACGGTAATTTCTATTGCTATCAAAAGGAAAAGAAACACAAATAAGAATATAGAAACTATTGGGAATTTTATAAAAGCCGGCCTGTCTCCTGAGTCAATAAAATATTCCATTGCCATAAATACAGCAAAGAAAATAACAGGTACCCTAACGTATACTGGAATTAATTTTTTCATTTTCTAAATTTTAAAAATTAAACTATTTAGTTCTCTCTCAATGGAATTTGACTTAATTCAGTAATCGTTTCTTTTGTATAGGAGAACACCCATAGGCCGAGACCTACGAAAAAGAAGAAAAAAATCAATAGGGATAAGATGGGATATATCGCCACACCTTCAATCGTTTCCATATTATGTTTTATTTGTTCAAACATGACTTTTATTTTTTAATATTATCTTTTACTTTAATATCGGTTCCCAGTCTTTGCATATAAGCAATTAAGGCAACGATTTCTCTTTCGTTCATTGGAACAAATTTCTCTCCTCTGGCTTCGGCCTTTTTCTTGCTTTCGGCATAACTTTTCACAAAGTCAGGATCATTTTTCAAGCTTTCTTCAATTGCAACAGCTTGTTTTCTTAAATCATCTAAACCACTTGCAATTTGAGTTTCGGTATACGGAACTCCAAGTGTAGCCATAACCTGCATTTTTTTTTGAGTCAAAGAAATATCCATCGGTTTATTATCAAAAAGCCATTTGTAACCTGGCATAATAGATCCTGCAGATATACTTTGTGGATTCCAGAAGTGGTTAAAATGCCAATTATCATTGTATTTTGCACCCACTCTTAATAAATCTGGACCCGTACGTTTTGATCCCCAAAGGAATGGATGGTCGTAAACGAATTCTCCTGCTTTAGATTGTGGTCCATACCGTTCTATTTCACTACGGAACGGACGAACTGACTGCGAGTGACAACCCACACAACCTTCACGAATGTATAAATCACGTCCTTCTAATTCCAGTGGAGAATATGGTTTGACACTCGCAATTGTTGGTATATTGGATTTTACCATAATCGTAGGGACAATTTGAATAACACCACCAATTAAAATGGCAACAGTTGCCAAAATAGTTAACTGGATAGGTTTTCTTTCTAACCAAGGGTGAAATTTTTCTCCTTTTACTCTTCCTGCACTAATTTTTATTAATTCAGGAGCCATCGCTAATTCGTCTTCAATTTTAGAACCCAATCGAACCGTTTGAATAATGTTGTACACCAAAGTAAACATTCCAATTAAATAAAGCGTTCCGCCAATAGCCCTCATCCAATACATTGGCATAATTTGAGTTACTGTTTCCAGAAAGTTACCATACGTTAAGGTTCCGTCCGGATTAAATTGTTTCCACATCGATGCTTGTAAAAAGCCAGCAACATACATGGGAATAGTATATAATATAATTCCTAAAGTCCCAATCCAAAAGTGGAAATTAGCTAATTTAATAGAGTACAAACTACTTTTAGTCATCCTAGGAACTAACCAATAAATCATACCAAAAGCCATAAAACCGTTCCACGCCAATGCGCCTACGTGAACGTGAGCAATAATCCAATCTGTATAATGCGCAATAGCATTTACATTTTTCAAGGATAACATCGGGCCCTCAAAAGTTGCCATTCCGTAACCGGTAATTGCAACTACGAAGAATTTTAATACCGGTTCCACACGTACTTTATCCCAAACGCCTCTCAAGGTTAAAAGTCCGTTTATCATTCCACCCCAAGAAGGAGCAATCAACATAATAGAAAAAGCAACTCCTAAATTTTGTGCCCAGTTAGGCAAAGCAGAATATAATAAATGGTGCGGTCCTGCCCAGATGTAAATGAAAATCAACGACCAAAAGTGAACAATAGACAATCGATAAGAATACACCGGACGATTTGCCGCTTTTGGAACAAAATAATACATCAATCCTAAGAAAGGTGTAGTCAAGAAAAACGCAACCGCATTATGACCGTACCACCATTGCACTAAAGCATCTTGAACCCCTGCGTAAACGGAATAACTTTTCATTCCGGAAACCGGTAATGCCAAACTATTGAAAATATGTAAAACTGCAACAGTTACGAATGTTGCCAAGTAAAACCAGATTGCAACATACAAATGACGCTCTCTACGTTTTATAATAGTTCCAATCATATTAATACCAAAAACAACCCAAATTAATGCAATTGCAATATCTATTGGCCATTCTAATTCGGCATATTCTTTAGAGGAACTATACCCTAATGGCAACGAAATAGCTGCTGCAACAATGATTAATTGCCAGCCCCAAAAATTCAGATTACTTAAAAAATCACTGTACATTCTGGCTTTTAACAAGCGTTGCAGTGAGTAGTAAATACCCGCAAACATTGCGTTCCCTACAAAGGCAAAAATAACCGCATTGGTATGTAAAGGTCTTAATCGACCGTAACTCAACCACGAAATTCCATCGGTAATATTTGGAAAAAGAAACATAAAGGCTAATGTAAGTCCCACCAACATTCCCACTACTCCAAAAACGATGGTCGCGTAAATGAAGTTTTTTACAATTTTGTTATCGTAATAAAACTGCTGCATTTCCATAAATAAAAAAATTAAATGATTGAAAAATTTAAAAAATTAGTGTTGAATATCATAAAGTCACCTGACTTTCGCCCTTTGGCTTTTCAACTTTCGGTTGTATTAACTCATCGTCAAATAACATTCTGACAGATGGCGTGTAATCATCGTCATATTGACCAGTTTTTACCGCTATTAAAAAAGCAATAAAAAAACCAATGGCGACCACTATACTGATGGAGATTAATAAATAAATGACACTCATACCTTAATTTATGTTAACAAAGTTACTTTTACGTTTCCAAGTAAAATATGACAATTATCATACTTATTATTTTTGTTAAAAATGTGTGAAGAAAAAACTAACGCATCCTCAATTCTATTTTTTTCGAGCATAATAACTACTCATCACCGTTACAAAACTTACGATAGTTATTGTACTTAACGGCATTATTATGGCCGCAACCAGAGGCAATAAATTACCGGTTATAGCAAATGATAATCCAACCACATTGTATAATAAGGATAGTCCAAAACTCATTTTAATGGTCGTAATCGCATTCTTAGATAATTTCAAGAAATAATTCAATTTTTGAAATTCGCTGGCATCCAAAATAGCGTCACAAGCTGGCGAAAAAACATTCACATTTTCAGAAATCGAAATTCCTACGTTACTTTGCGCCAAAGCTCCGGCATCATTTAATCCATCACCAACCATCATTACATTTTTGCCATTTTCCTGCAAATTTTTAATGAATTCGAGCTTTTGTTCTGGTTTCTGATTGAAAATCAATTCTGTACCTTTCGGCAAAAGTTGTTCAAGAGTAGTACGTTCGCCTTCATTATCACCCGACAAAACCATGATTTGATAATTAGTGCTTAAGTTCTTAAAAAGCGCTTCTAATCCTTCTCTGTATTGATTGTTAAAAACAAATTTTCCATAATAAACATCGTTTATCTTTATGTGAACCGATGTCCTCTCGCCTCCCGAAGCTTCGGGACTCTCCAAAGGCGAGAGCGACGAAACCGATAATGGCGGACTACAAAATTCTTCGGAACCAATTTGAATCTGGTGACCAAAAATCTGAGCTAGAATTCCTTTTCCGTTGATTTCTTCAAAAGCATCCACTTTCAACTTTTTGGAGTCATTTACTGATTTACTTTGTAAAATTGGAATCGGCAAATAATCATACAGCATGCGGCTCAACGGATGATTTGAAGCTCGTAATACGTTTTTTATTAGCAACAAATTTTCACCAGAAAGAAAAGTTCCTTCATAGGATATTTTCGATTTTTTATTGGTGGTAATCGTTCCCGTTTTATCAAAAACAATCGTATCTACTTTCGCCAATTGCTCAATAACCAAAGCATTTTTGAGATAGAATTTCTGTTTTCCTAATATTCGTAATACATTCCCAAAAGTGAATGGAGCCGTCAATGCCAAAGCACAAGGACAAGCAACAATAAGCACTGCGGTAAACACATTGAAAGCGATATTGGCATCAATAAAAATCCAATAGCCAAACCCTGCAAAAGCAATTAGTAGTAAAATAGGCGTGAAATAACGACTGATGCTATCAGTAATCGTTTTGTGTTTTTGCTCCACGTTTTTTTGAAACACATCATTACTCCATAATTGCGTCAAGTAACTTTGGGAAACAGAATGTAAGACTTCCATTTCGATCACTTTCCCTATTTGTTTTCCGCCTGCAAATACTTTATCCCCAGATTGTTTTGTAATGGGAATTGCTTCTCCAGTAACAAAACTATAATCGATTTCTGCTTTTTCCGAAATTAAAATCCCATCAACCGGAATAAGCTCTTGATTTCTAATGAGCAGTCTGTCGCCTTTTTCAACTTCGTAGATCGCTACGCTTTCTTCGGAGGCATCAGTATTAATTTTGGTAATTGCTATTGGAAAATAAGATTTAAAATCTCTTTCGAAACTTAAAAAACTATAGGTTTTGATTTGGAACATTTTCCCTAAAAGCATAAAGAAAATCAATCCGGTTAAACTGTCAAAAAAACCAGATCCGTAATCCATCAAGATATCAAACGTACTTCGCACAAACATCACAATAATTCCTAAAGCAATAGGAATATCGATGTTGAGCATTTTGGTTTTGATACTTTTATAGGCCGAAACATAATAACCACTAGCCGAATAAAAGAAACTCGGTAAAGCTAAAGCAAAAATCAACCAACGGAAGAAGCCACGGTATTGGTCTAACCAAAATTCTTTTACTTCAAAATATTCTGGAAACGAAAGCAACATGATATTTCCAAAACAAAAGAAAGCAACGCCAAGTTTATATGTCAAACTTCTATCTACATCATTACTTCCCGTTTCATAGTTTTCCAGACTAATGTAGGGTTCGTAACCAATAGAACTCAATAAATAAACAATCGTTTTAATAGAAACAACTTCAGGATTGAAGGTGATTCGGACTCTTTTTTCAGGAAAATTAACCTGTGAAATGCTTACTCCTTTTTGAAGACGCTGTAGATTTTCCAGAATCCAAATACACGAGCTACAATGAATATGTGGAATACTAAGTGAAATAATTGCAGTTGAATTTTCTTGAAATTCCAACAATTTTGATACAATACTCTCATTGTCTAAAAAATCATATTTACCATTAATGTCTTGTGGGGTTGCTCCAGGGGATTTTTCAAAATCGTAATAACACGTCAAATCATTCAGACTGAAAATTTCGTAGACCGTTTTACAACCGTTACAACAGAAATTTTTAGCATCAAAAATAATTTCGTCTTCTTTAATAATGTCTAACCCACAATGGAAACAGTTTTGTGTGTCCATAACTTTGCTCATTGTACCTAGAACAAAGTACCTAAACGATTGTTAATTAAAACATGACATTTATCATATTAAAGAGTTAATTTTGAATTACCAATAAATCACATATACTATGAACAAATGCGAACAATGTATCGTCAGAGAATTTAGCTCTCTAAAAGCCTTAACTAAAGAAGAATTAGTAAAACTTTCTGAATGTAAAACATCCCATATTATTAAAAAAGGAGATGTGATATTTGAAGAAGGAGAGAATGTAAACGGTATTTATTGTATTAAGGACGGTATTTGCAAACTTACTAAACTCAGTGCAAATGGTAAAGATCATATTGTAAAATTGGTTAGCAAAGGAGAATTATTGGGACAACGCTCCATGATTAGTGATGAACCGGTAAATCTAAGTGCTGTAGCGCTTGAAGACATGCAGGTTTGTTTTATTCCAAAATCAGAAGTAATGGGTTACTTTGACAAAAATAATCAGTTTTCTATGAATGTTATGAAAACTATTTGTGGTGATCTAAAAGAAGCCGATGATCACATGGTGAATTTGACCCAAAAAACAGTCAAAGAAAGATTAGCCGAAACGCTGCTTTATCTAAATGATACTTTTGGAAAAAATAAGGATAACTCTTTAAAAATACAACTTTCAAGAGACGAATTAGCCAGTATAATTGGTACTGCCACTGAAAGTTGTATCCGTTTACTATCTGATTTTAAAAAATTAGGTTTGATCGAATTAACAGGCAAAAAAATTGTTTTAAAAGATATCAATGCGCTAAAAAAATTAGCAGAATAGCTCCATTAATTTTGCTCTTTCTTATTCATTACAAAATAATACACCGGAATTCCAAGTGCGACTATACACAATCCTAGTCCCGTATTGAACGTATCATAAATCAATAAGGTAAAGCAAATTGCTACTGTTACTACAATATAAAGTGCAGGTACAAATGGATAACCAAAAGCTTTATAGGGCCTATCCGCATTGGGTTCTTTTTTTCTAAGAATGAATAAGCCCAGAATAGTTAAGATATAAAATAGTAACGATGCAAAGGTTGCATAAGTAAGTAAGTCTCCGAATTTTCCAGATATACAAAGCACACAAGCCCAAATACATTGCACCCACAGCGCTTTAGCTGGAACTTGATTTTTATTTAACTCCGTAGCTTGTTTAAAGAACAATCCATCTTTTGCCATAGCAAAAAACAATCTTCCTCCCGAGAGAATCAAGCCGCTATTGCACCCAAAGGTAGAAACCATAATTAAACCAGCCATTACAAAAACTCCAATATTTCCCATAATAATACTTGCGGCTGCCGCTCCTACTCTATCATTGCTAGCAAACATAATTCCCTTACTTACGGTATCACTTGCATTTAGATCACCATGCATGGGCAACAAAGCCAAATATGCTACATTGGCTAAAACATAAATAATGGTAACCATTAAAGTTCCTAGAAATAAACTTCGTGGTATATTTTTTTTAGGCTCTTTGATTTCCCCAGCTATAAAAGTTACATTATTCCAGGCATCACTAGAAAACAAAGAATTAATAATAGTTGCACCGGCAGCCCCCAAAATAGCCATTCCAACTAATTTTGTTACTGTTACAGTTCCGTCAGGATTCACGACCGTTTTACTCGCCTCCCACATATTAGCAAAATTATTAGATAAAACATCCGTTTGTAATCCCACATATAACCCTAAAACAATCAATGCGAACAATGCTATTAATTTTGCTGACGTAAAGATCAATTGAACCGTTTTACCGCTTTCAACTCCTTTAGTATTGATGTACGTTAGCAAAATTATACTGAAGATAGCCAATACTTTTTGGTACGAAAAAACAAATCCAGTACCAACCGTAAAAAGAGTTTGATCTAAAACAGGAAAGAAGATAGCGGCATAATTAGCAAAAGTAACGGCAATGGCAGCAATAACTCCGGTTTGAATCACTGTAAAAACGGTCCAACCATACAAGAATGAAACTAATCTACCATATGCGCGCTGAATGTAAACAAATTGTCCGCCTGCATTGGGCATCATGCCAGCCAACTCGCCGTAGCTGAGGGCTGCAGCGACTGTAATTAAACCTGTCACTACCCAAATGACCAATAACCAAGCAGCGGAGCCAATATCTCTTGCCATGGCCGATGTTACAATAAAAATTCCGGATCCTATCATGGATCCAGCCACTAAACTTGTGGCATCTATTAATCCTAAGGAACGTTTTAACTGGGTTTTATTTTCTGACATGGGTAAATTAATTATTTAAAACTAGATACTAATCCCGAAATATCGGGACTGAAATCTGAGCACTGATTACTAAAAAACTGAACACTGAATACTGAATACTGAAAACTATAACTTCTTCGCTTCTTCCCAAAATTGAGTTATTTGGAAATCATAGATTTCCAATTCCTATTTGTTAGGAAGACGCTTCGCTTCTTCCCAAAATTGAGTTATTTGGAAATCATAGATTTCTAATTCCTATTTGTTAGGAAGACGCTTCGCTTCTTCCCAAAATTGAGTTATTTGGAAATCATAGATTTCCAATTCCTATTTGTTAGGAAGACGCTTCGCTTCTTCCCAAAATTGAGTTATT
>JAFCUE010000008.1:0-40911 GCA_051990185.1 Flavobacterium sp. DT2-2 | reverse complement strand
CTAATTCCTATTTGTTAGGAAGACGCTTCGCTTCTTCCCAAAATTGAGTTATTTGGAAATCATAGATTTCCAATTCCTATTTGTTAGGAAGACGCTTCGCTTCTTCCCAAAATTGAGTTATTTGGAAATCATAGATTTCCAATTCCTATTTGTTAGGAAGACGCTTCGCTTCTTCCCAAAATTGAGTTATTTGGAAATCATAGATTTCCAATTCCTATTTGTTAGGAAGACGCTTCGCTTCTTCCCAAAAAATATCCATTTCAGCTAAAGTCATATCCATTAAGGGTTTTCCTAAATCTCCCGCTTTACTTTCTAGATATTGAAAGCGTTTGATGAATTTTTTATTAGTACGTTCAAGGGCGTCCTCAGGACTAACATTAAGAAAACGAGCGTAATTGATCATCGAAAATAATACATCCCCAAACTCAGCTTCAATTTTATCTTGATCTCCCGCTTGAACCTCAACTTGCAATTCTAGTAATTCCTCCTGAACTTTATCCCAAACCTGATGCGGTTCCTCCCAATCAAAACCAACACCTTTTACCTTATCTTGTATTCGGCTGGCTTTGACTAATGCCGGTAAACTTTTTGGAACACCTTCTAAAACCGATTTTTTTCCTTCTTTCAACTTTAATTTTTCCCAATTTTGTTTTACTTCCTCTTCATCTTTCACTACAACATCGCTGTAAATATGTGGATGACGATGAATCAGTTTATCACAGATTTCATTACACACATCAGCCATATCAAAATCGCTCGTCTCACTTCCTATTTTGGCATAAAAAACAATATGCAATAGCAAATCGCCCAGCTCTTTTTTGACCTCAATTAAATCATTGTCTAAAATGGCATCACCCAATTCATAGGTTTCTTCGATGGTAAGATGGCGCAAGGTTTGCATAGTTTGCTTCTTGTCCCACGGACATTTTTCACGCAAATCATCCATAATATCCAATAATCTTTCGAAAGCTTGCAATTGGGTTTGTCTTGAATTCATTAGAAAATGTTTTTGGTAAAAATAAAAAAATCCTGTTCAGAAAATAGCTGAACAGGATTAAATATTATTGTTAAGTAGTGTTACTCTTTTTTTGCTTTTACTTTTTTAGCTGGAGCTTTAGTTTCTGGTGTAGTTACTTCTTCTTGAGGAGTTGCAGTAGTTTCAGCTGCAACTGGCGCTTCATCTACAATTAATCCCTTTGCTTGCAACATATTGTACCAATTTAATATTTTTTTAATATCTGATGGATACACTCTTTCTTCATCATAATCTGCTAAAATTTCCTTGAAATAAGCGGTCAGTTTTCCGTTTTCCTCTTTATGTGATATTGCTTGCTCTTTATTTTCTTTATCAGCAATTGTTTGCATGATTTCAGCTAATGGTTTCTCTCCTTCATAGGTATAAACTGAAATTTCTGATAGTAAGCTTACATTACTTTTTAAGTTTACTGTAATTTTTTTTCCATCTAACAATGACTCTGCTACAAACCCCGTGCGTGTTTGCACTTTTAATACATATAAACCTGGCTTCCCAGAAATGGCTAATATTTTTTCTAAATTCATGTTTTGTGTAATTATTATTAAGAATTTGACTTATTCGTTTTTCATTCAGAAACAAATTTCATACCAAAATAAACTGATAATACTTTTCTATCTCCCTTTTTTAGCAAAAAATTTCATTCGGTACTCTTGAAAGGTTTTCCCTTCTAAGATATTTTTTAATTTCTTTTGGATCAATCTTTTTTTCAATGAGGATATCTTATCTGTGAATAATATTCCTTCAATATGGTCGTATTCATGTTGGATTACTCTGGCAATTAATCCGTCAAAAACTTCGGTTTTAGTTACAAAATCCTCCTCACAGTATTCAATTGTAATTGTTGGATTTCTATATACATCCTCTCTTACATCAGGTATACTTAAACAACCTTCGTTGAAGCTCCATTCTTCTCCTTCTTCTTTTATCATTTTAGCATTGATAAAAGTTCTTTTGAATCCTTTTAATGCTTTTTGTTCAGAATCGTTTAATTCTTCATCATCGCTAAACGGAGTAGTATCGATTACAAATAATCGCAACGGTAATCCTACTTGAGGTGCGGCAAGGCCAACACCATAAGCATTGTACATCGTTTCGTACATACTTGCAATCGTTTCTTTCAAGTTAGGATGTTCTTGAGAAAGTACCTCGCCTACTTTTCTTAAAACTGGATCACCGTAACCTATAATTGGTAAAATCATTGTTTTTGTATTAAGTATTATCTACTTTAATTAGGAAAAAGATCCCATTAATTCAGTTTGCAAAAATAGTAAAAAATTAGACATTGCGTAAGCCTCTGTTAATTATTAGCTAATATTTAAAATTTAAGCAAAAAGACCTTCGCAGATCCTTTGCATAGTTCCTACAAACCTTACCTTTGTACCAATACAAATATATGCTTTACAAAATCCAAAAATTTATCGACAGCACTAATTTCACTAGTGCTTTAAAAGTAACATTAGCGGCAGTTATCCCTGTTCTATTATTCACTTTCTATGGTAATTTTGAAATGGGTTTTGCTATGGCTCTGGGTGCAATTTTTGCATATCCAAGTGATATTCCTAGCAGTATTCAACATAAAATAAAAGGTATTTTAGTTACTGCTTTTTTAGTATCGGGACTCCATTTGCTGGTTAATCTCATTTATCCTTTTCCCTTTATTTTTTATCCCTTTTTAGCGGTTTTAATCTTCCTTATTGCCATGCTGTCGGTATATGGTCAAAGAGCAAACATGGTTTCATTTTCCTGTTTGGTTGCCGTTTCATTAGCATTTGCAAGCATCAGCACGGGTTGGTCCATGGTCATACACTCCAGTTTAATTCTTTCAGGTGGCCTGTTCTATTTACTTATCTCGATTATTTTTCAGTACCTAAGACCGCATCGCTATGTTGAATTACAGATTGCTGATTGTATAAAACTTACCGCTAAATATTTAAAACTTCGAGGCGATTTATGGACTGTAACGGCCGATAAAAAAGCCATTATCGAGAAGCAACTCCATCTTCAGGTAGAGCTTAATACGATACATCAAAGCATAAGAGAGGTTTTAGTTAGCGGACAGGGCACTTCAGGATCTTCCAATCAAAATCGAAAAATGCTACTTGTTTTTATCTCATTGGTAGAAATTTTAGAATTGGCGTTATCTACAGCATTTGATCATAATACGTTACACCAAAAATTCGATGACCATCCTAAAGTGTTGCGCTCCTATCAAAACTTAGCCTATTCGCTCGGAACTAGTCTAAAACAATTATCAAAAAGCGTCAAGAAAAGTACGACATACATTTATAAGTCTACTTTGTTGCACGACATGCATTCCTTACAACTTTCAATAGAAGCTTATGAAAATGAATTAGGCAGACAAAATGCCTCCGAAGGCGTTTTTATGTTGACAACAATGCTACAATATGCAGAAAAACAAGTGGAGAAGATTAAAATTGTAGAGCGTGCGTTCTCCGCTAGTTTTAGCGCACAAGATTGGAAAGGAATTGACAAGGATCTTGAAAAATTCCTTAATCCGCAATACTATCCATTAAGTACTTTAACCCAAAATCTGAGTTTTTCATCTACGATTTTTAGATATTCCATGCGATTAACCATTACCTTAATGACTGGCTTTATTATTGGTAAATTTGTATCATTCCACAATGAATATTGGATATTGTTGACCATAATTGTAATCATGAGACCGGGTTATGGGTTAACAAAGGAGCGATCTTTTCATCGTTTAATTGGCACTGTGTTGGGAGGCATACTCGCATTTGGAATCCTTTACCTTGTAAAAGATAAGAGTATTATTAGTGTTTTTTCTATTGCTTGCATGCTATTAGGATTTTATTTTACGCAAGTCAATTACAAAATAAGTGCAACATTTGTCACGATGTATGTTGTATTCATATATGGAATCATTACACCAAATATAAGTGATTTAGTGCAATATCGAATTTTGGATACAGTGGTCGGAGCAGTTTTGGCATATGTTGCAAACCATTTTTTATGGCCTTCCTGGGAATTTCTAAATGTGCGGATGCATCTAGAAAAAGCAATCAAAGCCAATCAAATTTATCTTCAAGAAATAGCTGCTTTCTATAATAAAAAAGGAAATCTTTCGACTTCATACCGTTTGGCGCGCAAGAATGCCTTTATTGAAATAGGTAATTTAATGGCTTCTTTCCAACGTATGACACAAGAACCCAAATCAAAGCAAAAACAAGTGCCACAAGTGTACAAACTGGCTGTTTTAAACCATTCGTTACTTTCGTCTTTAGCTTCATTGGGAACTTATATCCAATCACACAAAACGACAACAGCCTCTGAAGCATTTAATGTAGTTGTTGATACCGCTATTAAAAAACTTGACAATGCCATTTTTCTTTTGAATGAAAATAATTCGAAGCTTCAAGAAAACATCGTAATGGAAGACTTGGAGATCCGATTTACGGAACTAAAAAATATTCGTGAAAAAGAATTGAAGCAGGGAATTGCAATTGATGAAGAGGCGTTTCAATTAAAAATGCAAGAAGCTCAACTAGTGATAGAGCAGTTAATGTGGATGACGAACCTCTCTGAAAACATTGTAAAAAACATCAAAACGCTATTAAAAACTTCATAAAAAGGGCGCTGAAAATAGATATGTCTACTATTCAGCGCCGGTAAATTAGTAGTGAATAATCTAATTGTTTAGTTTTAAAACAGTAGCCGTATTTTGTCTTATTTCATTTAATAAAGTAGGATTGTCATTTAAAGTCTTTCCGTATGATGGAATCATGAATTTTAATTTTTCCTGCCATTCAGGAGTTTCAATTTCGTCTTTAAAACATCTAGTAATTAAGTCCACCATAATTGAAACTGCTGTTGATGCACCCGGAGAAGCACCCAGTAAAACGGATAATGTTCCATCAGCGGTGGTAATTACTTCTGTGCCAAATTCTAATATGCCGCCTTCTTTTTTATCTTTTTTGATCACTTGTACACGTTGTCCGGCTCGTTCTAAAACCCAATCTTTTGATCTTGCACCAGGCACATATTCGCGTACAGCATTGATACGGTCGTTAGGCGACTGACGCACTTGATCTATCAAATATTTTGTAAGTGGTATATTTTTTATACCCGCAGCAATCATCGGGATGATGTTATCTGCCTTTATGGATAGAGGCAGATCAGAATAGGAACCATTTTTTAGAAAACGAGTAGAAAAACCAGCAAAAGGTCCAAATAACAATTGTTTTTCTCCATTTATCATTCTGGAGTCAATATGCGGAACCGACATTGGTGGAGCTCCAACACTTGCTTTTCCGTACACTTTTACTTTGTGTTTGGCAATAACCTCAGGATTAGTGCATTTTAACCACTGCCCACTCACCGGAAAACCACCGTAGCCTTTCCCTTTTAGCACATTGGCTTTCTCTAACAAAGGTAAAGAACCCCCACCTGCACCTATAAATACGAATTTGGTATATGCCTTTTTTTTATTCCAATAGCCAAATCAGTGATTTTTATACGCCACAATTTAACATCACGCTGTTTGAGCTTTTGAACTTCGCAATTAAAATGCATTGTTACTCCTTCCAGTTTTGCCAAATATGTAAAAATATTTCGGGTTAGCTCTCCAAAATTCACATCAGTCCCAATAGTCATTGAAGTCGCCGCTACTTTATCTGTTTCAGATCTACCTTCCATAACTAGAGGCATCCATTCTTTTAATTGATTGAAATCTGTACTGAAAATCATCTGTTTAAAAAGTGAATTTGCCTGCAAAACTTCAAAACGCGTTTTAAAGGTAGTCGACATTTTTTTTGCCCCAAACAAAACTCAGGTGAGGAATGCTTTTAATAAAATTTTCAGGAGACGGAACCTTATTTTGTTGCACTAAATAAGCCCGCAACTGCCGGGAAACTTCAAAAGATTCAGCAATACTGATCGCTTTCTTGGGATCAATAGTGCCATCTGCACTTTGAGGTGTGTAATTGAGTTCACAAAAAGCTGAATGTCCGGTTCCAGCATTGTTCCAAGCATCAGAACTTTCTGCGGCGGCAATATCTAATCTCTCGTAAATTTCAATTTTTAAATCTGGTTGCAGTTCTTTTAGGATTAAGCCAAGAGTGGCGCTCATTATTCCAGCTCCTATAAGAACTACATCACTATTTGTACGAATGGTTGTATCAGGCATAACAAAAATTTAAAGTGCAATGATACTTCATATGAATGCAAAAAAACCTTAAATTTTGTGCGGAAAGTGACCTAATTACGAAAACGTTTTAGAAATTTATTTTTCTAATTTATAGCAATTTTCGAGTCAAATAATCTTGTAACATTATAGTTGCTGAAATTTCATCTATAAGTGCCTTATTTTGCCGTTGTTTCTTTTTAAGCCCGCTATCAATCATCGTTTGGAAAGCCATTTTTGAAGTAAAACGCTCATCTACGCGAATAACTTTCATATCCGGAAAATGATTGGTGAAATGCGTTACAAAACCTTTAATAATAGCAGCGCTTTCTGAAGGTTCACCATTCATTTGTTTGGGTTCACCAATAAGAACGGCCTCTACTTTCTCTTTAGAAAAATAAGCTGTTAAAAAAGCAATTGCGGTTGTAGATGGTATGGTTGTCAGTCCTGAAGCTATGATTTGAAATTCATCGGTAACAGCTATTCCGGTTCGTTTTTGTCCGTAATCTATGGAGAGAATTCTTGGCATTTATTTATTTTTCACAAATGTAACTATTTTAATTTTCCGATTCTTAGCAGCACTGGAAAAGTCATCCCGATATTATTATTTTTTAAAATTTATTTGTTTTGCATTTAAGTACAAAATACTACTATCATTTTAAATTAAATATTTAAACAAGAAGTTAAATCTGTAACATTTTCAGAACATTTTGCCTTTTTGCTTTTGATTTAAAATTCTATCTTTGCACAAAATTCAACTTCATGAAATTTAACTTTTCTTATCGCCCTGATATTGATGGAATACGAGCTATTGCTGTTTTATTAGTAATTTTATACCACGCAAATTTTTCATTTATCACAGGAGGTTATATAGGAGTTGATGTTTTTTTTGTTCTTTCTGGTTTCTTAATTACTCTAACTATTGATAGAGAAATGAATACTGATTCTTTCTCATTTAAAAAGTTTTATTTGAGACGAATTAGACGAATCATACCAGTACTTGTCTTTGTAATGCTTGTAGTGACAATTCCTGCCTGTTTATTTTTGTTTTCTAATAATTTAGAAACGTACTCCAGAACCTTAATTCAAACTTTACTTTGTTCTAATAATTTTTATCTGTGGATAAACAATGGAGATTACTTTGCAGAAAACTCAGATTTAATGCCATTTCTGCACACTTGGTCATTATCTGTTGAAGAGCAGTTTTATTTTTTATGGCCGCTTTTATTATTGTTTTTACACAAAAAATTAAGCTTACAAAAAAGGCTTGTCTTTATGTCACTTTTTCTAATACTTGGAATTACACTTTCCGTTTATTTAGTACATACTAATCCAACCATGGCTTACTTTTTGTTGCCAGCACGTATATTTGAGCTCACAATTGGCGCATGCTTAGCGATGTATTGGGAAAGACTACCCTCATTTTCTAAACCTAAAAATAGCATTATTTCGTTAGTGGGATTATCCTTAATCTTAATTCCAGCCGTGGTATTAAATAAATCGAGCTTGTTTCCAGGATTAAATGCGTTCTGGCCTTGTTTAGGAACAACACTACTTATTTTTACAGGAAAAAATTCCAAAAACCAAGGTATTGTTAACCAATTGCTACAAAATAAGCTTTTGGTTTTTACCGGTCTACTCTCTTACTCGTTGTATTTATGGCATTGGCCTGTATTTGTTTTTATCAAGTATTTAGGAATCAATCTTGATGGTATTATAAGAATTTGTTCGCTAATTTTTATTTTTATTCTCTCGTATTTCTCCTGGCGTTTTGTGGAACAGCCCTTTAGAGTAAAGTATAAATATGACTTCAAAAAAACGGCACTTGTTGTTTTGTTACCATCGTTTGTAATGATTACTTTAATATACGCTGTTTTGGATGCTAAAGATGGGTTTCCTGAACGATTTCCTGAACTATCAGAATTTACTCCAAAAACTAACTATCCAAATAAGCTAAGAAGACAATGTTTTGACAAATTTAAAATAGGAAATTGTGAAGAATGTTTTTTAGGAATAAAAAAAGATACACTAGATGGCCTTCTGATAGGGGATTCATTTGCAAACCACACTGCAGCGTTTTTAGATGTTTTAGCAAAAGATGCGGGATTGTATATACATGATAGTGCTGCAGGTGGATATCCGCTTATGAATAATTTGTACAATGATAATTCACCAAAATTTTCTGAAAAATATGCCTTAGATCGTTTAAAATATGCTGAAAAATATAAAAATATTTTTATTGCAGCTAATTGGGAAAGTCTTTCTGAATATAAAAATACAGCAACGTACTTCAGTACAATTAAAACTTTAGAGAGATTAGTAAAAATTGGTAAAAAAATAATTATTTTTGAAGCTTTAAGAGCAACTACTGAAATGAATTTACACAGGGCTAAATTAGTTAAAGCTAAGTTACCTGTTTATTTCTCACAACGCCTATTCTCATTTACAGAATACAAACGACCAAACAATTATATAATACACGAAATCAAGAAAAAATTTCCATCAATAATTGTCATAAACCTTAATGATGTAATGTGTAAAGATGGTACTTGTAAAATTGATTTAAACAACACAATTGTTTATAGAAACACTGATCATTTAAACACCAGCGGAGCAAAATTCATAGCTGAAAGTTACATTAAAGCAAAAGGTAATCCATTAAAAAATTTAAAACCATAATATTAAGAAGATGAATCCATTACAAACAATTATAGAGCAAGCTTGGGACAATCGTGCCTTATTGCAAGAAACCCCAACAACAGATGCTATTAGAGAAGTTATAGAGCTTTTAGACTCCGGGAAATTACGTGTTGCAGAGCCTGTTGGCGATACTTCGACTTCGCTCAGTACAAGTTCTTGGCAAGTAAACGAATGGGTGAAAAAAGCTGTAGTTATGTATTTCCCTATACAGAAAATGGAAACATGGGAATCTGGAATTTTCGAATACCACGATAAAATGTTATTAAAAAGAGGCTATGCTGAGAAAGGTATTCGTGTAGTTCCAAACGCTGTTGCACGTTACGGGGCTTACATTTCAAGTGGTGTGATTTTGATGCCTAGCTATGTAAATATTGGCGCATATGTTGATAAAGGGACTATGGTAGACACATGGGCAACTGTAGGCAGTTGTGCTCAAATTGGGAAAAATGTGCACTTAAGTGGTGGTGTAGGTATTGGTGGTGTTCTTGAGCCTTTGCAAGCAGCTCCAGTAATTATTGAAGATGGCGCTTTTATTGGTTCGCGTTGCATTGTAGTTGAAGGTGTTCATATTGGGAAAGAAGCAGTTCTTGGTGCCAATGTTTGTTTGACCGCATCCACAAAAATCATTGATGTTACTGGCGAAACTCCAGTTGAAATGAAAGGATATGTTCCAGCACGTTCAGTTGTTATACCGGGTAGCTACACCAAATCTTTTCCAGCTGGAGATTTTCAAGTACCCTGCGCATTAATCATTGGTACACGTAAACCATCAACTGATTTAAAAACTTCCCTGAATAATGCGCTTCGTGAATATGACGTAGCGGTATAATTCGACACTATTTAAAAAAGTCTCAACTCAAAATTGGGACTTTTTTATTTGCCTATTTTTTGTTTCAAGTATTTTTTTTTAGTGATTTTTCGCTTAAATGCAGTTGTTGTTTTTAAAAGTATTTTGTGTAATTTTTCTTCAGGGTGTTGGCTTAATTTTGAATAAGTACTAGCCACTATTTTTACCATTGTTTTAGATAACCACATTTTCTTAAAATTATCCATTCGTGCTTCAATGGACAGATTTTCAAATTTCATTCGGTTTAAATCAACTAAATAAAAATCATATTTCCCTTCACTTTTCTTTACAATCAAAGTATTACCGGGAGAATGATCTAAAAAATTAATGCTGGCTTCATGCATCCTAAAGGTAAATTCTGTGAACTGCTCTAAAATATTGTTTCGGTCGGGAAACAAGGGATTGTGTATCAATTCTCTGATTGTAAAATCATATCCGATTTGGTCACATATATAATAACTTTCTGATAAAAAACCTAAGCGATTTCGATTTTCAACATAAGCAATAGGAACAGGAGTAGCAATATTATGTACAAGTAAATAATTAGCATAATCAAAAGAACGTTTAGCTTTTGTGCTCCTAAAAAAAGAATAAATAATTGATTTAAAAAAATTTGGTTTGGCAAAATATTTAATGTTAACTCTTTTCCCTTCTAAATCGTTGGATTTTATTATGTTTCTTGCGCCTTGTACAATTAAATCTCCTTCATTAAAAAAAGTCGCAACTAATTGAAGAATAGAATTTTTCTGCTTTTTAAAATCGGGATGAAGAATAACTTGCACTATGTTTTATTTAAATTTGGTTTAAAAGTATAAAAAATAGTACTTTGTACCTAGAAATAATTTTATGAAAAAAGTTTTAATCATACAAAACAAGCGCATTGGCGATGTTTTGATTAGTTCCGTAATAGCAAATAACTTCAAGGCAAAATACCCAAACAGTACGGTTCATTTTTTGGCATACGATTTTACGCATGGTGTTATCATAAACAATCCAAATATTGATAAAATTATCTCAATAAACGATAAAGAGCTAAAGAAACTACCCGTTTTATTTCGATTAATTCGCCAAATCAGAAATGAAAAATATGATATTATTTTTGATCCCTACTCCAAAACACAGAGTAAACTAATCTGTAAATTTTCTGGAGCCAAACAAACTATTGGTCATAAAAGCAGAAAAAAACTGGGGAATTGGGGCTATTATACCCATCCTGTAGCTATTTCGAAAGAGAAAACAAAAATTTGTGGTAAGGCTATCGAAGATCGGATCCATTTGTTAAACCAATCGGGTAATTATGAGCCTATAGATTATGAACCTAAAATATTTTTAACTGACAACGAGAAAAATGAAGCTAACTTAGAGTTGCATTCAAATAAAAAAGTAGTTGTAGTAGGTATATTAGGAAGTACACCTCAAAAATCTATGCCCTACGAATATGTTGCAGAAATGGTTGATTTTATAGCCGCAAACTACAATGTATCTATATTGTTTAACTATGCGCCTAACCAAAAAGAAGAAGCACAAAAAATTTACAATCTTTGCCAAAATAAGGCGGACATCATTTTTGATATTAAAGCTAAAAACATACGTGATTTTATCAAAATCATGGATAAATGCGATGTTTTAGTAGCCAATGAAGGAGGAACGGTACATATTGCCAAAGCATTGAATAAACCTACTTTTACCATTTTCTCACCTTATGTCAATAAAGATCATTGGGCAAGTTTCGAGGACGGAAAATTTCATCATTCAGTTCATTTACTCGAAATAAAACCAAATCTATTTGATGAGTTTACTTTTGAAGAACGCAAGAAAATCGAGAAAAATCCTGATGCATTATACCAGCAACTTACACCAGAGTTAGTTCTGCCAGAATTAGACGTCTTTTTAAAAAATAATTTATAGCAAAAAAGCAACCCCAAGAGTTGCTTTTTTTTATTTTTTTAGAATGCCAAAATCAGTCCATTTTTTCTTTTCCAATTTTGTTTCTTTTCGGATGTTTCTGTTCTTATTTATCGATTCTTCAGTGGCATATCCACGAGGATGATCTAGATGCAAACAAACTGTACTGTACCTTATCTGCTTTGGCTTAATGCCATAATTTACTAATCGTTCCCCTAATTCTCTGTCTTGTCCGCCGTACTGCATTCTTTCATCAAAACCATTAATAGCGAGAATATCTTTTTTCCAACCTGATGCGTTGTGCCCATTCCAGCTTGGAGTTGTAGGGGTCAAAAAATTTAGAATACTACTTTTTAAACCTGTAGCATTAATTTTATTATTTTTGAATGAAGATTTCATTCCTTGTTTTCTTAACCAAGAAACATCAAAACACAAATCAGCATAAATATCAGATTTGCTAATATCCTTAGATAATTGTAAGGGTAATTTATGATAACCACCAGATAAAAAATAGCCTTCTTCTCTAAATTTTATATGTTGTTCAACAAAATCTGGACGTGGAATGCAATCGCCATCAGACATCATAATATAATCTGTGGTACAAGCTACGATTGCTTTATTTAAAATTTGGGATTTCTGAAAACCGTTGTCTTCATGCCAAACATGAATGATGGAATAAAAAACTTCTTTTTTCAATTCTTCAATCAAATCGGAGGTATCCTGTCGAGAACCATCGTCAGCTATGACCATTTCAAAATTGCGATAGGTTTGCGTATTGTATCCCCAAATCACTTTTTTAAGCCATTCGGTCGAATTGTATGTGCTTATAATTACTGAAATATTCTTCTGCATAATGCTGCAAAGGTAACGCAAATTTGTTAATTTTGTTTTTCTTAAAAACAAATAATGAGTACACTTTCGGTAATAATTCCTACGTTCAATGAGATTAATTATATTGAAGACGCTATAAAATCGATCGATTTTGCTGATCAAATTATTGTAATCGATTCTTTCAGCACAGATGGCACAAGGGAAAAAGTAATCGCTTTAGGCTGTAATTTGCTTGAACGTAAATTTGACAACTTTTCGAATCAAAAAAATCATGCCATCTCATCAGCATCGGGAGATTGGATATTATTTCTGGATGGTGATGAACGAGTAACTCAAAAGCTCAAGCTAGAAATTCTATCAGTAATTAAGGATGGCAAACATGCTGGTTATAAAATTTGTTTTCCCCATTTTTATATGAATCGTTTTTTATACCACAAAGTAGATAAAGTTGTTCGTTTGGTAAAAAATAAAAACATTTATTTTACAGGAGATGTTCATGAAAAATTACACGTAGAAGGAAGTATTGGAATACTAAAAAATTTCATGATTCATTACACGTACAAAGGATTAACGAATCTATTACAGAAAAAAGATTCTTATGCTTGGTTTCAAGCAAAAACATCTTTTGATAAGGGAAAAAAAGCAACCTACTTTCATCTGATATTCAAACCTTTCTACCGCTTCTTTTCTTCGTATATTTTAAAAAGAGGATTTATGGATGGGATTCCAGGTTTGGCTCTGGCTAGCGTGAATGCTTATGGCGTTTTTTCTCGCTATGCAAAAATAATCTTAATCGAAAAAGGTCTAAAATAATTTCAGTTTTCCAAAGCGTAATTTTAATTTAAATTGCAGTAAGCTGTCCTCGCCTTTCACATCAATTCTCATAATTTCATACCTATTTTTAAACGGGAATTTATTGACTTTATTTCCAATTCGTAATCCCATTTTGATGTTGTTGTTTTCTAAAATAGTTTTGAAACTTGCATTTTTAGGATTCTTTTTTGGAAAATTACCGTAAGGATAAGCTAGTGCCTGGTATACTTTTAGATCATTTTGTTCGATAATCTGAAAACATTTTTCAAAATCTTCATTAATTTCAGATGCTGACATTGCATCGTATTTGCCATGAGCATAAGAATGCAGACCGAACTCTATTCTTGCACTAAGGCTTTTTAGGTCTTGAACTGACATAATTTTTTCTTTTCCTTGATTCCATAAATCAGCTTTACCAATGTATTGAAATGGAATGAAGAAAGTAGCTTTCAAATTGTATTTTTCGAGTAAAGGATAAGCATAAAAAAGCTGATTTTCAGTCACATCATCAAAAGTTAACACTACACTTTTTGGCGGAATGGTTGTCAGCGATTCTAATTCTGAAAGATGAAAGGAAACGAAATTATTTTCCATTAAATAGCGGAATTGATTCTCTAATTTTTGAATAGAAATGGTAAGACCATTACTTTCTAATTCATTTTGGGAAACATTATGATACATTAAAATAGGTAATTGGGCCATTTGCTTTTTTTGTAAAAATACAATTGTAAATTTATTACATTTGCCACGTTCATGTCTCATCTTAAAGAAAATAATTTGACACCAAAAATAACTGTATTGGCAATCACTTTAAATGAAGAAGAGAACGTAAAAAAATATGTTCAAAGTTTCTCTTTTGCTGATGAAATTATCTTTATAGATGGCTACAGTACAGATGAGACTGTTGCCCTTGCAAAAGAACTTGGAGTTACAGTAATTCAAAGAACTTTTGATGATTTTGCAACACAACGTAACTTTGCACTACAGCAATCCAATAACGACTGGGTTCTCTTTTTTGATTTAGATGAGAATGTCACTCCAGAACTTGCTGAAGAAATTCAAATGACAATTAGCTCTGGAAATAATTTTTCAGCATATTATGTGAAAAGTAATTTCCATTTTATGGGGAAACAATTGAAATTTGGAGGGTGTAACTCCAAAAAATCGATTCGGATTTTTAATAAGCAATCATGCTATTATAACGAAAGTTTGGTTCCCGAAAAACTGATTGTACCAGGAAAAACGGCTGTTTTAAAAAATTATAGTAACCATTACTCTTACAAAAATTTTGAAACCTACAATGAGAAACTCAATTTGTTAAGTAAGATACGGGCACAAGAACTTTATCAAAAAAAAGTAAGACCTAATGCCTATCATTTCTTCCTTAGCCCAATAGTTTTTTTTATAAAAAACTATATTATGAAATTAGGATTTCTAGATGGGAAAGAAGGATTTATTTTAGCCTATTTACATTCTTTCGCCGTGCTTAAACGCTATTTATTACTGTGGCTTATGTTTAGGAAAATAGAGTAGACCATAAAGGATTTTAAAATATATTCTCTATTATTCATTCTATAGTTTACTCTATTTTCTACTTTTTAAATAAATGCTTAAACCATTGACCCAAATTTTTAAAGAATAGATATCGTTTAGAAATAGTAAATTCCTTATCATTTTCTGCAATTCGACTCAATTCAATATGATTATGCGAATGCAAATACCCCAATTTTTTCCATCTTTCTGGTTCCGCAAAATAAAAATCCTTAAACTCTTTGTAATTATTTTCATTAACTAAAAGCCATTTTTCTAAAAAAGTATCATTAACATCTACATTATGTCCCCAATTTTCTATTTTAAAACGCAATTCTTCTTCCGTTCGACAAAGTGTTTCATGAAGTAAAATAGTATTAGTATAAATGACTCGCTCCTTAGTTTGCCTCCCGTGTTTATAATTGTTATAATTCGTGGCCAACATAAATTTATGAGGAGCATTTACATATAATATCCCATTTTCAGTATATTTATACAAATGAACTAAAAAACCACCAATTTGAATTGGAGTTTTTTTAGGATCATCAAGGTAATGATCTCTTTTTCTTAATTCTCCTATAAATTTATGAAAATTTATAAAAATTTCATCTGCATCTACTTGAATTAACCAATTGCCCGCCCCCATTATTTCGGACAATTTCTTACGCTCAATGACTTCATTTTCCATTGATAGTAATTTTGGATTATAAAAATCATCCCTATAAATTTGAATCTTATTCTCTGTATCAAATTCCTCAATCCAATCAAAAAAAATTTCTTTAATTTCAAATTTTTTACCCGACCAAGTATTATTATTTTCATCTAGAGCAAGAAAAATACTGTCTGCTTCTTTGTATATTGGTGGAATAGAGTTCTTTAATTTCTCATAATCATAAGACATTAGAAATCCGACCTGAATTTTTTTCATTTAAACTACATCTAAAATTATTATGCGAAACTACTCTATTTTTTATATCTTTGCAATTATAGACTTGTATTAGAAAATAAAGAATGAAAACCTCTAAACCTTTTATAATTAAATTTCCAAAAATAGGACAACCTTCTTTAGGATATATTTCATTAGCAGAAAAAGAGGATCTACCTTTTACCCCAAAAAGAATATATTGGACTTATTTTACACCAGAAGGCGTAGATCGAGGTGGACATTCCCATTTTGAATTAGAACAAATTTTGGTTGCTGTTGCTGGAGAAATTATTGTTACAACAGAATTAAAAGACGGAACAATTGAAAAATTCATACTTGATTCCCCTGACAAAGGGCTGTTTATTCCAAAAATGTGTTGGAGAACTATGAAATACACGCATAATGCTGTTCAAATGTGTATTGCTAGTATCGAATATGATGTTATTGATTATATTCGAGAATATACGGATTTCTTAAAAGTCTAAAGTCATAAAATATTGAAGTTTTAAACTCCTCCGTTTACTTTTCTATACTATTTACAAAACACAAATTATTTTCTTTAGTCACAAATAAATGAGAGCGAGTTGTGGAATTTAATAGAAAAAATAGCAAATTTAAAATTGAATAAAAACGTGTTTAAACCCACAATTGATAGAATTTTCATAGCATGCAAATAGAAAGCAAGAAATTCTAAAGAGGATGAAATTTTAAAGCAGTAAAAAAGTATGGTTTTAAAAAAGTCTTTTTTGAAGATCTAAATTTTCACGGACAAGTCTGTGTTATGCAAAACTCAAATTTTATCATTTAAGCTACAGGAGCTGCATGGACAAATGTTATATTTGCAAAAGATAATGCAAAAGGATTGATTTTGATGAGTGACGTCTGGGAAGATTTTTCAACTTTTTTTAACATTGCATAAATTGTAATTTTTGATTTGAATTATTATGTCTGTAAAAATAAGTCAATTAATTTTCATTCCGATTTTCAAATAAATCCTAATAGTATTGAACAAAAATAAAAGAACTGATTTGTTAATTATGGTAAAAATACACCCCACCGCTGATGTTCAATCAACAAATATTGGCAAGAACACCCTAATCTGGCAATTTTGTATTATCCTTAGAGATGCTATTATCGGAGAAGATTGCAATATAAATTGTAATGTTTTTATTGAAAACAGTGTAATTATAGGGAATAATGTCACCATAAAACCAGGTGTCCAAATTTGGGATGGGATTACCATTGAGGATGATGTTATGATTGGCCCTAATACTACATTCACTAATGATGTATTTCCGAGATCAAAAAATATTAATTTCATACTTGAAAAAACCCTCATTAAAAAAGGAGCTTCTATTGGTGCAAATGCCACTATACTTCCTGGAATTATTATTGGCGAAAATGCACTTATTGGTGCTGGTAGCGTCGTTACAAAAGACATTCCTGCAAATACATTATGGTTTGGAAATCCAGCAATTCAAAGAGGAATAATTGATAATTACGGTAAAATCATAAGGAATGATTAAATTTTTAGATTTACAAAAAATAAATATTCAATATCAAAATGAAATTGAACAAAAGCTCTTAAAAACTTTTAGAAGTGGCTGGTATCTATTAGGTGATGAGGTAAAGACTTTTGAAACTAATTTAGCAAATTATCTAGGTACAAAAAACTGTATTGGTGTTGCCAATGGCTTAGATGCTTTGAGATTAATTTTAAGAGGATACATTGAACTTGGACATTTAAATTTAGGGGACGAAATTATTGTCCCAGCAAATACTTACATCGCATCTGTACTAGCCATAACTGACAATGGACTAATTCCAATTTTTGTTGAACCTGATATTGAAACTTACAATTTAGATATTTCAAAAATTGAGCAAAAAATAACTCCCAGAACAAAAGCAATAATGATTGTGCATTTGTATGGCCAAATTATTTTTTCAAAAGAATTAAAAGCATTAGCAAATAAAAAAAATCTAAAAATTATTGAAGATAATGCCCAATCCATTGGTGCAGAATGGAAAGGTGTAAAATCTGGAAATCTTGGTGACGCGGCTGGTTTTAGCTTTTATCCTGGCAAAAATCTAGGGGCATTAGGCGATGCTGGAGCTGTATCTACTAATGACAATGAATTAGCAAAAACCATAAGAGCGTTGGCAAATTATGGTTCTAATGAGAAATATGTAAACTCATATAAAGGTTTAAATAGTCGTTTAGACGAAATTCAAGCATCCGTTCTTGATGTGAAACTTAAGTATATTGATCAGGACAACAACAAACGCAAAGAAATTGCAAAACAATATTGCAACGAGATTCAAAATACTAAAATAATACTTCCAAATTTTCCTATTGATCGGAATGAACATGTTTGGCACTTATTTGTAATTCGTACAAAAAATAGAGATTTACTCCAAGAATATCTTTTCGAAAGAGGGGTTCAAACTTTAATTCATTATCCAATTCCTCCTCATAAACAAAAATGTTATTCAGAGTTCAACCAGTTACATTTTCCAATAACTGAAAAAGTCAATCGAGAAGTATTAAGTATTCCAATAAGTCCTGTAATGAAACCCGAAGAAGTTCAAAAAGTAATTTCAATACTAAATTCATACTAAAAATGACAAATAAACCTTTGGTAACGATTACACTAATAGCGATGAATCATGAAAAATACATTGCACAGGCATGTCATTCTATCCTAAATCAAACCTATAAAAACATAGAAGTTGTTTTTTTGGATAACAATTCAAAAGACAAAACGTTCGAAATCGGTGATACAATATTAAAAAATAGCGGATTAAAATATATTGGTTTCAAAAATGAATTAAATAAAGGCGTTTCAGAAAATTTAAACATTCTTGTTAACCAAGCTTCAGGTGAATACATATCCATACTTTCAGGAGATGATTGGTATGAAAAATCAAATATTGAAGCCCGTTTAGAATATCTTCAACAGAAAAATCTTGATGTTATTTTTGCAGATGGATACAAGTTTATTGAAGTTAAAAAAAAGAGAAAAAACGTATATTCATCAAAAACAAAACAAAAAGTAATACAAACGATATCTAATTTTTTTGATGAAAATGTTTCGGGCAACATCATTGCAAATGTTGGCTTTTTTACAAAAAAAAACATTCTCATTGAAAACCCATTTGACACAAAAATCAATACCGAAGATTGGGATATTAATTTACGATTAGCCAAAAAAGGGTACAAATTTGGCTTTGTAGATCAAAAATTATTTAATTACAGAGTATTAGCCTCTAGCTTATCTAATAATTATGGATTAATGCAGCAATCTTATTTACAGGTAACAAGTAAGTATTTAGAAGAAATAAAATCCAAACCAAGGGCCTATAAATCGTATCAAGCTACGTTACTAAATTTTGAAATTGAAAATCTTAAATCTAAAGAAAACAAAACCTCAAAAGAAATTGAAGAACTGTATTTAGCTTATAAAAAACATATCGATTTTCGATATAAAAGTCCTAAGAGAGAATATAAAAAATTGCTTGTATTCATTAAAAATAAAATTGGCAAACTATAAATTATGGACATCAACATAGAAATACAAAAAGCATACGAAATTATAAAAGAAGGCGGAATTATCCTATATCCAACAGATACCGTATGGGGAATTGGCTGTGATGCCACAAATGCTGATGCAGTCGCCAAAATCTACAAACTTAAACAAAGAACCGAAACCCAGAGCATGATCGTTTTAATGAATGGTGAAAAAATGATGTATAATGTTTTTAAAGATATACCCGAAGTAGCGTGGCAAATTATTGATTTATCTGACTCGAACGATGGTGAACTGGCGAAGCAAAATCCTACCACATTGATATTAGACAACCCAAGGAATGTAGCACCAAATATAATATCAGCTGACAACTCCCTTGGTGTTCGCATTGTGAAAGAGCCATTTTGCTTTAAATTAATGGAAAAAATGAAAAAACCATTAGTCTCAACATCAGCGAATATCTCTGGAAAACCTACGCCAATTGCCTTTAAAGATATTAGCCCTGAAATTATAAAAGGAGTGGACTATGTTGTAAATTTGCATCGTGAAAAAATTGGGGGAAAACCTTCTACAATTATAAAATTAACAACCGATTCTCAGGTGAAAGTGATTCGGAAATAAAAATCAGCCACTGATTCACTGATTTAAATAAATTTTATTATTAATGTCAAACTATTTATACGAAGAAGATACTTATAAAATTATTGGAGCCTTGATTGAGGTACATAAAAACCTTGGAAAAGGATTTTCTGAAATTGTTTATAAAGATGCATTTGAATATGAATTAAAGAAAAACAAAATTTCTTTTGAAAGAGAAAAAGAATATTTAGTTCATTACAAAGACATAATTTTAAATCATAAATTCTATGCCGATTTTGTTGTTTTAGACAAAATCATACTTGAAATAAAATCTACTGATTCATTACATGAAAAGCATATTTCTCAATGTTTAAATTATTTGCATGTTTCAGGTCACAGGCTTGCAATTTTAGTCAATTTCAATAAGACCTCACTTGAATACAAAAGAATAATCAAATAATCGTTGAAAAAAATCTGTGAATCTGTGGCTATTTCAAAAAATTACAAAGAATCTTTACAAAATAAAATTTTCGAAGTAATCTCTCAAGCCTCTCAAGAACTTAACGTTGAAAGTTATGTGATTGGTGGTTTTGTACGAGATTTACTTTTAAATAGAGATTTCAAAAAAGATATTGATATTGTTGCTGTTGGCAGCGGAATCGAATTGGCTTTACACGTCTCAAAACTACTTCCCAATAAACCGAAAGTTCAAGTCTTTAAAACCTATGGTACCGCCATGTTGCGTTTTGAAGATACTGAAATTGAGTTTGTAGGTGCTCGTAAAGAATCCTATCAATCTGACAGTAGAAATCCAATTGTAGAAAACGGTACACTTCAAGACGATCAAGACCGTCGTGATTTTACCATCAACGCACTCGCCATTTCGCTTAATATAAAAAATTATGGGGATTTACTGGATCCTTTTGAAGGATTACTAGATCTTGAAAAAAAGATTCTAAAAACACCTTTAGATCCAGACATTACCTATTCTGATGATCCATTGCGTATGATGCGAGCCATTCGTTTTGCTACACAATTGAATTTTGAAATCGAAGAAAATTCTTTTCATTCAATTACTAAAAATGCAAACCGCATCAAGATCATCTCTGGAGAGCGCATCGTAGACGAGTTAAATAAAATATTATCTACAGACAAACCTTCCGTAGGGTTTTTACTTTTGTTTCAAACTGGTCTTTTGGATATTATTTTACCTGAATTGACCGCATTGAACCAAGTAGAGGAGATTGAAGGTCACACGCACAAAAATAATTTTTATCACACGCTCGAAGTTGTTGATAATATTTGCCCCAATACGAATGATGTTTGGTTACGTTGGTCCGCTTTACTGCATGATATTGGAAAAGCACCAACGAAACGTTTCAATAAAAAACAAGGATGGACTTTTCATGGTCATGAATTTCTGGGCGGAAAAATGGCAAAAAAAATCTTTGAACGTTTGCATATGCCTTTGAACCAAAAAATGAAATTTGTACAAAAAATGGTGATGATGAGTTCCCGCCCTATTGTTTTGTCCCAAGATACAGTTACAGATAGTGCCGTTCGTCGTTTAGTTTTTGATGCTGGTGAAGATGTTGAAAATTTAATGACGTTGTGCGAGGCAGATATAACGACTAAAAACCCAAATAAGTTCAAGAAATACCACAAAAATTTTGAAATCGTTCGGAAAAAAATTGTTGAAGTCGAAGAACGCGATCACGTACGTAATTTTCAACCGCCTATTTCAGGAGAGGAAATTATGGAGCTATTCAACTTAAAACCATCAAAAGAAATCGGAATGCTCAAAGAAGCTATAAAGGAAGCTATTCTGGAAGGCGAAATCCCTAACGAGTATAAAGCTGCTTATAACTTTATGTTGAAAAAAGCAACCAAATTAGGTTTAGTTAAAGTTTAACTATTGTGCATTTTATTTCTACATCAAAAAAAGATAATTTTACTAAAATAAAATTCAAGTGCAAAAATACTTTTTAAAATCTGCCCAAATAGCTTTAGTTCTTGTATATCTTGTCATTTTTGCCGGTGCATTTGTACGATTGACAGGCTCCGGAATGGGTTGTCCTGATTGGCCAAAATGCTTTGGTTATTACATACCGCCAACAGAGAAAAAAGAGTTGCTTTTTACAGCTCAAAAGGAATATGATAAGGGTCAAGTGATCATCAAAGACGAGATATTATTAGTTGCCAAAACTGATTTTACTTCAAAAACAAATTTTGACGCATCGAACTGGGAAAAATACACCAAACACGATTATGCTATTTTCAACCCGATACACACATGGGTCGAATATATTAATAGACTACTGGGGGCACTAGCCGGAATAGCGTGTGTAGTCACTTTTATACTTGCTTTTGGGTTGAGAAAAGAAAAAAAATTACTCCTTTTACTAACCTTTTTAGTCTGTGTTTTAATGGGATTTCAGGCATGGCTAGGCAAAACCGTTGTAGATTCAGATTTAAGTCCCTATAAAATAACTACCCACATGCTTGCGGCTTTATTGATTGTAGCCTTCCAATTAATTGTTATTTACACCACTCAAAACAACAATAAAATAGTTCGTTACAATACTAATTTCAATATAGTTTTACTGCTCTCATTAGCGCTTACTTTAATCCAAATTGTTTTAGGTACCGATGTGAGAGAACAAGTAGATGTCATTTCAAAAACAGGTGCGCCTGAAATCATGTGGCTTCAAAATCCAACCTTAGTGTTTTATATTCATCGTTCTTTTTCTATTGTAGTCTTGTTAACTAATTTATATTTGTTTTCACTAAACCACAAATTAAGTCTAGGATTTTCAAAAACAAAATGGGTTGTTGCTATCTTAATTTTGGAGATTATTTCTGGAATAGCCATGTATTATCTTGATTTCCCATTTGGTACACAAACCATTCATGTGGTTTTAGCAACCCTCTTGTTTGGGGTTCAATTTTACATTATTTTAGAATCTAAATCAAAAAAAATACCTTTATAAAAATATAAAAGCCAGACTATATTGTCGCATTTACCTTTGTCCACGAATTACTAAAATGTCAAAACTTGCCGCTCAAGATAAATTTTTAGATTTATCAGATTATGGGAGAACGTTCGGAAAACTTCTAGCCAATCAATTAAAAAATACCCGCTTCACACCCATTCATGTTACCCTACTTTTTGGTATTTCGGGTTTAATCGCTATTTATTGTATTCTTGACAAATCGTATTATTGGGCTGGTTTTTTTATAGTTCTAAAATCTGGAATTGATGCTGCCGATGGTGAATTAGCACGACTAAAAAACACTCCTTCTTATACTGGTAGATACCTTGATAGCGTGTTTGACATCATACTCAATTTTTTATTTTTAATGACTATTTGTTATGTTTCAAATACAACAATTTGGCTAACAATTTTGGCCTTTATTGGTGTTCAATTACAAGGTACTTTATACAATTATTATTATGTAATTCTTCGAAATAAATCTGTTGGAGGAGACACTACTAGCAAAGTTTTCGAATATAAATCACCACGTGCTTTAGCGGGAGAAACACAAAAATCAGTAGATATTTTATTTGGTATTTATACCATTGTGTATGGTGCTTTTGATAAAATAATTCACTCCTTAGATAAAAACGCGTATAAGGTAAAGACATTTCCCAACTGGTTTATGACACTGCTATCCATTTACGGTTTGGGTTTTCAATTGTTGATAATTGCAATAATGCTACCTGCTGGATTTATAGAATACATCATCCCATTTTTCATTATTTATACTCTATTTATTTTTGTGATAATTGGCATCCGAAAAACAGTATTCAAGGCTTAAAATCCTGATAACAAAAATCTATATTGTATGCTTAAATCATACATTACCAGTGATTTAAATAATTTTATTTAAATGTAAAATTTACTACATTTCATAGCTCCTTTTGAATTTTTATTATGGCGAAATATAATAAATTGGATAGGAATTTTACAACTGTTTCCCAGAATTTCATAACATTTTAATCGTTTAAAGTAATCAAATTTGTAAAGAACAAATAGTAATTTAAAACTTAGATATTATGCCAAATTCAAAAGAGATTGAAGGAAACTGGAATGAGTTGAAAGGGAAACTTAAACAGAAATTTGCCGATTTGACCGATGATGATCTACTATATGACGAAGGAAAAGAAGATGAAATGTGGGGTAAATTACAACAAAAATTAGGCAAGACTGAAAAAGAAATTAAATCATTATTTGATTAATTTTTAAATCCTACGCTTACTTAAAACTGTTTCAATTGATAGAGTAAAAATTCCTTTTAGGATTTTTTGACATCCATTAGAAACAGTTTTTTATGTTTTACAACTACTCAATCCACGTCTTAAAATCAGAAACTTTTTCTCTGCTCACAATCACTTCTTCCTCTTTATAAGAAGGCAATATAACTTTCAAACGAGAGTTGCTGTACACAACAATTTCTTTGATTGCTTTCAGCGCAATTATAAACTTTCTGCTGATTCGAAAGAAATCTGATGGATCTAATTCCTTTTCCAAAAGTTCCAAAGTAGAATCGATTAAATAATTCCTATTGTCAAAAGTATGCAAATACGTTCCCTTATTTTCGCTAAAAAAACATTCAATATCCTCTATCGAAATCACTTTTAAATGTTGACCAATTTTTACTGTGAATCGTTTTTTAAAGGTTTTTTCAAAAGGATTGGTAAGCATTCTTTTGATTTGTTCAAAATCAATTGTAAGATTTTGAGTTTGTAATTCCTGTTTTGGCAATAGCGATTTAAATTTAGTTACAGCTGCCTCAAGATCATCTTCATCAATGGGTTTCAAAAGGTAATCGATACTGTTTAATTTAAAAGCACGAAGCGCATATTCATCATAAGCAGTTGTAAAAATTACAGCGCTCTTGATACTCACTTTTTCAAAAATTTCAAAAGACAACCCATCTGATAATTGAATGTCTAGAAAAATTAAATCGGGATGCTCATTTTTAGAAAACCAATCAATAGATTCCTCTACAGAATGCAACATTACTCCTACTTCAACGTTTAGTTTTTCTAATTTTCTTTGCAGTAATCTGGCAGCAGGTTTTTCGTCTTCAATTATTATTGTGGTCATTATTTATATTTAAGTTTTCAAAAAGAATACTGTTTATTTTGCTAAT
The DNA here is from genome assembly GCA_051990185.1 of Flavobacterium sp. DT2-2. GTDB lineage: Bacteria > Bacteroidota > Bacteroidia > Flavobacteriales > Flavobacteriaceae > Flavobacterium. Next base: position 15,897 of record JAFCUE010000008.1, on the reverse strand, counting down.
TACTAATCAAACACATGAATCTCCAATGATTTCCATTTTTGTTGAAGATTTATTTTTGGATTTCGGCAAAGATAAACTGGAATATTATTTTCTTCTTCGATTGCATATTTGTGTTTTATAATTTTCACTAATTTATAATCTTCAAAAACTCTTTCGATGACTTCTTTTTCATTACCAATACTTATACAAACTTCTCCGCTTGTTGTCCCAGTTCCCCAAAGCCAAAAACTTCCGTTGCTACAAATTGGATTTGGCAATCCATACTTTTTTCCAATGATTTCTATTGCTCCGGCTTCACCATAATTTTCTGCCCAAATAACGCAATTGTATTTGTCTTTTGCGGGTAATGATTGGTATACACTATCAACTAATTTCACTTGTTCTTCCCAACCAAACATATCAGCATAATCATCTGCGAGTTGAATGCGCCCATTTTTTTCTGGTTCTAATTTAGAGTATCTAACGTAGGTTTCTATTGGCAAAATAGCAATCGCGTGAGGCAAAAAAGGAAGTATTGGAAGAAATAAAACAGAGGCTACAGCATAATTCCATCTTGGCTTATTTTGTAGTAATTTCTCAATTTTCACTGCCCCAGCTGCAAATAACAAAGGATAAATAGCGAAGAAATAATAGGCCTTCGACTGCATGATCCACATACTGACAAATATCACCAAAGCCGCGATTCCAAACGTTTTATATTTTTTTAAATCCTTATCGAAAAAGTAAGCAAAAAGTCCTATTAGGCTTATTGTTAGCGTGAAAGGATGTTTTAATTGCTCTATTGCAAAATCAAAAGGACCATTCTCATCCAGCTGACTTTCTTTTAACTTTTGCAAATGCAATAACAGTGGAAAATGATGGTTTATTTGCCAAATTAAATTTGGTAAAACAATTAAAAAAGTGATTAATCCAGAAAGATAAAACCATTTATTCTTGAATAATTTACCTTTTTCATAAAACAATAAACCCACTACGACTCCTAATCCCCAAACTAATATGGTATACTTATTCATTAAACCAAAACCAGCAGAAACTCCAAGTAAAAGAAGGAATTTTACATTTTTAGTATTAAAATATTTAATCAAAAAATAAAATCCAAGTGTCCAAAAAAATTGATCGAAAGCTACTGGCTGGAACAACATGTGATTGCGATAAAAAGGAACAAAAGCTAAAACAGAAACTCCTGCTAACAAAATTGCTTTTATCTTTCCCCCCAATTCTTTGGCGATAAGACAACAAATTATTAGTATCCCAACTCCCGCTAATGTGGAAAAAAACCGAACACCTGATAGCGAATAACCAAAAGTAAAATGTGCAATTTTACCAACAAAAGCAATAAAAGGCGGAAATTCAAAATACCCCCAATCTAAGTGTTCACTTACTGACAAATGTAATAATTCATCCCGATGAAATCCATAATTTTGGTTTCCTACTAGGTGAATAGAAAGTTTAATAAGTGCTAAAATAGTTATGACTGGTAGATATTTTTTCAAGGATGGATTATGATTTAAAATTATAAATATTGACTACTGAAATGCTCCCAAATATAAAGGAAAAATCTTATTATCACCCCCATTTTTCACTTTTATCTTTTTCCATCAATTCCTTAATTTTTTTGTCTTCCCAGTTTTTTCCAAAAAATATATTTCTGCCAAAAACAGAAAAACCATGAAACAACAGTCCTATTCCCCAAAAAAATGCTGTAGAGAAATTTTCTAATTTAAAGTAACTTTCACCAGATGAAATATCATTAATATTAAGAAAAAAAATAAAAATATTGACCAATATGTAAATCATCAAATGGTTATAAAAGCCTTTTAACTTTTTAACTTTTCTTTGGGCTTCTGCGTACTTATCTTCGGGTTCATGGGTATTATAATCCACCTCATTATTGTTTCTCATTATTTTTTCTTTTTAATTGATACTGATTAAGACCTTCACAATCACAATCTAATTTAAAAATTATCTAACCCCGATTACTCCCAATTTTTTTTATTCTCCTGATCCATGAGTTTTTTAATCTTTTGCTCTTCCCAATCTTTACCTAGAAAAGGCAAATAATTAAAAACCCTCAAGCCATGGATAATCACACCAATACCCCAACCAAACAAAGGCCAATAAAACCATAAATGATCTGGTGATGTAACTAAATTAATTACTAGTAATACACTGTTAAAGACGATGTAGGAAACCAAGTTCCCGTAAAATCCTTTTATTTCTTCAATTTGTTTTTTTGCTCTAAAATAGCGCTCGTCGTTCTGAAACGTATTTTCCATGTTTTACTTTTTTAGGTTTTTAATTCCAATTTTTCTTATTGTTCTCTTTTTGTAAAATTTCCTGAATCTTACGCTCTTCCCAGTTCGAACTGTATCCATACACTTTTAAAGCGTGCATAATTAATCCAAATCCCCATCCTACAGCAGAAAACCAAAACCATTGAAAATGTGGGGAGAATTTTAAATTTATAAATATCAAAAAAGGAATAACGCAACAGTAAGAGATTAGGTTTCCGTAAAATCCTTTTAGTTCTTCTACTCGCTTTTTTGCTTTATAATATGAATTGTTTTCATTGTAATTTGCAGTGGTATCCATTACTGTTATTTGTTTCGTCAAAATGGGTATTTTAACCGTAAATGTTTTTTCGTTTTGAGCAATCAAAACTTTTCTATTGGTTATGATTCCATATCGGTTGATGATATTTTGCAAACCAACTCCTTGACGCTCCTGCAAAACTTCTTTCTTTTGATAATCGTTTTGAACGGCTAAGTAATCGCCCTCTACATAAATCCTGATATGCAACGGCCGTTGTTCACTTACCACATTGTGTTTTACTGTATTTTCTAGTAACAACTGCAGTGAAAGCGGGACAACCTTAGCTTCAGGATTAATTTCTGTCGTTGGTATTTCATAAAAAAGACTATTCTCAAAACGCATTTTTAGTAAGTTCATATACGTTTTGGCGAAAGCCAATTCTTCATCAACAGAAACTAATTCTTTGTCCTTTTGTTCTAAAACATACCGGTAAATCTTAGACAAGGATGTTGTAAAACGTTGTGCATTTTCTGGATTTTCTTCAATTAAAGAACTTAATACGTTCAAACTGTTAAAAAGAAAATGTGGATCGATTTGATTTTTCAAACTTTCGAACTTGGCATTTGCTGTCCCTGCAATAATTTTTTGCTCCTTGACTTTGTTCTCATTGTAAGCCTTGTAAAATGAAATGGCATGTACTGAAAGCGTGATAAAAAAAGTAATTATGATTCCTGCTAGATAATTCGAAGGCTTTTCATTTGCCAAAAAGTAGTCAAATGATTTGTCATTATAAATTACTTCTTCAAAAACGTGCAATAAAAAAATAACTGTTAATGATAGTGCTAGAGAACCTATAAAACCTGTTACTAATCCTCTTAATGAAAATCGATCCGCAAAAAAGGAATCTAATTTCATAAACAAAAGAGCATTTGCAGTGTATAATGAAAACGTATACAAGGCAGTAAACAACAACTGTGTTACTAAATGATGATCTAGTTTTACAGCGCTACCCATGATTACATTGGCAATTTGCATGGTAAAAAATATCAATACAGTAAGCTTAATTATTTTTTGTAATTGTTGATAAAGTATGTTCATTTTAAGTGTTGTTTTTATCACGCTTAATTAATCAAAGTCTATAGACTAAGTTATTTACAATTATTCTGTGCTTCGATCGCTCTTTTCAATCCCCATTTTGGCGAGAAAGGTGTTTCTGGTTTAAAAGTAGCAAAAAGTCCGATAGCTTTTTCAATTTGAGCACACATTGGCTTGGTATCTGTTCCCCAAAATTTAGCGCTACCAATTTCAAACTCTGCTTTATTGTACACTACTCTTGGATTTTCTGGAGCAATTGCCTGCGCTTTGCCATATAATTGCATTACCGTTCCAGATAATTTTTGTCCGTTTGTCATGGGATCAAAAGCAATCCAAGCGGTGTGAATCATTGCTTGTATAACCAATAATTCTGCATTGTTTGGATTTTTATCCATTTCAATGTCCAATGCTTTTTGTGCTTTAGAAAGTAATAAATTCATTTGATCTTTATCTTTGGTTTTAAACGCTGTTGTAGTATTTACTAATGCTACATAATAATTAGGCAACCAACTTGTTTTTTCGGCAGCTGCAATTCGTTCGAATACATCCGAAGCTTCGGTGTTTTTTCCTTCGTCCCATAATTGAAATGCTTTTCCCATTCCTTGTTCGAATTGTCCTTGGGCTGATACTAGACTACATATAAAAAATGCGATAGTTGTGATAATTTTGATCATAATTTCTTGGTTTTAAATAGTTATTTTTTTTTGTAATTGAAACGTTATAATTAATTTATACTTCAAAAGTATTTCGATTTTTATTGTTTTAAAATTTATAAATACTGAACTGTAGAATTTGACAGATGAATTGTTATTTAGTCCAAAGTTATAAAGTCGAAAGTCATAAAGTTGAAAGAGTTTAAGTTACTAATGCATTTAAGCGTTTATGACGTAACTACAAATTCCTTAATTGATTGTCTTTTTTATTGTTGCTTATCGTCCAAAAGAAACCAACAAAGAAAAACCGATCAGCAGCAGGAATGATTTCTTTTCGTTTAAAAAAACCAGCATTATCTGGATTGTTTGCGTATTCGTAACCAAATACATTCTGAGAACCTAAAACATTAGAAACTGAGAAATATAAAATCTTTTGTTGTGACAGTAAATACGCCCAATTAAAACTCAAACTATTGTAGGATTTTGTTTTTCCGTTCATAAATTTTGCTTCGTTAGGATTGTTATACGGACGACCAGAACTATAGGAATTTGTAAAGCCTATCTGAGATTTCCAGTCATTGATCCAGTATTTAGTAACGATGGACAAACTGTGATCTGCAACAAAACTTGGCGTCACTTGAGAACTAAAATTTTTATAATCCCGCTCCGTATCGATGTACGAATAAGAAACCCAATATTCTAAGTTTTTGATAGATTTACCGTCTCTCCAAAATAAATCCAGACCTTTTGCATATCCAGAACCTGTATTGTCATAAACCGAATTAAATAGAGCCGATTGCGTGTCGAATTTTACTAAATTTCGATAGTCTTTGTAATAGGTTTCGGCACGAAATGTTTTTCCGTTTTTACTGTATTGAAAGTTCAAAATATAATGCGACGCTTTCTCACTCTCAAATTGATGATTGTTAGAATATTTGATGTAATCTGCATTTGGAGTTTGTGTAAAATCACCATAAGCAAAGGAGAACTGACTGTTTTTAGCCATTTTATATGCAAAAGAAATACGTGGAGAAATAGCAGTTTCGTTCAATAAATAATTACTCGAAGCCCGTACACCAACTTTTGCCGCCCACTTTTTAGAGAATAATAGATCAGCTTCGGTATAAATAGCGGCACTATTAGCATCGTATCCATTGGTGAAAACCGAACCTGAATTTCCTTTAAAATCTTCCTTGAATTGGGTTACAAAATAATCCGCTCCAAAGGAAACCTTCAATCGATCTGAAAAGCTTTTTCGTAGTTTTAATTTTAAATGTGCTGCATTTTCATCGTTACTAACGGTATCTGCGGCTAAATCGACTTTGTTTGTACTGTAGCCATAACTCAACCCAGAAGTAAGTTGCCAATTGTTTCCAAAAACTCCCTTGTAAGATGAATTCAAATAGAAATTATTGTTGTTTAAAGCTATCCTGATTTTATCTAGCGAATTAATGCTTTCCTGATTGATATCAAATTTTGAAGAATCAAAAGCAACATATACCTTCAAAATTCCATTGTTGAAATTATAGCGATACACCGTTTCCCCAGACACCGATTGAAAAGGACTGTTCCAATCTACGTTTTGAGGAATTGCGGCTTGATACGGAGCTAGATTAATGTAATTTGCATTGACGCTCAACGAACTTTTTTTCCATTTTTGAGTATTTCCAATTCCCAACCCTACTGTCATTAAAGAGATTTCGGTTTTATTCTGATCTGGTTCATCTTGTGTATTTAAAAGCAAAACACTAGACAAGGCTTCTCCATATTCTGCTGAGTAACCCCCTGTTGAAAATGATATTCCGCTGAATAAAAAAGGAGAAAATCGTCCTCGAGTAGGCAAATTATTCGTAGTTGCACCATACGGTTGCGCCACCCGAATGCCATCTACAAAGGTTTGTGTTTCATTAGCCTCGCCACCACGAACAAACAAGCGGCCGTCCTCGCCCACGGTTTGTGTTCCCGGCAAGGTTTGCAGCGCAGCAATAATATTTCCTGCAGAACCAGCCGTAGTTACAATATCCAATGGTTTTAGAACGGAAACTCTTGATTTGTCGCCTGCTTCTAATGTTCCGGCTGTAATTACAACGGCATCAAGCGCGTTTACACTTTCACGAAGTTTGATAATTTTATTTTGAAAAGTAGCTACATTAATTATTGTTCTTGAAGTTTCATAAATCAAGAAACTCACCACCAAAGTTTGATTGCCCGTGGTTGTGGTTGTAAAACTAAAATTACCCGTTTCAGCAGTTGAAGCGCCATCATACGTTCCTTCGATAAAAACATTTGCACCTGAAACGGGTTTTCCTTTCTCGTCTACTACTTTTCCTGATAGTGTAGTTTGAGAAAAAACAAACGTGGTCCATAAAAAAATGATAGGAATACTAATGGTTTTCATGTAATTTGATTTTTTGATTAAGCAAATGTAGAATAGCTACCAACGATGAAAAACTATACGGTACCGAACTGTTGAAATTAATGGATGAATTGTAGTGTATTTATTTTTCTGCTATATTTACAAAAAGTGTTATAAATACGGAGCTAATTTGCATGAGGGATAGTAGTGAAAATCCTCTATTTTCTCGTTGTTAAAACGAGAAAATAGAGATTGTAACGGATGAGCCCGACCGAAGCTTTTGCGAAGGGCATGCCCAAAAAAGAAAAAAGAAAAAATGGTAGTACAAACCGAAAAAGAAAAAATGATTGCCGGAGCTTATTATTCAGCAGGCGACGCGGTTTTAGTAAAAGACCGTCGAAGAGCTAAAAATTTGCTTCACAGACTGAATGTAACGGAATACCGAGTGACTAAAAAAGCACGGAAAATCCTGAGAGAGTTGATCCCGAATACAGGAGCAAATCTTTATGTAGAACCGCCTTTTCATTGTGATTATGGATACAATATCAGCTGTGGCGAGAATGTCTATTTCAATGTAAATTGTGTGGTTTTAGATGGCGCACCGGTTACAATAGGTTCTAATGTATTTTTTGCACCCAATGTGCAGTTGTACACCGCCACACATCCGCTAGATGCTGAACAGAGAAAAACGCTAGAAAACACCTTACCAATAACCATTGGTGATGATTGCTGGATTGGCGGCAATACGGTTATATGCCCTGGAATCACGATAGGAAAAGGCTGTGTTATTGGGGCAGGTTCTGTGGTGACCAAAGATATTCCCGATAATTCATTGGCAGTAGGAAATCCGGCAAAAGTGATTCGGAAATTGAATGAATAATGAATTTGAAAAGCAAAATAGGAACAAGTCAAAACTAAATTTTACTATATTTGGTATAACAAATTAAACATAAACAAATCATAATGAAACATCTTAAAACATTTCTAGTCTTGGCACTTATCGTTGTCGCAAACGCCGTTTCGGCACAATCTACTTTTGATAAATGGCCAGCCATAAAAGATTTTCATGGTGTAATGTCAGAAACTTTTCATCCTGCAGAGGAAGGAAATTTAGCACCAATAAAAGCACGTTCGGAGGAAATGATGAAGAAAGCTGCTTTGCTATCAAAGTCTGATATTCCAACAGAATTTAAAACAAACGCGATATTGGCTTCGGCGGAACGACTACAGTTAAAAAGTAAAGCATTGCATAAATTAGTTACTTCAAACGGAGCTGATGCTGCAATAGTAAAATCAATAACTGATTTACATGATACTTTTCATGAGATCGTAGGACTTTGTTCAGACACTAAATAATTCAACTTGCTAATTGATAGACTACCCCCAAAAAACTAGATGCTATTTGGGGGTATTTTTATGAATTTAAAATTCCCTTAGTATCCATAATTTAAAATGGATAAGGTGAATCCTAATAATTGTATCATTAATACCTGATAATTCTAATGAACAACAGTTACATAGAGTATAAAAAGTTAACAACATCCCTATTTAAAAAACGTGTAAACGGTACTGGAAATAAAGCAAAACAATTCCATTTATTACCTTAACCAATATACAGCGCTAACCGTTTTTGATAATTAAGAGCTCATTGCCTTCGTAAATCGATTGCAAAAATCTTATCAACAAATCTAAAAACTGAAATCAAAAACTGAAATTTAATTTTACCTTTGACCTTTCAATAAAAGAAAGATTATGGTTTATAAATTTAGAGTGATTTTAGACGCGGAAGAAGATGTTTTTAGAGACATCGCAATACTTGAAGACGATACTTTAGAGGATTTGCATAATGCCATTTTTAATTCCTTTGGATTTGACGGCATGGAAGTGGCTTCGTTTTATACTTGTGATGAAACTTGGAACCAAGAAGAGGAAATTTCACTTTTTGATACTGGTGACGTTCCCGGTGAGCAAAAAATCATGAGTGACTATCAATTATCTGATATTTTAGACAAACAAAATACTAAAATCCTCTACGTTTATGATTTTATCAATATGTGGACATTCCTTGTCGAACTTGCTGCTGTAGAAGATCAAGTTGTTGGAAATTTATATCCTGAAACTATTTTTTCTCATGGAGAAATGCCGGATGAAGCAATGGAAAAAAACTTTGAATCTGATAATACTGATGGGTACAATGATGAATTTGAAGACGGATTAGATGAAGACGATTTAGATATGTTTGAAGGCGATGATAGTTTTGAAGACTACGGTTTTGAGGAGAATTGGAATTAATTAAAAAAAAGGCTCTAAGAATTTAAGGTTCTGAGGTACGAAGTTTTTACATTAGATAAATTTAATATTTTCACACCCCATGAGCAATTTTAGAAACCTAATGATTTGGCAAAAATCAATGTCATTAACAACCAAAATTTATAAGTCAACCAAGAACTTTCCAAAAGAAGAAATATTTGCATTAACATCCCAAATAAGACGAAGCTCTGTTTCAATTCCAAGTAATATTGCTGAAGGGTTTGGAAGAGATAGCAACAAAGAATATTTACGTTTCTTAAATATTTCAATTGGATCATTATTTGAAATGCAAACACAATTAGAAATTGCGAAAAACATAGACTATTTAAACGAAGAAGAATTCAATACGTTATACGAAGATAGCCGAGAAATTGAGCGAATGCTAGTTTCATTCATCGTCAAAATAAAAGAAAGAAATTAAAAACCTCAGTAACTCAGTACCTTTTGCACTTAGCACCTAAAAAAACATGATCAACTTATACAATACACACATCGAAAATTTGTCTATTCACAGAGTGGGTAATAAAAGTAGAAATGAAGCCCTATTTTTATCGGAGCAATCTTTTACGCTCAATGATGAAATTGTGCCTTTGATGAAGGAATTTTTCTTTAAATCCTTTAGAGAAAAGGAAGAAAATTATTTTCAGTTTGCACATGAAGTTGATTTGGATTACAATGATATGTTCAAGTTTGCTACAGAAATTTTTGACAATCCTAGTAGTGCTCATGAAATTTCTAAAAAAATCACAACACACCTGTTTGAGCAGTCCAATCATCCTCATATCAAGAATGGTGAGGTATACGTGACCTATTTAAGCAACGTAAGTATCGATAATAATGTGGTTGATGCTATTGGAATTTTTAAAAGTGAAATTCAAGCCGACTTTTTACAGTTTGAAGAAAAAAGTTCCCATTTAGAGATGATTTTACAGCATGGTGTGAGTTTGAATAAACTAGACAAAGGGTGCTTGATCTTTAACTACAAAAAAGAGGAAGGTTATAAAATACTGACAGTTGATAGCAACCGCTATGATGCCAGATATTGGCTAGAGCATTTTTTATCTGTGGATGCTTTTGAGGATGAAAACTTTATCACTAAAAAGTATTTAAAATTCTGCCAAAACTTTGCTAAAGACGTCGTTTTTCCTGCTGAGGATAAAAAAGAAGAAGTAATGTTCATGAATCGCTCTGTAAACTATTTTGCAAAAAACGATCAGTTCGAGGAAACAAACTTTTTAAATGAAGTCTTAGATAATCCAGATTTAATTCCTGAATTTAAAAATTATAAAGTAGACAAAGGAGAGAAATACAGTATTGAAGATGTTACCTCATTCCCCATTGCAAATGCAGCAGTTTCTGAAGCACGAAAATCAATCAAAAACATAATTAATTTAGATACTCACATTCAAATTAAAATGGATTTTATCAATCCTGAAAGTGCTGAAAAGTATGTAGAAAAAGGTTGGGATGAAGAAAAACAAATGTATTACTATCTAGTTTATTTTAACAAAGAAGAAAAAAGCTAGGTACATCTTAAATGATAAAATATAATCCTCAATTACTTAGGTAATTGAGGATTTTTTAATTTATTAGCATAAATAAACAAAAATTATACAAGAAATAAATCAAATTATATAAGAAATATATGGTTTTTATTAAATTTGTATGTTGTTTAACGATTAAATTTGAAGCTTTTAATAGTATTGATTACTTTTATACTCCTTTCAAAATCATAATATTAACACCTCATAGAAATGAATTTAATCGAAATTAAACAAAAATTTTTAAGTAAAAAAATACTATGTATCCTATTTGGACACAAAATAATTACAACAAGAAATGTTACGGTTCATTTCAAAGAATTTAAATGCACCGTTTGTGAACTCGAATTAACGAATGATGAAAAAGGTAAAAAAACATTTCTCACGCCTGAATTAAAAGAAATTAACGAAACCCTATTAGGATTTTACAATAAAAGAATACACTCTGCATAAATTAAACTATTGAAACTTGCTTAAACGTTTATTTATCAGCACACATTATTTCATCACTTTTTGAAAAGCTTCACAACTAAAAATGCAGTCATCACTTAGAATATAAAAATAATCTGCATCTTTAATTATTTTTTCAGAAAGGCTCTGAGGAACACTTTGTATTTAAGTTACTCTAATAAATGCAGCCACTTTCTCAGTATAATCTTCATATTTTCCGTTTCTGTTAAAAAATCAGAAGCTTTAACAATACTGGAAGTTTAATAGTTACTGCAGTTTTTTGTTTGTACTAATTGATGAAACCAAGCGGCAACCACTAAAATCTATTTTTAAGAAGCAACAATATCCTCACTATCCCCAAGTTGTACAAAAGCATTAACTACATCATGAGTGTGGTTAAAATTATGGTAGGTATATGAATTAGAAAGTTTATCTTTGAGTAATTTATTAACAAAATTTTCGAATTGTTCAATAAGATTCATTTAGAAATTTTTATACTACTAGAATATGAAATTGCTTTCGGATACTTGTTTTATTACTTCGAATAAAGTAACTGCAATGTTAATTATTGCTGTATTTATTTTCCAATCGTGTGCAACTCATCACGAACAATTTGGTAAAAAAACCAAGAATACAGCTGAACAAAACGGAATAGATAGTTCTAAAATTTCGCATACTTTTTATTTGATTGGCGATGCTGGTAATGCTAATGAAGAAAAAGCGCCACAAACAATTGGTTTACTGCAAGATCGTTTAAAAAAAGCAGATAATAACGCGACACTTTTATTTCTTGGTGATAATATTTATCCAAAAGGATTGCCAAATACTGATAATGCAAATGAGCGATTAATTGCCGAGAATAAGCTAACCAATCAACTCAAATTGTCTAAAAACTTTAAGGGTCAAACTATATTTATCCCCGGAAACCACGATTGGTACAGCGGAATAAAAGGTTTAGAACGCCAAGCAAAATTTATCACCGATTATTTAAATACTAAAAATTCATTTTTGCCAAGAAAAGGCTGTGGTATAGACAATATAGAAATTAATAAAAATCTAGCTTTAGTAACAATTGACAGTCAATGGTTTTTAGAAGACTGGGACAACAGTCCTACTATAAATGATGATTGTACGATAAAATCAAGAGATGCTTTTTTTTATGAATTAGAAGACATTCTGAATAAAAATCAAGAAAAAACAATAATTGTGGCGTTACATCACCCATTGATGAGTAATGGAACACATGGTGGACAGTTTTCACTAGAAAAACAATTATTCCCATTAAAGCAAAAAATTCCGCTACCGGTGTTAGGTTCGATTATTAACTTCGTCCGTAAAACATCGGGAATAAGCCCGCAAGACATTCAAAATAAACAGTATACAATTTTCATTAAACGACTAAAAACATTGTTACAAAGTCAAGAAAATGTCATTGTAGTTTCTGGTCATGACCATAATTTACAGTATATTGAAAAAGATAATATCAGGCAAATCATAAGTGGTGCTGGATCAAAATCAGAAGCTGCAAAAGCGGTGAACCCTAATGATTTTTCTTATGGAGGAAATGGGTATGCACAATTAAGTGTTTATGAAAATGGAGCTGCTAAAGTTACTTTTTATGGAAAAGAAAATAATAAAGAAAAACTGATTTTCGAACAGTTCATACTTGCAAAAAAAGACGATTTCAGTACCAAAAGCTTCCCTACTTCATTTGCTAAAACCACTACTGCAAGTGTCTACACATCAAAACAAACGGATAAAAAAGCCTTTTATAGATTCCTTTTTGGAAAACATTACAGGAATTATTACAGTTTACCTATAACGGTACAAACGACAACTCTCGATACTCTTTTTGGAGGTTTAAAACCAAAACGCGCTGGTGGTGGTCATCAATCCAGATCCTTACAAATTGTAGACAAAAACGGAAAAGAATATGTAATGCGTGCGTTAAAGAAAAGTGCAACTCGCTTTATGCAATCAGTGGCCTTTAAAGATCAATTCATAGAAAACGAATTAGAAGATACTTTTGCTGAAAATTTTGTACTTGATTTTTACACAACTGCACACCCGTACACTCCTTTTGCAGTGGGTAATTTAGCCAAAACAATTGGCGTTTCACATTCAAATCCAGTTTTATATTACATTCCAAAACATAGAGCTTTAAAAGATTTTAATGCAGATTTTGGAGATGAATTGTACATCCTGGAAGAGCTCCCAACTGATAATCAAATAGGTGTTACAAGTTTTGGAAGTCCTTCTGCAATAATCACCACACAAGATCTTTTAAAAAATCTTCGCAAAGATGAAAATTATAGTGTTGATGAAGGCGAATATATCAAAGCTCGCTTATTTGACATGCTCATAGGAGATTGGAACAAACATGAAGATCAATGGCGCTGGGGCGAATACAAAGTAGGAAAACAAATAATTTATAAGCCGATACCGATAAACAGGGATCAAGCATTTACTAAATATGATGGTGCTTTACTTAAGGTATTTATGAACAAGCCTATATTGCGACACATGCAAACGTATAAAAGTAAGATCAAAAGTGTAAAATGGCTTAATCGTGAACCTTATACACTAGATCTCGCATTATTGAAAACAGCGGACGAAAAAGAGTGGCTGAAACAAGCAAAATTCATTCAAGAAAACCTCAGTGACAAAGCAATTGACATCGCTTTTGATAATTTGCCAAAAGAAGTTCAAGACGAAACTATTAAAACTATTCAAAAGAATTTAAAGTTGCGTAAAGTTGCGTTACAGCGTAACGCACACGATTATTATGCGGCCTTACAAAAAAGAGTTTTGGTTGTAGGATCGGATAAAAAAGACAAATTTATCATCAGCTTAAATGCAAAAAATAAAATTAATGTTTCGGTATACAGAATAAACAAGGAGGGAGATCAACTTTTATATCAAAAAGATTTCATGGGAGGTAAGACAAAAAACATTTGGATTTACGGGTTGGATGAAAACGATGTTTTTCAAGTAAAAGGAAATGCAAAATCAAATATTAACATCCGATTAATAGGGGGTCAAAATGAAGATTCATACACAGTTGAAAATGGCAAGAAAGTTACTATTCATGATTTTAAATCTAAGACGAACAGCTATGCTTTAGACTCAAAAACAAAAGTGCTTTTATCCGACGAATATGAAGCCAATTTATATGATTATGAAAAACCGAAGTTCAATGCGTTTTCAGGAACACCGAATATTGGTTTTAATCCCGATGATGGTGTCAAAATTGGTTTTATAACAAGTTATACTGTCAATAAATTCAATCAAAATCCATATACTCAAAAACACATTTTCAAAGCAAATTACTTTTTTGCTACTAATGGTTATGAACTCATTTACAATGCTCGTTTCCCAAAATCAGTTGGAAAATGGGATTTGGATTTGGAGAGTCAATTTACAAGTCCAAATTTCACCATCAATTATTTTGGTGCTGGTAATGAAACAGTGAATAATGATGAAAGTTTTGGAATGGATTACAACCGCGTGCGTATTCGAATGTTGAAGGTTCTTCCATCCATCAAAAAAATTGGAAAATATGGCAGTACTATTCGATTGCAAACTTCCTTTGAACAAATTACTGTGGAGGAATCTATTAGTCGCTTTATAGACATTCCAGGAATTATAAATCCTGATGTATTTGATGCCCAGCAATTTGTAGGTGCAACACTTAAATACAGTTTCGAAAATTTTGATATTCCATCGTTTCCGTCAATTGGAATGGGATTTTCTATTGCTGGTACGTGGAAAATGAACTTGAATGATCCCAACAGAAATTTCCCTTTTATAGAGAGTAAATTGAATTTTAATCATAAAATCGATGCCAATGGAAAAGTAGTTTTGGCTACTATTTTGAGAGCAAAAAAGCTATTGAATAACAACTACGAATTTCATCAAGGCGCCACCTTGGGTGGTGATTATGATTTAAGAGGTTTCAGAAACCAGCGCTTTCAGGGTAATGAATCTTTCTATCAAAGCAGCGATATTCGCTGGAATATAGGAAAAATAAAAAGAAGCGTTTTGCCTATGACCTATGGAATTCTTGGTGGTTTTGATTACGGAAGAGTTTGGCAAAGAGGCGAGAATTCAGATAAATGGCATCAATCATTTGGCGGTGGGTTATGGCTCAGTGGATTGAATTTACTCACTGCCAGAATCACTTATTTTAAAAATACCAATGAGGAAGCCCGAATTGCTTTTGGACTAGGATTTGGATTTTAATTTTTTGATACTAACCTGATAAACGTTCGCTCCTGCGCTTTTGGTTTTTTCATCGGCAATAAAAAGTCGGTCATTATCAATAAATGATGCTGCTTCTTTTTGGGAAAAATGATTTAATTCGAGAGTAGTTTTTATTCCATTCAAAAAATTATCCCCTTCGAAATTTTCGAATAAGAAAATTGCATCATGGGTTAAAATAGCAATTTTAGACTCATCGGGAGTTATAGTTGCAGCAGTGATTGCACAATGATTGTTGTTATCACAGGTTTTAAATTCTCCCATCAAAACCGCTTGATGAAAACCAGGTGTATTTGGGATTTTGTATAAAAAAGCGGTTCCGTCAAAACCTTTACTTCGATTTTTGGTAAAGAGATAGAAATTATTTTTGAATTCGAAAAAACCTTCAACATCATAAAACATTTCTGTTTTTTTAGGAGGAAAATCATTTTGTTCAGGATATGCAAAGGAAATTTTGTAGGATGGAATGGAGCTTTTTCTGGTTAAAGACTTTTTATCAATTTTGTAAATACATAAATCCTTTCGTTCATTATCATTGTTGCCAAAATCTCCAATGTAGAGATTGCCGTCTTTGTCTTTAGCGCTATATTCTAATATTAACAGCATTTTGTCCAAAGAGTAAATATAGTTCGTAAGCATTATCGGCAAGCAATGCCCCTAGTAACCATTGTTTGATGGTGTTCTTTGAATCTCTTAATTT
>JAFCUE010000007.1:0-101873 GCA_051990185.1 Flavobacterium sp. DT2-2 | reverse complement strand
TAAAATGAAGTCTACAAGATTCTTCGCTTCCAAAATTTGCTGTAAAACTGAATAAATTCATAGCTTTTTTTATAAAGATAATACATTTTCTTAAATTATGACTAATTACGGACAATCATTATTTTTTTAATTTTTATAAAGTTAAGAAACAAATAACAAAATCTAATCCAAATTTTTAAAATGTCAATTTGGCACCCGTTAAAAAAATGCCAATAAAAAATCCAAATTCCATTATTTTTATGGAATCTGGATTTTTTATTTAAACCCGAGTTTGATTGTTCCTCTTTTTTAAATGACATCTAAAAATCAAAAAACAAACTCTTTAGCCCCGATTGTAGTGAAAATCCTTTGTGGGCTGGGGTTCAGCCTACAAAGATTGTAACAGAAAGCGGGACTATATTTCCTGAAATACAACATCTTTCTGCTCCAAAAATTTATTACTATTCATCAGCATTCAGTTGTTTATTTACAGCTTCAAATTTGGCTATCAAACCGTTCACTTTAGCCTGTTCTTTTTTGATTTCTTTTGGTCTTAGATAAAACCACGTAAACCCTATCCATGCCAACAATAAAACATAAGTGAAAATTCCCCAAAATAGTGTCATACGGCAGGTGTATTCATACATGTACAAACACAATCCCGATCCAAGTACTATAAAATATAAACTCAAGACCTTAGATTGTAAAAACTGCTGTTTTGTTTTAATCGAAATTAATTTTTGCAGGTATTCACTATTGCTCTGCGTGCCATCTATCGTTTTATAAAACACAGCTAATTTATTACTCACTAATAAAAAAATCATCATTGCCAAAATATTTAAAACAATTCCGATTTTGGTCGAAATAAACTCTGGCTGATAATAATACCCGATAAAAATAATAAAGGCACTAGTTGCACTAAGCAGCACGTTTGTTAAAATTAATTTTCGCATGCTTATTTTTTTAAAATGTTTCAGTTTAGAAAGCAACTCTTCTATATTTGGCGGACTTACAGTCTGCTGTTTCCATAAATTTTTGAAGTCTATATTATTGTCCATTTTCTTTAAATTTTTGTGTCAGTTTTTCCTTTATTCTATGAATTCTCACTCTTGTATTTGCTTCCGAAAGCCCAACAATATTTGCAATTTCGGCCTGTTTTAGATCTTCGAGTTCGAGTGAGATAATAATACGGTCGGTTTCCGGTAATTCGGCAATGCATTTGTACAAAAACTGAATCTGCGGTTCCAGTGAATGGTGCTTTTCTTCGGTAATGTTTATGGGAAGTTCCGCTTTTGAAAACCTTTTTTCTTTTTCGATCTGCCTCAGACAATTGTTCGATGCTATTCGGAAAATCCAAGTCCCGATGCTGGATTCATTTCTAAATGTATCCAGTTTTTGCCAAACAATAATAAATGTTTCCTGTGCAATGTCCTGCGCAATGTCATAATCATTTACATAACCCATACACAAACGAAATATCTTTTGCCAATAGGTTTTATATAATTCTTCAAACTCCATTCTTATGATTTTATAAAGTTATTCAGCTGTGCCAAATACCATGCTGCATCATCATACATAATAAAGTGCAGGCCTTTGTTTGAGTATTGAAAACTAGCCGTTTTTAAGTTTTTATACTGCGCTTCAATAAGTTCTTTGTAATTTGAAAAACCAAATTCTAACAATATCAACGAAGGACATTTTATAGTCGCAATTTTCTCTCTCAAATCAGTATTAGAAAAATCACAATACATTTGGCTAAACGTATTTCTGTCAGATTTCATGCTCCAGCTTATTGCTTCATCGTGCTTGGAAGCATCAGCCAGGAGCATTGCCATATTTCTTTTTTGCATTTGAAGAAATTCATCTTCAGACATAGCAGTCATTTGATTGACCATTAAAGTGCAGTCGTTATTTTCTTGTGATTTAAAAGAAGGATCTCTTAGAGCAGCCAAACAAGGAAGCGCATCGACAACAACAATCCTGCTGATAAGTTCCGGATAATCAGATGCAATTGCGAGCGCCAGCCCGCCACCCATGCTATGACCCACTATAATTGGTTTTTCAATTTTATTAGCTTTTATGTAATTGACAATCTCTATTTCCCAATTTGTGAATGAAGGATTCGGCTGTGGTTTAACTCCAGCAAAACCTGCCATAGTAAATGTATAACAAGTAAAATCTTTTTCAAAATTAGATTTTGTTTCGTTCCAGACGTCTCCCGAACTGGCAAAACCAGGCAGAAAGATGATGGCTTGTTTTCCTTTTCCTGTTTTTATAACTTCAAACGGATACGATTTTGTCTGCCCAAATACATTTAAATACAATGCTGAAAATAATAGTGTGGTAACTACGAAGATATACTTTTTCATTTTTAATAGTTTTTAAGTTAATAATTAATCGGATCCGTCATTTGGATACCAGAACTATTAAAATGTTACAACAGAAATAAAAATTTTAATAAAAAAATTAATTGACTGATTTCAATGGCAATAATAATTTCAATAGCAATTTCAATAAAAAATTCCAAACTCCAAATAACATATTGTCATTAGAGTTTGGAATTTTTCACTTATTCTTCTATTCATTATTTTCATTGACATTGTCATTGCCATTGAAATTGATTCTTTTTACTACCCCACCAAATTGATAATTTTCCCAGGAACAATAATTACTTTGTTTGGTGTTTTTCCGTCCAGTTGTTTCTGGGTTCTTTCGTCTTTCATTACGATTTCCTCGATTTGTGTTGCGGTTAAATCCAAAGGCAATGTGATGGTAAAACGCATTTTTCCGTTGAAAGAAACTGGGTATTCTTTCTCTGATTCAACTAGATATTTAGCTTCAAAAATTGGAAAAGGTACCGTTGCAATAGAACCTGTATTTCCTAGCAACGACCATAACTCTTCGGCGATGTGTGGCGCATACGGCGAAATCACAATAGCCAACGGTTCTAAAATAGCACGGGAATGACAGTTTTGAGCTGACAATTCATTCACACAAATCATAAACTGTGAAACCGAAGTGTTGAAAGAGAAACCTTCAATATCTTCTGCTACTTTTTTGATGGTTTTGTGTAATGATTTTAGAGCCTCCCCCGACCCCTCCGAAGGAGGGGAATCAGAAACGTAGAATGATTCGTCTGGTCCGCTATGATACAAGCGCCATAGTTTTTTCAAGAATCCAAAAACTCCCGAAATCCCTGCCGTGTTCCAAGGTTTTGCTTGTTCCAATGGTCCTAAGAACATTTCATACAAACGCAAGGTATCGGCACCGTATTCTGTGCAAATAGCATCTGGAGTCACTACATTGTATTTGGATTTCGACATTTTTTCTACTTCGCGATAAACAATAAATTTATCATTTTCATCAAAAAGAAAAACTGCATTTTTATTTTCTGGCCTCCATTTTTTAAAAGCTTCAACATTTAATTCATCAGAAGTATTAACAAAATCAACAAGTGCATAAGAAGCATTAAAGTTTGGATTCCAAAAAGAAATATCCTCTCTTCCCGGATATATTTTTTTAACCAATTTCTCAACTTCTCCCTTTAGAATTGCAATTTCTTCAGAATCTCCTCCGACAATTTTTTGATGTCTTTTTTTAGAAACATAAATTGGAGGTAATATAGATTGATCAAAATCACCTCCTGATATAAAACTATTTGAAAACTTATAAGCAATAGCACTCATTCCCAAAATCATTCCTTGATTAATCAGTTTTTTGAATGGCTCCTCAGTTGGTGCAAAACCTTTGTCTTTCAAGAATTTGTTCCAAAAACGAGAATACAATAAGTGACCGGTTGCGTGTTCGCTTCCGCCGATGTATAAATCAACGCTTTCCCAATACGCTAGTGCTTCTTGGCTTGCAAATTCGGTTTCGTTATGCGCATCCATATAACGCATCCAGTAAAACGAACTTCCCGCCCAACCTGGCATGGTGTTTAGCTCTAAAGGAAAAATCATTTGACCCTCGACTGCGCTCGGGTTGACAAGCGCTGTGTCAACAACTTTACACTGAACAGTATCCCAAGCCCAGACCAAAGCATTTCCTAAAGGCGGTTGTCCGTCTTCGGTTGGCAAATATTTCTCTACTTCTGGCAAGATGATTGGCAAATGTTTCGCATCAATCATTTGTGGTAAACCATTCACATAATATACCGGAAACGGCTCTCCCCAATAACGCTGACGGGAGAAAACCGCATCACGCAAACGGTAATTGATTTTCCCTTTTCCCTGATTTATATTTTCTAGTTCTTCAATAACTTTTTGAGTTCCTTTTTTATAATCCAATCCATTTAAGAAATCAGAATCTACTAATTGGAAACCTTCTTTGGCTGTAAAAGCGCTTTCCTCCCCCAGCCCCTCCGAAGGAGGGGAGCCTGCATTTGGTTTATTTACTTCCAAAGTCCCTCCT
Organism: Flavobacterium sp. DT2-2; assembly: GCA_051990185.1. GTDB lineage: Bacteria > Bacteroidota > Bacteroidia > Flavobacteriales > Flavobacteriaceae > Flavobacterium. The sequence continues at coordinate 97,484 of JAFCUE010000007.1, read as the reverse complement.
TTGGAGGGGTTGGGGAGGAATATGTTCTTGATTTCAGGCATTCCGTTTTGCCCCTTAAAGAAATTCGCAAAAGCATAATCTCTTTCGTCACCGCATGGAACAGCCATAACAGCCCCCGTTCCATAACCAGCTAAGACATAATCTCCAATCCAAACAGGAATTGGTGCTTTCGTAAAAGGATGCTCTGCGTAAGCACCTGTAAATACTCCCGAAATGGTTTTTACATCGGCCATACGTTCTCTCTCGGAACGTTTTGAAGTTTTTTCTATGTATGCATTGACTTCCGCTTTTTGTTCCTCAGTTGTTATTTCTTGAACCAAAGGATGCTCTGGAGCCAAAGTCATGAAAGTAACTCCGAATATGGTATCGGGACGCGTTGTAAAAATCCCCACCCCAGCCCTCCCCGAAGGGGAGGGAGCCGAAGCTGAATTCGTAATGTCCTCCGGTTTTCTATTATTTAATTCCGTTTGAATTTTAGACAAAACTGCTTCAATATCTTTTTTTACCTCATCATTTGAAAATCGAATAACTTTGAATCTGTGTTTTTGTTCTAATTCAAAAGTCCTTGCTTCATCAAGTTCTATTTGTTCAGGAGTATCATGATATTCTCCATCAACTTCAACAACCAATCTACTTTCCAAACAAACAAAATCAGCAATGTAATTACCAATTAAATGTTGTCTTCTAAACTTACTGTCTAATTTTTTATTCCGAACAGCATCCCACAATAACGCTTCAGCAAATGTTGGTTCTTTTCGCATTTCCTTGGCATTAACCAGTAGATGTTTTGCATTCTGAGAATCCCCTGTCATGTAACCAGGCTCGGCTCCCCCAACTTTGGAGGGGGCTGGGGGAAGGAGATTAAAGGTTACCATCGCCCCAACACTTTTCCCAATCCAGTTTCTCTGGCTCTCCTTAATACTTTCACTCCAGTCAATATCATTCAAACCTTGCAACAAGCGTTCTGCATAGGCTGAAATGCGCATGCTCCATTGTGTCATTTTTTTCCGGATAACAGTAAATCCACCACGTTCTGAAACGCCATTTACAATTTCATCATTGGCCAAAACAGTTCCTAATCCTGGACACCAGTTTACTTCCGTTTCCGCTAAATAGGTCAATCGATATTGCAATAGAATTCGCTCCTGCTGCTCTTTGGCGAAAGCCTTCCATTCATTTGCCGAAAATACTATAATATTATCATCGCAAACGGCATTAACAGTATTATTGCCTTCTGTTGTAAAAATAGAAATCAACGTGGCAATATCTTCGGCTTTGTCTGTGTTTTTATTGTACCAAGAATTGAATAATTGAATGAAAATCCACTGTGTGTGTTTGTAATAATCCGGATTTGAAGTACGGACTTCTCTGCTCCAATCGAAAGAGAATCCAATTTTATCCAACTGCTTTCTATAACCAGCAATTTGATTTCCTTCTTTATCTGTTCCACCATCAATATTTACGGATGTTGTATCTTCAGGACGCTGCCCAGTTTGAATCGCATATTGTTCCGCGGGTAATCCAAAACTGTCATAACCCATGGGATGCAACACATTAAAACCCTGATGCCTTTTATATCTAGCAAACACGTCAGAGGCAATATACCCTAGCGGATGCCCTACGTGTAAGCCCGCTCCAGATGGATAAGGAAACATATCTAGAACGTAATATTTTGGTTTTGTTGAATTGTTTTCTGCCTTAAAGGTTTGGTTTTCTAACCAATACTTTTGCCATTTGGCTTCAATTTCGTTCGGATTATATTTCATTCTATTTTTTATCGTTTTATAGCGTCATGTTTTCGCCTGCTACAGTCCTAATTATCGGCCCAGGGGAGCTAACAAAATCAGTTGCTTTTATTTTTTCCAAAAAGGATTATTTTCAGGTGCCAAATTTACGTTTATTGTACGAAAGTTAAAACTTTGAGCGTTATTAACTTTAAATAAAGAAATTCTTTATTATTTTTACCCAATAATTTCAGTAAACTATGAGTTCTTCCTTTGATAATTTTCAAAAACGCCGTTTAATTTCCTCCTATTTTTCAGTAGTATTAAGTGTATTCTTGGTTCTATTTCTACTCGGAATATTGGGGCTTTTTATCATCAATTCTAAAAAATTGGCTAACGATTTTAAAGAGAATATTGCTATGACTGTTTTTTTTAAAAATGAAGCAAATGACAGTATTATGAAAAATTTTGGTAAAGAACTTAAATCAAGTGCTTTTGTAAAAACTTACACATACGTTACTAAAGACGCTGCCGCCAAAGAACATACCGATATTATTGGCGAAGATTTCATGACGTTTCTTGGTGAAAATCCATTGCAAAACTCCTATGATATACACTTAAAAGGCGATTATGTGATCAAGGATAGTATTACAAAAATTGAAACTGGGTTGCGTAAAAACACCATGATTTCAGATATTGTGTATGACAAGCAATTAGTAAATCTTGTTAATGACAACATTAAAAAAGTAAGTATGTGGATTTTAATCATCAGTGGTTTTCTTGCTGTGATTGCCGTATTACTTATCAATAGTTCTTTACGTTTATCAATACATTCTAACCGCTTTATCATTAAAACCATGCAAATGGTTGGCGCAACTAAATCATTTATTAGAAAACCTTTCGTTATGCGAAGCATAAAACTTGGGATGATTGGTGCTGGATTGGCTGTTTTAGCATTAATTGGAGTATTGATTTACGTGGAAACCAGCTTTCCAAATTTGGGAATATTAGAGGACAAAGTTTTGATAGGATTAGTATTAGTAGCTGTTTTAGGAATTGGAATATTGATTACTTGGTTGAGCACCTATTTTGCCACACAACGTTTCTTGAACTTAAGAACAGACGATCTTTATTAATCTAAGATTAAAAAAAACAGTATCATTCAGCATTTTAAAATGTTGAATTAAATTCAGCATATATGAAAGACAACGAACAAAAACCCGAATTCCTTTTTGATAAAATAAATTATAGAATTCTTTTAATTGGGATTGGAGTAATTACCTTGGGATTTATCCTCATGGCTGGCGGAGGAAGTGAAGATCCTTCTGTTTTCAATGAAGATATTTTTAATTTTCGAAGAATTCGATTGGCACCAACTACTGTTTTAATCGGGTTTGGAATTACAGTTTATGCTATTTTGAAGAATCCCAAAAAAGCTTAAATGAATACCTTACAAGCATTTTTAATCGCAGTTATTGAAGGATTAACTGAATATCTCCCCGTTTCTTCTACCGCACATATGGTTTTTTTGAGCTCCTATTTTGGAATTCAAGAAGATGATTTTGTGAAACTATTTCAAGTTTCTATACAATTTGGGGCCATTTTGGCTGTTGTTGCTCTGTATTGGAAGAAATTTTTCGATTTCTCTACAAAAAATGTTGCGATTACATTTTACATCAAACTGATTTGTGCTGTCATTCCCGCTCTCGTTTTAGGGAAATTATTCGACGATAAAATTGAAGCCGTTCTTGGGAATCCTATTCCTATTGCGATAGTATTAATCTTGGGCGGAATTGTTTTATTATTTATTGATAATTACTTTCAAAATCCAACCATTATCAAAGAAGAAGATATTACTGTGAAAAAAGCCGTAATCATTGGTTTTTGGCAATGTTTGGCCATGATGCCTGGAACGAGTCGGTCAGCAGCTTCCATTATTGGCGGCATGCAGCAAGGATTAACACGTCATGCTGCGGCTGAATTCTCTTTCTTTTTAGCGGTTCCAACTATGATGGCAGTTACGTGCTATTCCGTATTCTTGAAAACCTACGAAACATCTCAAATGAAAGGTTACGAATTGATCTTGAAATCCAATGAAAACATTCAATTGTTTTTGATTGGGAACGTAGTCGCATTTATTGTTGCCATTATAGCTATTAAATTCTTTATCGAAATTATTAAAAAATACGGTTTCAAACCATGGGGCTGGTACCGCATAATAGTGGGAACTTTTTTGTTGATCTACTTTACATACTTAAAATAATTTTTATTGAAAACAGCTGATGAGTACTTAGATGGTCAAATTTTATTAATTGATAAACCTTTGCATTTTACTTCTTTTCAAGCGGTCAATAAGTTAAAATGGGCCTTGATTAACAAACTCAATTTGCCTAAAAAATTTAAGATTGGCCACGCAGGAACTTTAGATCCATTGGCAACAGGATTATTGTTAGTGTGCACTGGAAAATTTACCAAAAGAATTTCGGAGCTTCAAGGTCAAGCCAAAGAGTATACTGGAACTTTCTATATAGGAGCTACGACACCTTCGTATGATTTAGAAACCGAAATTGACCAAAATTTCTCTATAGCACATATCAACGAAAGCTTAATTCATGAGACTGTGAAACAATTTTTAGGCGAAATAGATCAAGTACCTCCTATATTTTCGGCAATAAAAAAAGATGGTGTTCGCTTGTATGAGCATGCCCGAGCTGGAGAGAGCATTGAAATTGCGAGCAGAAAAACAACTATTCACGAATTTGAAATTACTCGAATAGCACTTCCTGAAATAGATTTTAGAGTCGTTTGTAGCAAAGGGACTTACATTCGTTCCCTTGCTTTTGATTTTGGTAAAGCCATGCAATCCGGTTCTCATTTAACGGCTTTACGCCGCACCAAAATAGGCGATTATAATGTAAAAAATGGTGTAGACGTAATTGCATTTGAAGAAAGTCTTACCCAAAGTAATGAATGACTTGATGCTGTTACTAGTAACATTCCTATTATCTTTTAGTGCATTTGCGCAATTTGATGTTGTGATACCGCCAAAAGGAAATCCGGATCGTGGTGAAGTTGATGCAAATAGCAACAGCAGTACATCTTGTTTCTTACCTGATGGATTGAGTAGTAAAATAGGGCATAGCCTACATTATAAAAAGTATACTGCGCTAGAAATTCAATCTTGAATAGACTGGAACGGCAGGACAAACTTGTATTCGCTCCCATTTTTTCTAATTTAAAATTAAGTTCAAACATAAGTGACTAAACCACGCCTGCTTCTAATTAGGTTTGGGAAAAGCGATTGCTTTAGGCCGAAGTAATTTAATCGGTGACTAAAAAAATAAGCTTGGGTTTTCAATCAGCTGACGATCTCATCTTATTTGTTGAATTGAGCCTATAGGAGATACCTTTTGAAGCTCAAAAATAAATCGAGCACATAGGAAAGTAAATTAAGGAAAAATTTTCTAGTTTACAGTCTACCATCAAAAAATAATAGCTCAATATTTTTTTTATTTGATTTCTGTAAAAGCAAAAACACATGACGAATTCAATTTTATCAATGAATTTGCGATGTGTTTTCTCTAATGTTAAAATAATTTTACTCCATGCTCTTATAAGCTAATGAGCATTTGCCCGCAATTTAATAATGAGCGAACGGCTTTCCTCCAAATAAGAATCGTGACAGATAGTCATAAATCTTTTCAAATCGATTTTTCATAATGATGTTTTTTAAGTTGTTAAACAATGATGAAACACCAATAAAAAAAGTAAATTAACAGTAGACTTGGTTGACAGCCAGAAAGTTACAATATTTTTTAATATAACACTAAAAATAATGAAAAAATATATTTTGGCTAAAAACCCTAATAAAATCAACACTTCAGCATCAATACTTTTCGATATTTTGTTCCTTAAATGCGCGATTGCCACTCTGTTTTAAACCATTTTATTCCATTTTAAACCTCAATATAACGTCGTCTTGGATATTTTAATACTATTTATCCAAACTAAGCATCAAGCTAACTAATTCATCTTGAGTACTTAATCCCTTGTTGTGTAAGTACCATAATTGCAAATTAGCTTTTGCAGTTTCATCAATGGTGTCAAACTCATTTTTATAATCTGTGATTAAATCGGTAGCACCTTTAGGTCTAGGTCCCCATTTTGCAATATCGCCGCCAGTTGCTTTATCTATTACAATCACTACTGGAATTGATTTCTTTTTATTAGTTAAAAATAACTTCATTAACTCCTCATTTTCATCACGCAGCACAATTTTTAACTCTATTTTTCCAGAATCAACAGCCATTTTATTAATAATCGGCAAGAGTTGTGCAGCATCACCACACCATCCCTCCGAAATAACTAACCAAATATATTCCCCTCTTAAATTCGTTAATTTCTGGATGTTTTCATCCGTAATTTTCATTGTTTTATCCAAGCGATGCATTCGGGTATCATTCAACTCGCTGTAATGGGTTAAGTCATCAGATTGTTCGCGACCTGTTGATTTCCCTTCAAGCAACAAATCGGAAACTAATTTTCTATATTCTAGATAGGAGTGACTATTAAACAATGCTTTAGCTACTGGAGTTTTCATAATGAATTATTATTTTAAACAAAGTTACCATAAAAACAACGTATTAATCGAAGAGATGATGCTTTCAATTCAGCAAAAAGAGTAATTTTATAACAAATAAAAAAAATGGATTTAAAAACAAAATCGCTAGGGCTAGTACTTTCAGGCGGAGGATCGAAAGGCATAGCCCATGCCGGAGTGATTAAATTTTTAGAAGAACAAAACATTCGTCCATCTCAAATTGCTGGCACCAGTGCAGGTTCTATAGTAGGAACGATGTATGCGTGGGGAAAAACTCCCGAAGAAATCTTAGAATTTTTCAAATCGATATATCTTTTTCACTGGAAACATTTAACCTTTAAAAAAGCAGGATTAATTGATTCAGAATCATTCAAGCCTTATTTTCATACTATTTTTAAAGATGCCACATTAGCTGATTTGAAAATCCCGATCCAAATTACAGCAACCGATATGGTGCGAGGAAAACTAAAAATATTTGATCAACAAACAAAAATTATCGACGCTATTTTGGCTTCTTCAGCATTTCCTGGAATATTATCTCCTTATGAAATTAATGGAAAAATATACAGTGATGGCGGGATATTGAATCACTTTCCTACTGATATTCTTCAAGGACAATGTGAGACTGTTATAGGCGTTTATGTGAGTCCGATTCAAAAAATTGAAGCCAAAGATTTAAGCTCCATTAAAGCAGTAACTACCCGAGCTTTCGATATTCTTTCGGCAAATTCAAACGCTCAAAAATTTAATATTTGTGACTGGGTTATTGAACCAAAAGATTTGTGTTTGTACAGTACTTTCGAGACCAATAAAACAAAGATGAATGCCGTTTTTAATATTGGCTATGAAGCTGCAAAAAAATCATTCGAAAAACTAAGTTTATAAAATTTCGGCAACAGTATTTTAAAAAAAAAGAAAATTCTATATTTGCACGAATCAACGCAACACACACATGAAATACAAAAGAATTCTTCTAAAATTAAGTGGAGAGGCTTTAATGGGCGACTTACAATACGGAATCGATCCAAAAAGACTTGCCGAATATGCTGATGAAATAAAGCAAATCCATGATAAAGGAGTAGAAATAGCCATTGTAATAGGTGGTGGAAATATTTTTAGAGGAGTTGCCGGAGCAAGTGGAGGAATGGATCGCGTGCAAGGCGATTATATGGGAATGTTAGCAACCGTTATCAATGGAATGGCATTACAGGGATCACTGGAAGAAAAAGGAATGAAAACGCGTTTGCAAACGGCCTTGAAAATGGAATCTATCGCAGAGCCATACATTAAGAGAAGAGCCGATCGTCATCTTGAAAAGGGCAGAATTGTGATTTTTGGAGCAGGTACTGGAAACCCTTATTTCACGACTGATACTGCCGCCGTACTGCGTGGAATTGAAATTAATGCAGATGTAATCCTTAAAGGAACACGGGTAGATGGTGTGTATGATTGTGATCCAGAAAAAAATGAGTCAGCAGTGAAATTTGATTTTATTTCTTTTGATGATGTACTCAAAAAAGGTTTAAATGTAATGGACACTACAGCGTTTACATTGAGCCAAGAAAATAAATTACCTATTGTAGTATTTGACATGAACAAGAAGGACAATTTATTGAAAATCTGTGAAGGAGAAAATATAGGAACGGTAGTTAACATATAGTTTAGAGTCACAGAGTTAACTCGAACTGGAGACTTAGACCAAAAACTAAAAACTAAAATTTATGACTGAAGAAATTGATTTTATACTAGATAGTACCGAAGAATCTATGACAGGTTCTATTGCGCATTTAGAAAAAGAATTTTTGAATATTCGTGCCGGAAAAGCATCACCAGCCATGCTTGGAAGCGTTTTTGTTGATTATTACGGATCAGCTACACCACTTTCTCAAGTATCAAAAATTAGTGTTCCCGATGCGAGAACAATTACGTTACAACCTTTTGAAAAAAATATGTTGCATGTAATTGAAAAAGCGATTATGGTTGCCAACATAGGCTTTAATCCTATGAATAATGGTGATGTGATTATCATTAGTGTTCCAGCATTAACTGAAGAACGTCGTCGCGACCTTGCCAAACAAGCCAAAGTAGAAGCCGAAGATGCTAAAGTGGGAATTCGAAATGCACGGAAGGATGCCAATACAGAAATTAAAAAACTAGAAAAAGACGGAACATCCGAAGATATTTGCAAAACTGCAGAAGAGGAAGTCCAAAACTTGACCAACACTTTCATTCGTAAAATAGACGAACTTTTAGTGGTGAAAGAAGCCGAAATCATGAAGGTATAAAACAACCTCAACACCTATTTGAAACCCGTCCCGTTATTGTAATTGGACGGGTTTTTTTATGGCTGCATGTAATTAAACAAGAATTAAAAACTAGTATTACAATGACTAATCTCTGATTAATAAAATAAAAATAGGACTGAAACCAGCAACTCTCGTAAAAAACACAAGTTGCTTTTAATTACCGTTTTACAATGCTAACTGCAGTTCCAGTTATCATTATTGCAATTAATCCTTCACTACTTTTAAGCTCTACATCAACTTGGATTCCCACAACAGCATTGGCGTTCATTTTTTCGGCATTTTCTTTTAAATTAGTAAAAGCCTGCTCTTTAATCTGTAAGATGCTTTCACTAATTCCTGCGTAGTATTTTTGCATATTAAATGTCAATCCCATTTTTTGCATATTTACAGCAGTTCCAGAAACTATTCCGTTGTACTCAAGGATTTTATAATCTTCGATAGCGTTGGTTGTGGTTAAAATCATGATTTTATTAGTATTATTTATTTATTGGTTATAAAACGAAGCATAGCACAAATGGACATTCATGCAGTCCAAATCATCAAAACATAAAAGCACTACTAAATTAAAACAATACACTAAGGCGACTGAGAATCTTCAGCTTAAAGCCTCTTTTTAAAACCTTCTGATTTCCTATCTCGCTACTGACTCGAAACGAATTTCAACCCAATAATAGAACTGATTAATGTGGTGATAAAAAATATTCTCCAAAAATCAGCCGGTTCTTTGAATACAAAAATTCCAACTAGCACGGTGCCCACTGCGCCAATTCCGGTCCAAACTGCATAAGCGGTCCCTATGGGCAAGGTTTGTGTCGCTTTGTACAGCAAAAACATACTGATTGTCAAACACACTAAAAAACCTGCTAACCACAAGGTTGCTGTCATGCCAGTACTCACTTTGGCTTTGCCTAAACAGGTAGCAAAACCTATTTCAAAAAGACCACCAATAATCAACAAAATCCAGTTCATACTACTGTTTTAATATTAATACGGATGGAACACCGCTCAGCCAAATACTTCTAGAATCTACTAATGCTTTCCAACTTTCGAGACTGATAAGCATTAAATCTTGTTGGGCTAGGAATTCTTTTTTGATAATTTTATCAGTGATTAAACTGATGTTGTTCGGGTATTTTTGTTCCAAAGAATCAATGGCACTTTTCATTACGAAATTAGTGTCGATATGCCTATTGACATCCAAAATAACGATTTTTGAATTATTGTTGTAGACTAATTTTTGGATATAATCAATTACAAAAGAGTCTTCAGGACTGAAAATTGGAATAAAAACATGATTGACTTGCTGCAAATCTTTGTCGATCAAAATTCCGATTGGCATTTTGGTTTTAGAAATAATTTGCCTGGTTCTTTCATCAAAAGGAGAATTCTCAAACAAGCCCTCTTTACCCGTAAACTTATCAATTAAACGATCTGGGTTGATGATTCGGGTTGTAAAACCAATTACTTTCCCTAAAATGGTACCTTCAAAAATTGATTTTCCTAATCCTATCAATAACAAATCATAATCACCTTGATTGGCTACATCGGCAATTTCAGTTTCAATATCCATTGTGGCTTTAAAAATAGTCGTAATATCCTGCTTTAGCAGCTGTGATTCTTCGACAATAGGATAAAAACTGTTTTTTTCTTTATCTTCCAAATTAAAGGTATGCACCTCATCACTCAATGACAGGTGCATCACGGTAATACTCGAGGTGTTTTTTTGCTTTTTAATAAAACTATGGGCCAATCGCAACAGAGATTTTCCTTTTTCGTTATTACCAAACGAAATTAAAATCCGGTATTTGTTTGCATTTGATGGTTCCAGAATTTCAACACCATCTTTTGTTTTGAAGATATAATTAATTAAATCCAAAGCAGGACCAGTCATAAAAGTAGTTACCAACGCCATAATGACCATCATGGTAAATACCTCTGGAGTCAACACTTTGAGTTCTAAACCAATGTTCAACACAATTAGCTCCATTAAACCTCTAGTATTCATCAAAGCACCAATAGTTAAACTATCGCGCCAGGTTTGGCCCACAAATCGTGCAGCTAGAGCACTTCCTAAAAACTTTCCTACTATGGCAACCAAGATAATAAAACCCGTAACTTTCCATAAATACGGATCGTTAATAAGACCAATTTCTGTTTTTAAACCAGTAAATACAAAAAACAGAGGCAGTAAAAGTATCAAGGCCACATCCTCTACTTTTTCTATGAATATGGTTCTGAATTTTGGAACATCGGGCATAATAGCTCCAGCCATAAAAGCTCCAAACAAGGCGTGAATTCCAATCACCTCTGTAGCATAGGAGGAAACAATGAGCACCAAAAAAAAGATGGCAACAACTGGTTTTACAATGCTGTCTTTTGATCCATATAAATCTCCAATCCTTTTCAGGAATGGTTTTACAATGTAAATCATAGCTGCAACGTACAGGATGGCAAGCATGATTATATACAACGAGCTTACAAAAGTCCCCGCTTTTACAATGGCAATTACCACTGCCAGAATACACCAAGCCGTAATATCATCAGCAGCTGCGCAGGTAATAACAATGGATCCCAATTTTGTTTTATGAATGCCTCGTTCTTGAACAATTCTAGCCAAAACTGGAAAGGCAGTAATACTAAGCGCAATTCCCATGAATAAACTGAAAGACAAAAACTTCACGCCTTCTGGTGCAAACTGATTGTATACATAATATGCCAGTCCTATACCTAAAGCAAAAGGAATAACAATACTCGCATGACTGATCACCACCGCTTCATTGGCTTTGTTTTTCAAGACTTTTAAATCAAGTTCCATTCCCACAACAAACATAAAAAGGATTAACCCGATCTGACTCAAAAATTTCAAATTCCCCAAGGATGCAGCGGGAAACAAAGCTCCCGAAAATTCTGGAAAATAGAGACCCAGTAAGGAAGGTCCAAGCACAATTCCAGCGATTATCTCACCAATTACTGAAGGCTGGCCTATTTTTTTGAAAATCCAGCCAAAAACCCGAGCAACAAGAATAATAGTAATTATTTGTGCTAGAAGTATGGCTAACGGATCTTGAAAATTGTGTTGCATGGATGTTATAAAATCGCCCCAAGACCCTTTTCCACTTTCAGGCGTTACTATGATTTCGCTCGCCTCTAGCTTTGTTCCCTTTGTGATAATCCAGTACATTAAAGCGGTAAAACCACCTGTAATCAGCAAGTAAAATACTGTATTTTTATAATTTTTCATATGTATTGTATTCAATTCGATACGTTTTCTAATCTAACAAAGTTGCAGAATTCAAATGTATAATTTAAATACCACAAAATTATTTAATTGTAAAATTAAAAACGCCAGCAAATAGCATCGGTACACAACAAAAACTTAAACTTAAAATCAATGATTTGTAGCGGTTTTAATTACCTTTGCCACCGATAAATAGGAGATATGATCAAGTGGTTTAGTTTGGGATTTTGGGAGTTAATAGCCCGTGTTGTCCTTAGAAATAGAATATTAATGTTGTCCATAATTATTGCGATAACAGCTCTTTTAGCCTTACAATGGAAAAATATCCATTTTACTTTTACAGAAGCTAATTTATTACCTGATGATAATAGCGTAAATATTGAGTACAATGCGTTTCTGAATAAATTTGGTGAAGAGGGAAATTTAGTCATTATTGGTGTAAAAGACAACGCCATTTTTACTCCAAAAGCCTTCGCCTCATGGAGCAAGCTAATGAACTCCATCAAAGTAGACCCTGCTGTTGATTTAGTTGTATCGCTTAATGATTTAAAGAAATTACAAAAAAACGACTCGCTTGAAACCTTTGAATTGGTTCCGTTCGTGGACCAAAGCAAAACTTTAAATGCGGCCTATCTACAAAAAATACGAAAAGAACTTTTTAATGACCTGCCCTTTTATGAAGGACTACTTTTTAATAAAAAATCAGGAAGTATTCGTTCTGCGGTTTACATGGACAAGAAAATTGTCAATACAGCCGCTCGTAAGGATTTCATCCTAGAAAAACTTGTTCCCGCGGTTGAAGCATTCGAAAAAGAAACCGGAATCGACCTGCGTGTTTCTGGAATGCCTTACATCCGAACGCTAAATGCAAAAACCATTACAGACGAAATTAGCATCTTTATCGGCGCTTCCCTTCTCGTCACATCCTTGCTTTTCTTTTTCTTTTTTAGAAGTTTTAGAGCTACTTTAATTTCATTGATTATTGTCATTATTGGTGTCATGTGGTCCTTTGGATTTTTAGGATTACTGAATTATGAAATCACGGTTTTGACCGCTTTAGTGCCTTCTTTAATCATTGTTATTGGGATTCCAAATTGCATTTTCCTCACCAATAAATACCATCAGGAATATAAAATTCACCACAACAAAGCCAAAGCCTTGCAGCGCGTTACTACAAAAGTAGGTATGGCAACCTTAATGACAAATTTAACGACAGCTATTGGTTTTGCTACGTTTGTGGCTTCAAATAATCAATTGTTATTAGAATTTGGAGTGGTAACATCCATCAATATCATGGCACTTTTCTTTTTGTGCATTATTGTCATTCCTATTTTTCATAGTTACATTCCAGCACCCAAAGAGCGCCATATCGAACACTTGGATCGCGATTATGTAAAGGCTTTTATGGGATGGATTCTGAGAAACGTAAAATACAATCGGTTTACCATTTATGTAGTTTCCATTGTACTGCTAGTCATTAGTATCATAGGAATTTATGAAATGCGTATTTCTGGTAGTTTGATAGAAGACATGCCAAAAAAAGAAGCCTTTTTTGAAGACATAGTTTTCTTCGAAAAGGAATTTGATGGCGTTATGCCACTAGAAATCATGATTGATACCAAGCGCAAAAAAGGAGTCATGAAGTTGTCTACTCTAAGGCGAATGGACGAACTAGAGGAAGCTATCGATGAAATTCCAGAACTTTCTAAACCTATTTCTATTGTAAATCTAGTTAAGTACTCCAAGCAAGCGTACTACAACGGAAAACCAGAATACTACGATTTACCCACTTCGCAGGAGCAATCATTTATCTTGTCCTACGCAAAAAATGCTGCAAAAAATTCAAAGGACAACGTAATGAAAAGTTATGTGGATTCCACAGGACAATTTGCCCGAATTACAACATTTATGCGGGATGAAAGCGGCGATAAAATTGCCAAAATTGAAGCTGAAATTCGAAAAAAAGCTACTAAAATTTTCCCAGCAAATCAGTACAAAGTAACCATTACGGGTAAAGCACTCGTTTTCCAGAAAGGAACGGGATACTTGCTCAACAATTTACTCTCGTCGCTGGCATTTGCCTTTTTACTAACCGCACTTTTGATAGCATTTATGTTCCGTTCGTTCAAAATGGTATTAGTTTCTATCATTCCTAATTTATTACCGTTAATGTTAACCGCCGGAATCATGGGCTTTCTGGATATTCCCTTGAAACCATCTACAATATTGGTTTTCGGAATTGCCTTTGGACTCTCAGTAGATGACACCGTGCGTTTCCTGTCGCAATACCGAGAAGAATTAAAGAAAAACAACTGGAAAATACGCAAATCGGTTTATGCTACATTTACAGATGCTGGCTTGAGCATGTTCTACACTTCTATTGTATTGTTCTTTGGGTTCTCTGTATTTATGCTGTCTAGTTTTGGAGGAACAATTGCCCTGGGCGGATTAATTTCATTGACCTTATTGTTTGGCATGTTATCTAATTTAATGTTACTGCCAGCTTTAGTACTAACCTTAAATAAAACACTGGCCAACGAGCAAGATTTCATCGAACCTAAAATAGACATTATTGAGCCAAGCGATGCAGCAATTGATGATTTAGAACTCAAAAAATAATATCAGGAGCTCTTTCCGGCTATTCGTTGCAATCTTCCTGTTTTAAAAGAAAAACAGGAAGGATTTTCACTGCTATCCGGGCTAGGAAATTGTTTAACTTAGGAGATTTTTTTGAACTAAACGATTTCAATATCTCAAAAAAAGTTAAAAGTTAAGTTGCGCTAAAAAAAGTATTAAATTAGGATTGTAATTGTTCTATAATGTATCACTAAAACTTGTACATCACCACCATACAGTACTAACAAAACCTTGAAAAAAGAATTATGATTGGACTATATATATATTGGGATGTAGACTCAGAGATAATCAATATAGGCGGATTCCCTATAAAATATTACGGCCTATTATTTGCTGCGGGTTTACTGTTGTCTATGGCAATACTTAAGAAAATTTATAAGAAAGAAAATTTAAATGAAAGCGCACACGAAGCGTTATTTCTATACGGCATCATCGGAATTTTTGTTGGAGCGAGATTGGGGCACTGTTTCTTCTATGACTTTGATTATTATTCTAAAAATCTTGTCGAAATTATTTTACCTATAAAAAAAACGATCACTGGGGACTATGAATTCGTAGGTTTCTCGGGATTAGCCAGTCACGGAGGAACAGTAGGTTTACTTATTTCGCTTTATTTATATTCAAAAAAATATAAAATCAAGTACCTAAAAATACTAGATTTAATTGCAATTATTGCTCCACTTGGAGCAGCGTTTATAAGGCTTGCCAACTTAATGAACTCGGAAATGATTGGCAATCCCACAACAATGCCATGGGCATTTATTTTTAAACGTGTTGACATTATACCAAGGCATCCTGCTCAATTGTATGAGGCTATTGCTTACTTTATTATTTTTATAGTACTCGTTATTATCTACAAAACTAAAAACATAACAATAGGAAATGGTTTTTACTTTGGTCTAGCAATTACGCTAATTTTTAGCATGCGAATCCTCATCGAGTTTGTAAAAATCGATCAAGTAGCATTTGAAGAAGGAATGCTACTAAATATGGGACAAATCTTAAGTATTCCTTTTCTACTAATTGGACTGTATTTTACAATGAGAAATGGGCGAAATAAGGTAATGAATTAAAAAAAACCGCAATAAAATCATGGTATACAGCGAAATAAATAATACGACCAAACACCTTTCACCGCTTATTGAAGCTGCTGAGTTATTGGAATTGTACAAAACCGATCCACCAGTTCTTGTTGATGCCAGCAACGGAAAAGAGGCTAAAGTAACATACCAAGCAAAACATTTAGACCAAGCATTGTTTATCGATTTAAATACTGATTTGGCTGATATAAAAGAAGATCTCGCAAATGGAGGAAGACATCCTTTGCCACAAATTGAAAAATTTGCAGAGACGTTGACAAAGCTTGGAATAACAAATAGCAGTCATGTTGTTATTTATGATGATAAAAACGGAGCCAATGCTGCAGCTCGATTTTGGTGGATGTTGCGAGCAATTGGCCATGAAAAAGTTCAAGTTTTAAACGGAGGATTACAACAGGCCGAAAATATGGGTTTTCCAACAAATAATAAAACTGAAACACCAAAAATTGTTGCAAACTACACATTCGACAATTGGAAACTACCAACTGCAACGATTACCGAAGTAGAAAACAATTCTCAAAACGAGAATTATTTGGTTATTGATGTACGAGAAAACAGTCGGTATCGTGGTGTAAGTGAGCCAATAGATTTAGTGGCAGGTCATATTCCTGGTGCAATCAATATTCCTTTTACTACCAACTTAAATCAAAACGGTCGGTTTTTATCTGCAGCAGAACTCAGACAAAAATATCAAGAAATTTTTGGAGCAATAAAAATGGAGAACATCATTATTCATTGTGGCTCCGGAGTTACCGCATGCCAAACTATCTTAGCCCTCGATTACGCTGCACTAGCAATGCCAAAGCTTTACGTTGGTTCTTGGAGTGAATGGTCCAGAAACGACAAGGCGATTGCCACTAAACTATAAAATGGGATCACACCATTAAGATACAACGCCAAAAGGATTACTCTGTGCTATTTTCATGATCTTGGTTTAGCAAGACCTCTATCATAAAGTACAATACTGCCTGCCACAGATACATTTAAACTTTTTTCGGACTTGAATTTTACTAAATGGTGGCATTTTTCGATTGCTTTTTTAGAAAGTCCATTATCCTCGGCACCTAACAGATAAACGCAACGTCGTGGATGTTCAAACGTCTCGAGATCAACAGCGTTTTCATCCAGTTCAACACCAACTAAGCGAGCGCCTTTAGGTAAGTTGGCGTAAAACTCTTCAAAAGTTTCATAATGAAAATACGGAATCGATTTTACCGCATTGTGCGTATCACAAGCTTGTTTTGCATACCGATTCCCAATAGTAAAAATATAACTTGCACCAAGGTTTTGTGCGGTACGCCACAACACTCCTAAATTCTCTGGTGTTTTACCATTTTGAATGCCAATGCCAAAATATTCTGTTATAAAATTATCGTTCATGGGGTAAAAATACAAAGTGTTTGTAGGTTTGTCAAGTTTTTAATTTGTTTAAAATAACTTTAGCTTCACCATCATCAGTACTTCTAGAATAATATTCTAGCGACACTGCCCTTATCTCATAATCACTTTAAATTAAGGTAAAATTTTTACTAGTATAGAGAAGTCATAATAGCTTGAATTTTAGATGATTTTATTAAAAAAATACATATTTTTACTCAAAAAAAATCAACCCTATGAAATTAAAATTTTTACTTTTATTCTTTTCTTCCTTATTATTTTTAGCGTGTAGTTCTTCAGATGAATCCGCAAATAGCAAAACATTTCGATTTCTTGACCTTGATCAAGATGTATTTCTTCAAAAATCTCAACCGTCAGAAATATCTTTTTTGGCTTTAGATTTTGATACCGATTTATCACATTGGGAAATCACTCTCGCTAATGACAATAGTAATATTGATTGCACGATAAGTAAAATCGAACAAACCGGCTCGGGTTATATGAACACTTCAAGTCGTGCGCAACGAATATTCTTAAAAACAGCAACATTACCTGCTGGTTATTACACCTTAATCATAAAAAATAAAATCTCCAATCAAATTTACTCAGAGACTTTTAAAGTGGTAGGAACTGTTTTCAACTCGATACAACACGAATCCATAACTTCATATCATTTTGAACCTACGGTGGGCAACAACAATATTCTTTTTTTTCAAGGCGCTACCTATTCTATTCCCGATTTGGCTATCGGCGCAGGAATACAGAGTGTTACTCTCGAAAATAGAGAAACGTTTGCAAACAGTAGTATTAACTTTTCTATAGTTAATAACAAAGTGACTTTTAAAATTCCTACAGCTGTAAATCCCGGAAACTACTTTTTAGCCGTAAAAAATATAAATGGAACAACAGCTTACTTTAGTTATGATCTACTGATTATAGCAGAAAAAAAGCCCATAATAACTAGTGTGAACAAAAGTGTTTTAAGTAGCGGTGAGTCGTTAATCATAACCGGAACTAATTTAAGGTATTTATTAAATGAAGATGCGTTGCCTTCTCAGGGTTTACTTAAAGTAAGAGTACCCTTGTCATTACTTATTAGTAATTTCAAAGGAAATGGTTCTTACATTTATGATGTGTTTGGAAACACCTCTACAGATTTCAAAATTAATGATGCTGGAACTCAAATCATTTTTGATGTACCCAAAAAGGCAAATGCAATTTACTTTAACGATTATCCAGCAAATAGTTATTTTGAAGGAACTATTACCATTGTAAGTGGTCCTTTTAAGAGTAGTGAAATTAATGTTAGACTTAATTACAACTAAATTAGGAAGTTTTTTGTTACTCAAATACAAACCACATCACAACACGATGTGGTTTTTTTGCATGATTATAATTGGGTTGACTACACTGATTATTAAATTTTTCAACTTTGAGTAAACATACTAAGACATCCTAACATTTAATAAAACTTGCCTTTTAGCTCGTTTTTAATAGTGGTTGCCATAATGATCCTAATCATTATTTTCAACCACAATTTGTCATTCTGACAAAGGAAGAATCCTCACAAATTGCACACCAAACAGAGATTTTTCGTTCCTCAGTTCGTTCCTCAGAATGACAAAATAAATGCAGAAAAAAGCATAAAATAATACTCAAATTATACGAATTTTTCAGTCAGACAATTTAAGAATCCTCACAAATTGCACACCAAACAGAGATTCTTCGTTCCTCAGAATGACAAAATAAACGCAGAAAAAAGCATAAAATAAAGCTCAAATTATACAAATTTTTCATTTTGACAATTTAAGAATCCTCACAAATTAAGCAATAAACAGAGATTCTTTGTTCCCCTGAATGACAAAATAAGAGCAAAATATACTTTTAGCCACTACTCCCTAGCCCCGATAGAAATGAAAATCCTTATTGTTTTTGTTTCAAAAAACAATAAGATTGTAATGGATAGCGGGAAAGAGCTCCAAAAAACAGAAACAGCGTTGGAATGCTTCATTTCTCACCGTGACAATTACAAACAAATCATTTATATTTGCATTTCGGTTATAAGACACTATTTAATATCAATTATATAATTAAAATGAGACATACAAAAGTTAAAGACTTACTAAATAGCACAAAAACGCTTCATGAAGTAAATGCAAAAGGATGGGTGAGAACTTTTAGAAACAATCAATTTATTGCTTTAAACGATGGTTCGACCATTGATAATATACAATGTGTTGTCGATTTTGAAAACACACCAGACGAAACCTTGAAGAGAATTACAACTGGAGCTGCGATATCAGTTACTGGAACTTTAGTAGAAAGTAAAGGTGCGGGACAGAAATTTGAAATTCAGGTGGCTAAACTGGAAATCCTAGGAGATTCTGATGCGGAGAAATTCCCGATACAACCTAAAAACAAACCGAGCTTGGATTTTTTGCGTGAAAATGCACATTTAAGAGTTCGTACTAATATGTTTGGCGCCATAATGAGAGTACGCTCCGTATTATCGTATGCGGTTCACAGTTATTTTCAGGAAAAAGGTTTTGTGTATGTGAATACGCCAATTATCACGGGATCGGATGCAGAAGGTGCCGGCGAAATGTTTAAAGTTACCGCTTTACCATTTGACGGAACGCCAAGAACCGAAGACGGAAAAGTAAATTACAAAGAAGATTTCTTTGGAAAAGAAACAAATCTTACGGTTTCTGGACAACTAGAAGGTGAAACTTTTGCAATGGCTTTGGGTCAGATTTATACGTTTGGACCAACCTTTAGAGCCGAAAACTCGAATACTTCGCGTCACCTTGCCGAATTTTGGATGATTGAGCCAGAGGTGGCGTTCAATGATTTGAATGACAATATGGATCTTGCCGAAGATTTTATTCAATATGTAATCAAATACACGTTGGAAAAATGTCCGGAGGATTTGAAATTCTTGGAAGGAAGATTATTGGATGAAGAAAAATCGAAACCAGTTGCGGAGAGAAGCGAAATGCCTCTTTTGGAAAAATTAAACTTTGTTTTGGAAAACAATTTCAAACGTGTTTCGTACACCGAAGCAATTGACATTTTAAGAGATTGTACGCCAAATAAAAAGAAAAAATTCAACTATATAATCAATGAATGGGGTGCTGATTTACAGAGTGAACACGAGCGTTATTTAGTTGAAAAACACTTTAAATGTCCGGTAATCTTATTTGATTACCCAGCAAATATCAAAGCATTTTACATGCGTTTGAACGAAGACGGAAAAACAGTTCGCGCTATGGATATCCTTTTCCCGGGAATTGGAGAAATCGTGGGAGGTTCTCAAAGAGAAGAGCGTTTTGATGTTTTGGTTGAAAAAATGAAAGCCTTAGGAATTGATGAAGAAGAATTATGGTGGTACCTGGATACAAGACGATTCGGATCAGCAGTTCACTCTGGTTTTGGACTTGGGTTTGAAAGATTGGTATTATTTGTAACAGGAATGACAAACATTCGCGACGTAATTCCTTTTCCAAGAACACCAATGAATGCAGAATTTTAAAAAAGTGTATTCGGTTAATCGATTATTCGGTTAATCGATTAAACAAATAAACGGTTAACCGATTAAACAATAAAAATGCTAAAGCAATTCTTAAATTTAAAATTATCCCAGAAATTATCTCCACAGCAAATTCAGTTGATGAAGTTAATTCAATTGCCTACGCAAGCTTTTGAGCAACGTTTACTCGAAGAAATGAACGAAAATCCAGCCTTAGAATCAGGCAAGGAAGAAAATGAGTATGAGAAAGACGAGTTCGAAAACGAAGAGTATGATGATTATGATGATGCCGAATCAGAGCGAATAGAAGCCGAAGACATCAATATAGATGAGTATTTAAGCAACGATGAAACACCTGACTATAAAACACAAACCAGTAATTACAGTGACGATGATGATGATCGCGAAACACCATTTGCTGCACCAATCAGTTTTCACCAAGATTTAATCAATCAGTTGAACACTTTTATATTGAATGATGAAGAGCGCGAGATTGCTGAATTCCTTGTTGGCAGTATTGATGATATGGGCTACATCCGACGCAGCGTGGCTGATATGGTAGATGACATGGCATTTACTCAAGGTATTTACACCGATGAAAAAATGGTGCAAAAAATGTTGCAGGTGATTCACGAACTAGAACCTTCTGGTGTTGGAGCACAAGATTTACAAGAATGCTTGTTGTTACAATTGAAACACAAAACACCCACCGAATCCGCTGATTTAGCTATCGATATTATCGAAAATCAATTTGATGCTTTTACAAAAAAACATTATGACAAATTACTTCAAAAGTACGGTGTCTCTAATGAACAGCTTAAAAAAGCCATTCATGAAATTGAGAAACTGAATCCAAAACCAGGCGGCTCGTTTACCGGAAACAATAAAGTGACCGAAAATGTGGTTCCTGATTTTGCCATTAGGATTGTAGATGGCGAATTGGAACTGACTTTAAACGGTCGGAATGCACCATCGCTCCACGTTTCCAAAGATTATCAGGAAATGATGCAAACGTATAAGGATTCCCGCGATAAATCGGCACAGCAAAAAGATGCGGTGCAATTTATCAAACAAAAACTGGATTCCGCTAAATGGTTTATTGATGCGATTCGTCAACGTCAGGAAACTCTTTTTGTTACCATGAACGCCATTATGCATTATCAACAAGAATTTTTCTTAGATGGTGATGAAACGAAGTTGAAACCAATGATCCTGAAAGACATTGCTGATATGGTGGGACTTGATATTTCGACCATTTCACGTGTGGCCAATAGCAAATATGTAGAAACACCTTATGGGACAAAGCTGATCAAAGAGTTTTTCTCAGAATCGATGAAAAACGATCAAGGTGAAGATGTTTCAACTTTAGAAATCAAAAAAATTCTTCAAAATACCATCGAAGAAGAAGATAAGAAAAAACCACTTCCAGACGATCAACTTGCCGAAATCTTGAAAGAGAAAGGGTATCCAATTGCGAGAAGAACCATTGCAAAGTATAGAGAACAACTCGATATTCCTGTGGCGAGAATGAGGAAAAAAATGTAAGTAAAAAGGACTAAGTAAAAATTAATTTACTTAGTCCTTTTGATTTTTATTGGATTTTGCCGACAGTCAAAAACATCCCAAATTTCTATTTGATTCTTATCCAGATTTATCCAATATATGATTTTATAATTGCAGTAAATTAATGTTCTGAATTCTCTTGAACTATCTATTAATTGTTGCTCAATTTGTCCTAAATATGGTTGATTAATCAATAGCTTTACTTCGTCAGTGATTTTTTTAGTGATTTTTTTCGCTACAGCTATATTTGCTCCTCTTTTCAGAAAAACATAAATCGATTTAACCTCAATTTTAGCCCAATCAGTCCAATAGATTTTTAATCCCATTTTTCGATTTCGGCTAAAAAATCATTCATTTCAGTAAGTCTTCCATTGATGGAGTCTTGTTCTGACTGGTCAATTCTTCGGTTTAATTCTGCAATAGTCATCGGGCGGAAATCCGCATCTTCTTCTGTAGCTTTCTTATTTTTCAACAATTTTTCAAATCGAGAAATAAGTTCCTCACTTTCAATAGAAAGAAACTCCTGAACAAACGTTATTTTTCGGCTTTGCAAATCCATATTAAGTAATTTTAATTCAAAGTTACAAAATAAATCACTCTTTAAATTCTATTTATTTTTTATCCAATAACCCTCTCAAAAACAGTACTTCTGTTTCTAGATATCCTATTCTATCCTCATAACTTTTCTTAAGTTCGACAGGAAAGTTGTTATTCATTATATGAGCTTTACCAGAGTTTGTGCAATTATTAAAAACCAAACTATCATCAAAGGAGACCAAATCAGTAGGTTCTATTTGTAAAATCTTAGAAATATCTTCAATTCTACCCCAATCAAGTTTGATGTCGTTGTTTTCAATTTTGCTGTATGCGCGTTGCGACATTTCCAGTTTTCCCGCCATGAAGTCTTGCGTAAAGCCTTTCAATTCTCGCACCTTTCGGATTTTATCACCAATATTTGCTTTCATAGTTTTTATTTAGTTCTTAATTAGAACCAAATATATAAAATATAGAACTTTAAATAAATGATTTTTAATATGATTTTTGATTGATTTGTAAGGTTAATAAACATTTAAAAAACAATGGAAGATCAGAAAGAAATTAGTCATTTAAATCAATCTAATTTAAACGAAATAGATAAATTAAATAGGCTAAAAGATCGATTTTCAAAATGGCACATCAAACAAATTGATTTACTAACATTCTGTATAAATTTAACATTTACAATATCAATTGCCTTTTTCGGTCTTGTTGCCAACAAATACTTTAATAAAAATTTTCAGGATAATAATATAACTTTCAGTTTTTCTTTAGCAAAAGCCATTCTCTTCTGTTTAGTTATTTCGATAACTCTTGGTGTTATAGGATTAATAATTAGATTAAATGATTTTAAATATACTGTTAAAACAATTAAATCCAGACGACGGATTTTTGAAATCGATAAAAAGATAATTTATGAAGTAAATGCTGAATCAAGTTTAAGAATTGAAAGAAGAAAACTAGATAAATACATTTGTTATAGCACTATATTAGGTAAAATTACCTGGAGGATATTCTACATTCAAATCGGTCTATTATTAACTACTCTATGGTTGATTTTTTTAAGTATTTAAATTTGGATATATATGAAAACAAATGCTTTTGCTTTTATTTTTTTGATTTTATTGAGCTGTAATAAAGATACTGAATCATTCGCTGATGTAAAATTTGGTAAGATTTCAAAGAATTCCTTTTTAAAAGAGATGCTTAACAATAACACATTTACCATTTTTAGAGATGATGTGCAAAATGTTAATGATACAACTGCTATTGACTATGTATTAAAAAGGGATGGTAAAAAATTTCCATTGACTGTAGAGTTTAATGAAGCTAGAAATGAAAAATATGGTTCCCTTAGGCAAATGACCTTTTATATGGGCGAAGATGATAAAGCGTATGGTCAATTTCGAAGATCTGCAGGAAAAATTTCTAAAGAGTTTGTAGATGATTTATTTAGCACCTACACTAAAATGTTTGGAAAGCCTGATTCATTGACAACAAATTATAAATATTCACCCATATTATATGATGATTTTTTTGAAGCTCATAATGCATTTGAAAAAAATAAAGGTCAGACACCCAAAGAAATAGATCAAAATTATATTGCTGGTAAAAGAGCTGTTTGGGTAACGGATAACTTTAAATTAATATTTGACATTCCATTTGTAAAAAAGAGCGATTCTGATAATGAGAAAATTTATTTTCAGAAAGAATTAGGGAGCTCAATTTCTATTAGATATCAAATGCATAAATATAAAGAAGAAATTGCTCTAATAAGAGATTCTATAGCCACAAAATTACGTCCAAAAGATTTAATTACTATAAATGCAAGTGATTGCAAATGGATTAACAATAGAAATAACCATTATAATACTAGACTTGCAATCACAATTGAAGACGTTACAAGATTAGATAAAGAAGAACCTAAAAGAATTAAAGGAATTAAGTTTGACCTAGTGATAACGGATTCTTTTAAAGAAGTGTTGTTTAGGTTCAAAAACTTAACTATTGAACTTCCTAAGGGTTCTTATTTAGAAAGTGAAGCTTCAAATCAAAAAGCTTCAACTGTAGTTTTCAGAGCCTATCCAAATAAGCGATTTTGGGTAGATTTTAATAGTTATGAAAACTTAGAACTTAAAAGATTAAAAAAATATTCTGAAAACAATACTATAAAAGTTGAGCCAATGATTAAAACAATATTATTTGAAGACGGAAGCATTCGTAATTCGAATTAATACTGTTTAAAAAAGGATATTGTCCTAAATAAATATTACTGTAAAGTATAAGCCCTTTCAAAATTTAGATATTTGAAAGGGTTTATCTTTTTAATACTTTATATTTCAATCCAGTTTTGACTCCCTCTCCTTTGGAGAGGGTTGGGGAGAGGATTTCTATTTTTTTCCTGATCTTTGCGCGGCGAATGGTAATATTTACCACGGCTAAATAAATCGTATTTTCGGATTCGCCTAACATGACGAATTTATCATTATCGGTTTACAAGAGTTGTAATTCGACATATTTTCAATACAAGATAAAATAGTATGTTTTTTAGTAACTTTGTAAAAAAAGAAGTATCATGATAACGGATATCAATCAATTAGATTTAAATAAAACCTATTCCTATGCCGATTATTTAACTTGGCAATTTCAGGAAAAATTAGAATTAATAAGAGGAAAGATATTCAAGATGAGTCCAGCCCCAAGTACTACTCATCAAAGAATATCTAGAAAGTTGACAGGTTTTATGATTTCTGCTTTTAAAAATCATTCCTGTGAATTATTTATTGCGCCTTTTGATGTTCGATTAATAGATAAAAAGAAATCGAAATTAGACCAAGAAATTTATACCGTGGTTCAACCTGATTTGTGTGTCATTTGTGATGATGAGAAAATAGACGAACGCGGCGCTATTGGAGCACCTGATTTGGTTATAGAAATTCTATCCCCAGGAAATTCCAATAAAGAAATGAAGTATAAATTTGATTTATATGAAGAAGCTGGAGTTCTAGAATATTGGATTGTAAACCCAGCCGATAAAACGGTCTTTATTTATGTTCTAAAAGAAAATCAATTCATAGGAATGCATCCGCTAATTGAGGAAGATACCATTCAAAGCAAACTATTTCCAGAACTAGATTTTACCTTAGAATCTATCTTTAACTAAAAACAATGACAAACCCTTTCAAAATTATGAAATTTGAAAGGGTTTGTGTTTTTTAATCCGTACTATATTTTAATTCGGCACCAGCACCCTCTCCTTCGGAGAGGGTTGGGGAGAGGATTTTTATTTTTTATCCTGATCTTTCCGCATCGCATGATAATATGCCGCACGGCTCAAGGGTTCGTATTCTTCGGTTTCACCTAGCATGACTAACTTATCATTATCTGTTTTTCGAAAACTATAGTTTGCCAGATTTCCCGTTCTAGTGCACACAGCATGAACTTTGGTTACATACTCAGCAGTTGCCATTAAGGCAGGCATGGGTCCAAAGGGATTCCCTTTAAAATCCATATCCAATCCTGCTACAATTACTCGGATTCCCTGATTGGCAAGATCATTACAAATTTTGACTATTTCATCATCAAAAAACTGTGCTTCATCAATGCCTACTACATCGCAACCTTGTGCCAAAATAGCAATGTTCGCAGCTGCGGGAACGGGCGTAGAACGAATTTCATTAGCATCATGTGACACCACCATTTCCTCGTCATAGCGCGTATCGATGGCTGGTTTAAAGATTTCTACTTTTTGCTTGGCAAATTGTGCTCTTTTCAAGCGGCGGATCAATTCTTCAGTTTTACCCGAAAACATGGAGCCGCAAATGACTTCGATCCAACCAAATTGTTCTTTATGATTTACTGTATTTTCGAGAAACATTTTGTATTTTTCTGACTTAAAAAATGAATAGTTTTTATTACTTAGTAATAGATAAACCGACTTAAAAATTTTATACTTTTACGTCGTTTCAAAAGTATACAATTTATATCAAATCGAGTATTTGACTGCACTTATTTAAAAAAATAAATCTTATTCATAAAGAATTACTTTTCTACGTAAGATATACAATAACCATCGACATAGACCTGCCTAACACGCTATAATTTCAACAGTATGAAAAAAAAATTGGAAGCCGATTTAATCAGCATCGCACACCGAATATTACAGCTAAAAAACAAATCTGACATCAACCAATTGTATCTAGAGACACAAAAATTGTACGAGAAACTTTCTGTATTGCGATTTATAGAGGAGCACTTTAGCGAAGTACAACCTACCATTGGAAGAGCAGCATTAGAACAAAAAATCGAATCTATTTTTGAACAAAAAGCATTGTCTCAATATGAAATTAAACCCACAATTGTATCAACTGTTACGGAAGAAATCCAAGAAACACTAGTAGAAGAAACCACGCAAGCTGCTAAAACAAACGAAGCTGAAACGGTACTTGAAGCCGCAGTGGCAACTGAAACTCCTTTGGAAGTAAGCGCACTCACTGAACCAAAAATAACAGAAGTGGAAGAATTGATAGTTGTTGAGGAAGAAAAAAAAATTGAAGAAGAAGCAAGTATGACTACTGAAACAGCTTCAATCCATCCCGATTTTGAATTAGCGCAAGGGGATATAAAAGAAACGGAACAAGAAATGCCAAAGAAAAAGGAACCGGTTCAAATTTCTTTTGAAGATTTATTAGGAGGAAATTATCATGACACTCAATTTGTAAAGGTGCAAGAAATTAAAGACACTCCTAAAGAAGCTGTAATCAACCCTCCAAAAGAAATCATTGTGGAGGAGGGAAAAGAAGAAATGACAAAAGAAGAAACTGTGGAACAAAAAGCAATTTCCTTGAACGAAAAATTAGCCAAAGGAATCAACATTGATCTAAATGATCGTATTGCTTTTATAAAACACCTTTTTGGTAACAACAGCGAAGATTACAACCGTGTTTTAAATCAATTGATCACGTTCAATACCTTCTATGAAACCCGCAATTTTGTTCAAGAAATGGTAAAACCAGACTACAACAATTGGGAAGGAAAACAAGATTATGAAGAACGTTTTATGGATATTATAGAGAAAAAATTCTTGTAAATTTCCTAAATCTCCATTGCGATCAGAATTGATACTTTTGGCGATTTTTACTAAATTATTTCAGCTATGTCAAAATTATATATCGTTCCTACACCTATCGGTAATCTCGAAGACATGACTTTTCGTGCCATTCGAATTCTTAAAGAAGTCGATTTGATTCTCGCCGAAGATACGCGTACTAGTGGAAAATTACTAAAGCATTTCGAAATTGGCACACACATGTACAGCCATCACATGCACAACGAACACAAAACCGTCGAGAACCTTATTTCAAGATTGAAAGCTGGGGAAAATATTGCCTTAATTTCGGATGCGGGAACACCAGCGATATCAGATCCTGGTTTTTTATTGACTCGTGCTTGTGTTGAAAATGGAGTTGACGTAGAATGTTTACCTGGTGCTACAGCATTTGTACCTGCTTTAGTCAACAGCGGATTGCCCAATGACAAATTTGTTTTTGAAGGATTTTTACCCGATAAAAAAGGACGTCAAACTCGTTATTTAGCTTTAGCCGAAGAAACAAGAACCATGATTTTATATGTTTCCCCTCATAAATTAGTGAAGACTTTAGCTGAATTCATCACCTATTTTGGCGAAGACCGACAAATTTGTGTTTCCAGAGAATTATCCAAACTGCATGAAGAAAATGTTCGTGGCACCGTGAAAGAAGTGGTGGCTCATTTTGATAAAATAGCACCAAGAGGGGAGATTGTTATTGTAGTGGCCGGAAAAACAATTTCGAAAGAACCTAAAAAAAATAAATTCTCAGAGGAAGACAAAAAATGAGAAACAAAAAAGTAATCATAATTGGTGCTGGTTTGTGTGGCTTATATACTGCTTTTTTACTACGGCGAAAAGGAATTGAGGTTCTAGTTTTGGAAGCTAATGACAGAATGGGTGGCCGCATAAAAACCGTCACTGCCACAACTGGAGTCACTATGGAAATGGGCGCTACTTGGTTTGGGAACCAACACCGCAATCTCTTAGAATTAGTTCACGAATTCGGAATTCCCTATTTCAGACAGCATACCCAAGGTATTTCCTTATTTGAAACAATGTCGTTTGTACCACCGCAAAAATTCGAAATCTCAGCGGCAGAAGAACCTTCATTTCGAATAGAAGGCGGAACCAAAGTATTGATAGAGCAACTCATCAGTAAAGTTGGGATGGAGCATATAAAAACACAAACTAAAGTTACCTCAATCAAAGAGCAAGGCGATCAATTGATAGTGACAGACTCCAAGGGGAACAACTACTCAGCTGATAAAGTTATCACTACCATTCCACCTAATTTGGGGATTAACACCATAACTTTTGAACCCAATTTACCAGATAATTTAGTTCAAGTAGCCCAGAAAACGCATACGTGGATGGGCGAAAGTATTAAATTTGCGGTAGCCTATACAACTCCTTTTTGGAGGGTGCAAAATTACTCAGGAACGCTATTCAGCCAAGCAAGTATTATTCAGGAAATGTATGACCATACTTCCTTTGATCATTCCGGTTTTGCTTTGAAAGGCTTTTTAAATACTGGAACTTCCGTACTTTCTCGAGAAGAGCGCCAACAAAAAGTAATCACCCAATTGACAACTTTTTTTGGTCCCGAAGCGGCTAATTATGTTGCCTATCATGAAAAGGTATGGAGAGAAGAATCTCTGACATTTCATCCATATGAACAACTAGTTTTAGCACATCAAAACAACGGTCACATGGCTTTCCAAAAACCCCTTTTGAACGGAAAACTTTATATATCTGGTTCAGAAACCGCCTTACAACATCCGGGTTATATGGATGGCGCTGTAGCTGCCGCAAAAACTATTTCATCTCAATTTTAATATTTTTGATTATGACCATCAACACTTATTTA
This sequence comes from Flavobacterium sp. DT2-2, assembly GCA_051990185.1. Lineage (GTDB taxonomy): Bacteria > Bacteroidota > Bacteroidia > Flavobacteriales > Flavobacteriaceae > Flavobacterium. Next base: position 67,917 of record JAFCUE010000007.1, on the reverse strand, counting down.
GAAAAATTAAATACAACGCCTCAAGCCATAACTTTTCCTGAAACCATTGCGGTTATTGAGCAACATTTTGATTTTGAACCCACTGCTTTTGAGAATGGTGCCCAACATAATGCTGCTGGAGAAAACTCAGGATCTTGTAAAATATTTGCTTTTGCAGAAATGAAGGAACTAACTCCTGAATCAACTTTAGCTTGCTTTGGCACTTACTATTTTGAAGATGTTTTAGGAAATTCAAACGGGACAGATCACCAGAACATTCGTAATTTCATGAAAACGGGCTGGGACGGAATTGCTTTTTACGGCAGTGCTCTAGTGTTGAAATAAAAAGATAAATTCACTGTCAGGTCGAGCGCAGTCGAGACAGATCAATTGGTCGCGACTTCGCTCGACATAACAAAATTCCTAACACAATTTTATAATTTCAAATTAATATGCGTTGGACTCTTAAACCAAAACCACCTGAGGAGACTGTGAAAAATTTGGCGAAAGCCTTAAATGTAGAAGACTTTGTTACTACTTTATTAGTGCAACGTGGCATTAACACTTTTGATGAAGCTAGAGCTTTTTTTCGTCCAAGTTTAGAGAATTTACATGATCCATTTTTGATGAAAGACATGGAAAAAGCAGTATCTCGTATTGAAACAGCGGTTGAAAATGGAGAAAATATTCTGGTTTTTGGTGATTATGATGTAGATGGTACTACTGCTGTTTCGTTGGTTTCATCGTATTTAAAAACCTATTATCCAAACGTGGCTACCTACATACCGGATCGTTATGATGAAGGGTATGGAATTTCATTTAAAGGAATTGACTTTGCTGATGACAATGGTTTTTCACTTATCATTGCTTTGGATTGCGGTATAAAATCGATCGATCATGTGGCATACGCCAAAGCTAAAAATATTGATTTTATCATTTGTGACCACCACAGACCGGGAGAATTCTTACCCGAAGCCGTTGCTATTCTAGACCCAAAACGAGACGATTGTAATTATCCTTATGATGAATTGTGTGGCTGTGGAATAGGTTTTAAATTGATTCAGGCGTTGGGTAGCAACCGAAACCAAAACACCGAAGATTTGATTCCGTATTTGGATTTAGTTTCGGCTGCCATTGCCGCTGATATCGTCCCCATGACTGGAGAAAATAGAGTATTAGCCTATTTTGGATTGCAAGTCATCAACAGCGATCCAAGGCCGGGCATCAAAGCTATCATTCATCAAATAAAAAAACAAACCTTAGATATTACCGATGTTGTTTTCATCATCGCACCCAGAATAAACGCTGCAGGACGCATTAAACACGGCAATCATGCAGTGGAATTATTAACCGAATTTGATTTTGAACAAGCCCAACAATTTGCTTCTGAAATCGAGACCTATAATTCAGAACGAAAGGATTTAGACAAATTAATCACCAAAGAAGCACTGCAACAAATTGAGGAAAACAATGAAAAAGAACGTTTTACATCCGTAGTTTTTCAAGAAGATTGGCACAAAGGCGTGATTGGAATTGTCGCTTCCCGATTGATTGAAACCTATTATCGACCGACACTTGTTTTTACCAAAAGTGGTGATAAATATGCGGCTTCGGCACGTTCTGTAAAAGGATTTGATGTGTACAATGCACTTGAATCTTGTGCCGAACATTTAGAACAATTTGGTGGTCACATGTATGCAGCAGGCATGACGCTCCTTCCAGAAAACTACCAAATATTCAAAGAGGCTTTTGAAAAAGAAGTAAAAAGAACGATACATCCCGATATGTTGACACCTGAAATTGCGGTTGATGCCGAGATTGATTTTGCTGATATCACGCCAAAATTAATCCGAATCCTAAAACAATTTGAACCATACGGACCCCAAAATATGACCCCAATTTTCTTGACCAAGAACATTAAAGACACCGGTTATGGAAAACCTATGGGTCAGGAGGATGAACACTTAAAACTTTTTGTCAAACAATCCCGAAGCCTCGGGACTGAAGGCATTGCCGCAATTGGTTTTAATCTGGGTAATAAAATCGAACTAACTAAGAATCAAAAATCTTTTCAAGCCGTGTTTTGTATAGATGAAAACGAGTGGAACGGCAAAACAAGCTTGCAATTGCGGTTGCGAGATATTAAAGAATGATCCTATTGTTATGAAAAAAAAAGACCCTTACTCGGCGCTGCGTTATAAAGAATTCAATATTTTTTTGTTATTGCGTTTTGCCATGGTTTTTGGATGGTCCATGCAGTTTATCGTCATTGAATGGGAAGTATATAGTTTGACCAAAAATCCGTTATCATTAGGAATAATCGGATTAATGGAAGTCATTCCAGCCATTTCGATGGCTTTGTTTGCCGGGCACATTGTCGATCAAAAGGAAAAAAAAGGACTATTATTAAAATGTATTTTAGGGTTTTCAATCATTAGTTTAGGCTTGTTTTTATTTACGTGGCCTCCTTTCATAAAAGATTTTACAAACCAAACTATTTTATATTCTATTTACTTTTTCGTGTTTTTAGGAGGATTAGTGCGTGCTTTTCTTGGCCCGACCATATTTTCTCTTTTGGCCTTGATTGTTCCTAAAAAAATATACCCAAATGCGGCAACTTGGAGTAGTTCCGTTTGGCAAATTAGTTCGGTTTTAGGTCCCGCAGTTGCGGGTTTTTCGATTAATTGGATTGGTGTTCATGGGTCTATGTTCATCGTTTTAGCCTGTTCACTTATCGCCTTGGTTGCTTTGACCCAAATTGAAACGAAACCAATTTTGAATCCAAAAATTGGTGAACCCATTATGGAAAGTTTGAAAGAAGGGGTAAAATTTGTTTTCAACAACAAGACCATTTTGGGCGCTTTATCACTGGATATGATTGCGGTTCTTTTTGGTGGAGCCGTTGCGTTGTTGCCTATTTTTGCTCAGGATATTTTGAAAGTAGGCCCACAGGGTTTTGGCGTTTTGAGAGCCGCTCCGGCTGTTGGTGCATTTTTGATGCTAATAATCTCCGCTTATATTCCTTTTACTAAAAATGCGGGAATGAAACTGTTGTCGGCAATTTTTGCGTTTGGGATTTGTATTATCGTTTTTGGACTTTCGTCTATATTTTGGTTGTCAGTTGCAGCTTTATTTCTAAGCGGTGTTTTCGACGGAATTTCGGTAGTAATACGCCAAACTATTTTGCAATTGAAGACTCCTGATCACATGAGAGGCCGAGTTGCAGCCGTGAATTCTATATTTGTGGGTTCCTCTAATGAATTAGGTGCTTTTGAAAGTGGCTTAACGGCGAAACTAATGGGAACTGTTAGCGCAGTGGTCTTTGGCGGAAGCATGACACTGATCACCGTATTAATTACCGGAGTTGTATCCCCTACTTTTAGAAAACTGGACTTGCAAAAAGATATTGAGGAACATGAAAAGAGCGAATAATAATTAAATTTTTAGAACTCACTACTAATAATCACTCGGTAAAATAATCTTAAATTTTTTTTAGCGACTTTTTTATATCTTTTTTATGTTTTATTATTTAGAACAAATATAAATAATACTTATATTTGTTTCAAAATGAAAACACATGCAAGAAATAAAACAAATATATCATAACAATTTAGGCACGGCTTTTTACTGGAGAAAAGACAATGATCTAGTATTGGACAAAGTTCAACTTGTTTTTAGAGAAATGGGTTTTTATTTTACCAAACAGGAACTGCAACTATTTAAGCGTTGTATTGAAGACAGCTACATCCAAAATAAATGCTGCGACGATTGTCAACTAAAAAACAAATGCCACAAATTGTTACTAAAAACGCCTTGTTCTCAAATTGACTTGGCCGTTTCCTTGGAAGAATTAGATGCCGTAAAAGATTTGGTGGAAGGCACTTTGTTTAAAATAAATCTGGATGAATATTTGCATGGAGACGGAATGAATTAAGATTCCCATTTTTTAATTTCAAATGTATTCCCATCAAAAACACCATATGTAAAATACGTAATCCAGTCGCCCAGATTTACATACTCGGCATTTTCGCCTACGGAAACTTTCATAGGCAAATGGCGGTGGCCAAAAATAAGATAATTGTAGTGTTTGGTTTCAAGTTTTCTTTTGGAATACTGAATTAACCATTCCTTATCTTCGCCAAGAAAGGTTACATCTTCATCACCAGAAATCAATTTATTCTTTACAGATAGGTATTGCGCTAGTTTTACGCCAAGATCAGGATGTAGCCATCTAAACAGCCATTTAAAAAACGGATTGGTAAATACTTTTTTCATGCGTTTGTACCCTAAATCTCCTGGTCCTTTTCCATCTCCGTGACCAATAAGAAATGTCTTATCTCCAAAAGTATATTCTTGATTGTCATGAAAAACTGGAATATTCAATTCTTTCTGAAAATAATCTTCCATCCATAAATCGTGATTACCTACAAAGAAATAAATAGGAATGCCACTATCACGAAGTTCTGCTAGTTTACCCAAAACACGGACAAAACCTTTAGGGATAACCGTTTTGTATTCGAACCAAAAATCAAATAAATCACCCAATAAAAAAATGGCTTCAGCATCTTTTTTTACTTCGTCGAGCCATGCCACGAATTTTTGTTCTCTAGGAAAACTTAATTCGGGTGTTGGTGCGCCAAAATGCTGATCCGATGCAAAATAAATTTTCTTATTGTGGGGTAATTGCATGAAACTAAAGTATAGATTTAAAATTATCACTTGCAAACCACTCCGCAAAAGAAGATTCGGTTTCTTGCAGTTTTAAGGAGAAAAGAGAGATTCCTTCCGGCAATCGACTGGTGATTCGTTGAGCAAAATCAATTACCATATTTTCACTGGTGGGTTGGTAATCTACCAAAATTACATGATGCCCGCGGTTGATCAATTCATTAGCTAGATCAATGTGAGGGGTTGTTCCGTTAAAAACGGTGGCGTGATCAAATTGATCTACAATTTCTTCTTTTACAATTTTTTTTAAATCCGTAAAGTCAATTACCATTCCGAATTTCACATTAGAACGGTCAGTGATTGGGGTACCAATTACGGTTACTGACAATTTATAACTATGTCCATGAACATTTTTACATTTTCCATCGTAACCATATAAGGCATGACCGGTTTCGAAACTAAATTGTTTTGTAATTCTGATATTGCTCATCGGAGTTTTATTTTGATGCAAATTTAACAAATTGAAATTAGAAATGAGATGTAAATCTTGGTATTTGGATTCCAATGAGACCTAGCCCTGATAGAAGTGAAAATCCTTTTATTTTCCTGTCAGGGTTTCGAACCCTGACAGGAAAATAAAAGATTGTAACGGATAGCAGGAAATAGCTCCTAAAAAAATTACTTTTTATATTGTGCCAAGGCATTTTTAGTAAAATCAGAAAGAACTAACTTCCCCGAAATAGCGGCGCGCTCTAACAAAAGCGTATCCCAATGTTGCGTCCCTTCCCACAGTACTTTTTTCATTTCCAGCAAAGCTTCGGGATTATAACTTGATAATTTAGTGCTAAAATCAGTTATTGCCTTGTCTAATTCTTCATTGGTTTCAAAGGTATTGGCATACAATCCTTTGGCAGCAGCCCAATCAGCCGTTTTCCATTCGTGTGCCGCAAGTGTCATTTCGGCCATTGCTGTTCTTCCAATTTTCCGAGAAACTACCGGTTCGATTACAAAAGGACCAATTCCAATTGCCAATTCTGATAGTTTTATAGCAGCGTTTTTTGTGGCCATAGCATAATCACAAGCTGACGCAATCCCTACGCCACCCCCGACTGCTTTTCCGTGAATACGACCCAAAATAAGTTTAGAACAATTGCGCATGGCATTAATCAAGTGCGCAAATCCAGAAAAAAATTCGGTTCCTTCTGATTCATTGGAAACAGCCAAAAGCTCGTCAAATGAAGCGCCTGCACAAAAAGCACCTGAGCCTTCACTTTGTATGACAATTACCGAAACAGTTGGATCTGCACTTAAATTATTGAATTCAGTAGTGAGTCGGTCTAATAATTCTCTAGGAAAAGAATTACTGGAAGGATGACCAAATATCACGGTCGCGATTTTGTTCTCGATAGTTGTAAAGAGCGAACCAGTTGACTTTTCTAATACCATAATGGAGTTTTTGGTGTAAAGTTAGAAAAATCTAAAAGAGGATTTGACTTTTTTTAAAATAGAATAGATTTGCATTTTGAAATTTGCTTTTTGGAAAATTTATATCTTATATTTGCGATCAAGTTTGGGGGATTAGCTCATTTGGCTAGAGTACTTGCCTGGCAGGCAAGGGGTGACCGGTTCGAATCCGGTATTCTCCACAAACTAAAACCGTAAACTCTTTTTATTAAGAGTTTACGGTTTTTTTATGTTTAAAATTTTACTTTAGAATGTAAATCTACTTCGAATAATCAATTTTACCTACGGTGCGCATCACGCGCACAATTTTAGCTTTTCGCCTGTTGATGTAGGAGGAAGAACTTGTTGCCGCATATTTTCTTGGATTGGGCAAAATGGCTGCAATACCCGCAGCTTGCTTCGGTGTAAGACCAGCAGCTTCTTTCCTATACCAGTGTTCTGCCGCAGCTTGCGCTCCATACACACCATTTCCCATTTCGATACTGTTCAAATACACTTCCATGATGCGTTCCTTGCCCCAAATAATTTCTATTAAAACCGTAAAATAGGCTTCTAATCCTTTCCTTACATAACTGCGGCCTTGCCAAAGAAATACATTCTTGGCTGTTTGTTGGGATATAGTGCTTCCGCCTTTTATTCTTCGCCCTCTCTCGTTACTTTTATATGCTTTTTGCATGGCAACGAAATCAAAACCGTTGTGCTTTAAGAACGTCCCATCTTCACTGGCAATTACTGCTTTTTGTAGGTTCATCGAGATGTTCTCTATGGGTTCCCAATCATGACTAAAAAAAACTTCTTTACCGCTTACTTTGTTTTCGATTGCCCGAATCACCATTAATGGCGTAAACGGAATAGGAACAAATTTAAAAAGCACCACAAAAAACAAAGAAAGTCCAAAGAACCACAACAGTACTTTAAAAAAAAAACGGGTTAGTTTGCTCCTGAAAGAGGTTGGTTCTTTTTTAAAGGGTTGTCTTGCTTTTCTTGGTCCTATTTTTGTTGCCATTATACTAAATCTGCTAATTCTGTTCCTATTAAACTTCCAATTGCAACTCCCATTCCGCCCAATCGAACACCACAATACACATTTGCAGATAGTTGCGACACAATAGGATTTTTGCTGTTGCCCATGCCCATAATCCCACTCCAACGGTGCGCAATTTGGAATTCATTTTTAGGTAAAATTACTTCTTTTAACAATTGTTCCAATTTATTTTGTACAATTTCTGTCTGTCCAAAATCAGTTGTATTTTCCGTCTCAAAATCCAAGTTTCTGCCACCTCCCAATAAAATTCTGTCACCAATATTCCTGAAGTAATAATACCCTCTATCCAAGTGGAAAGTACCTTTTATATCTAGATTTTTAATTGGCTCTGTAATAAGCACTTGTGCTCTAGCAGGTTTCACAGCAACGCCGGTTAGTGTATTAGCAAACCCATTCGTAGCAAAAAGTATTTTTTTTGTGCTGTAGCTAAAATCTTTTAATGCTACCTCTACCCCATTTCCTTTATCATAATAAGAGGTTACTGTTTGCTGGTTGAGAATTAAAATATTTTTAGAAACAGCCTCTTTTAATAATGCCTGCATCATATTTCCAGTATCAATTTGCGCTTCAAAAGGATTGAAAACTAAATATTCTTGAATTCCTGTGAATCCAAAACGATCAACTTCCTTTGCAAAAACACTAGCCTTAAATGTTGTCCATAAAATTTCATTGATAAACGGTAATTTCCGTAAACATTCATTATAACTGCTCTCATCATCTTTCAAGAATAATTCATATCCTCCATATGGTTTGAAATCTATGGTATCGTCACCAAGTCTTTTTCGCAACAACTGTAACCCTTTCCATCGTTTTTGAACGAGTTGTATCACCTCTTCTTCTGAATGAGATTTTAAATCATCAATAATTTCTGAAAGACTTCCAAAACAAGCAAAGCCAGCGTTTTTAGTACTCGCTCCTTGTGGCAACATTCCTTTTTCTAAAACTAGAATTTTGCTTTCAGGAAATCTTTCGCGCAAGCGTAATGCAGCGTGCAAACCAACAATTCCGCTTCCTACGATGGTATAATCTATATTTGTAAACCAATTTTTTAATTCCCAATAACTCAAATCCATATTCAGATATTTTTTATAAAAATAATATTTTTTTAGACTTATTCTGAATTTATTTCTGGAGCTAATCCCGCTATTCATTGCAATCTTATTGTTTTTTTAAAGCAAAAACAATAAGGATTTCCATTTCTATCGGGGCTAAAACGAACTTCTTAGAAAGACAAAAATCGAAAAAAATTGGCTAATTTTAACGCACAAAAAAATTGACTTTTAAAATGAAAAAATTACTTTTTATACCCTTATTACTTATGAGTTTAAACGCTATGGCACAAAATATAATGACCCCAGAACTACTATGGAAACTAGGAAGAGTAACTCCTTTAGGAATTTCCAAAGATGGAAAAAATATCGTTTACAAAGTAACAATTCCTGTTGTTCAGGAAAATAAATTGGAAACAAAACTATACTCTTTACCCGTAAATGGAGGGGATCCAACCGAAATAAAACAAACTAAAGATCTTTTAAAAGATAAAAATACTTCTCCAGACGGGAAATACATTTTGTATCATGATGAATTAAAAATCGAAAAAGTTCATGGTAAAGATTTTTATCCAGAACTAGAAAACTCAGACGTTCAAATCTATGATGGATTGAATTACCGTCATTGGGACACTTGGAACGAAGGGAAATACAATCATATTTTTTATAAAGAAAATAAAGAGGAAGCAATAGGAATTGACATTATGAAAAATGAAAATTTCGATAGTCCTCAAAAACCTTTTGGCGGAGACGAAGATTATATTTGGTCGCCAGATAGCAAAAGCATTCTTTACGTAAGTAAAAAAAAGGCAGGAACTGATTATGCAGTTTCAACCAATACCAATATTTTCGAATACAATCTCGAAACCGGGAAAACTACCAATATAACCGCAGAAAATCTAGGATATGATACCGCTCCACAATTTTCTCCAACAGGTAATTTGACTTGGTTGCAAATGAAACGTAATGGATATGAAGCCGATAAAAACGACTTGATAGTTAGTTTCAAAGGAATGAAAATGAACCTAACAGCAAACTGGGATGGAACCGTAGACAACTTTATCTGGAGTACGGATGGCAGTAAAATTTATTTTGTAGCACCAATCGACGGAACAAAACAGCTTTTTGAAGTTAATTTTCCAGGTCTAACTAAAATGGCAATTACCGTTCGCCAAATCACTACTGGAGAATTCGACGTCAATGATCTTATTGGTTTTTCGGGTGACAACATCATAGTTACAAGAACTGATATGAATCATGCTTCAGAAATTTTTTCGTATCATTTGAAGAAAAACACCTGGAAACAACTTTCAAATGTTAATACGGCAACCTATAATTCTTTGACGTTAAGCAAAACCGAAAGACGCTACGTTACAACAACAGATGGCAAAAAGATGTTGGTTTGGGTGGTTCTTCCTCCAAATTTTGATCCTTCAAAAAAATATCCAACACTTTTATATTGTCAAGGTGGGCCGCAATCGCCATTGACTCAATTCTATTCCTACCGATGGAATTTACAGTTGATGGCTGCTAATGGTTATATTGTTGTAGCTCCAAACCGTCGGGGAATGCAAGGTCATGGCGCAGAATGGAATGAACAAATCAGCAAAGACTGGGGCGGTCAGGTAATGGATGATTACCTAGCGGCAATTGATGATTTGGCAAAGGAAAAATATGTAGATGCAACTCGTTTGGGATGTGTTGGCGCCAGTTACGGCGGGTATTCTGCTTTCTATTTAGCTGGAATACACAACAACCGTTTTAAAACTTTTATTTCTCATGATGGTGTTTTCAATACCCAAAGTATGTACGGTACTACTGAGGAAGTTTTTTTTGCCAACTGGGATTTTGGCGGTGCGTATTGGGAGAAAAACAATGCTCTTGTACAAAAAGCCTACACTACATTTAACCCGATAACCTTAGTAGAAAAATGGAATAAACCTATTCTAATTATTCAAGGCGGAAAAGATTTCCGTGTACCAATAGGACAAGGGCAAGAAGCGTTTCAAGCGGCACAACTGCGAGGAATAAAAAGCAGATTTTTATATTTTCCTGAAGAAAACCATTGGGTATTGAAACCTCAGAATGCACAAGTTTGGCAAGCAGAATTTTTTAAATGGCTGAAAGAAACTTTATAGCAGTACTACTGTTTATAAAATAAATTTATGTCAGTTAAAGTGTAGTTGAGAACCTCATTAGATGCTGACTGCGACCAATTTGACAAGAATAGATTGAACTACAGGCACTAAATTTTTTATAAAAATGTGAAACAAAAAAAACCTTGCATCGCTGCAAGGTTTTTACTTAAAAAAATATATTTATTCAGGATCGTTCATCTTAAAAGTATCCATGAATGCTGTAGTATAATCTCCTGAAATATATCTCGGATCATCCATTAATTGTCTGTGAAACGGAATGGTAGTTTTTATTCCTTCAATTACAAATTCGTCTAATGCTCTTCTCATTTTACTAATCGCTTCTTCTCTAGATTGAGCAGTAGTTATCAATTTAGCAATCATAGAATCGTAGTTTGGCGGAATCGTATAGCCTGAATAAACGTGAGTATCTAAACGAACGCCGTGTCCACCTGGCATATGCAATGTTGTGATTTTTCCTGGAGACGGACGGAAGTCATTATACGGATCTTCTGCATTAATTCTACATTCTATCGCGTGCAACTGTGGCAAGTAATTTCTACCAGAAATAGGAACGCCAGCAGCAACCATAATTTGCTCTCTAATCAAATCATAATCAATAACCTGTTCCGTAATTGGGTGTTCAACTTGAATACGCGTATTCATTTCCATAAAGTAGAAATTACGATTTTTGTCTACCAAAAATTCTACTGTTCCAGCGCCTTCGTATTTGATATACTCTGCTGCTTTAACGGCTGCTTCACCCATTTTTTGACGCAACTCATCGGTCATAAATGGAGATGGAGTTTCTTCAGTCAGTTTTTGATGACGTCGTTGAACCGAACAATCTCTTTCTGATAAGTGACACGCTTTTCCGTAAGAATCACCTACAACTTGAATTTCAATATGACGTGGCTCTTCGATTAATTTCTCCAAGTACATGCCGTCATTTCCAAAAGCTGCTGCCGATTCTTGACGCGCACCTTCCCAAGCTTTTAACAATTCGTCTTCTTTCCAAACGGCTCTCATTCCTTTTCCACCACCACCAGCAGTTGCTTTAAGCATAACTGGATAACCAAAATCTCTTGATAATTGTAGGGCTTGTTCGTATGATTCTAAAATCCCAACAGAACCTGGAACACAAGGAACACCTGCTTCAATCATAGTTGATTTTGCCGAGGCTTTATCTCCCATTCTATCAATCATCTCCGGAGAAGCTCCAATAAATTTGATTCCGTGTTCTTGACAAATTTTAGAAAATTTAGAATTTTCAGAAAGGAATCCGTATCCTGGATGTATTGCATCTGCATTGGTAATTTCTGCAGCAGCAATAATATTTGACATCTTTAAATAGGATAAGTTGCTTGGAGGCGGTCCTATACAAACCGCTTCGTCAGCAAACTTAACATGTAGACTTTCGGCATCGGCAGTAGAGTAAACAGCTACTGTTTTAATTCCCATTTCTTTACACGTTCTAATTACGCGTAACGCAATTTCGCCTCTATTTGCAATTAATATTTTTTTAAACATCTTTTTTTTAAATTTTAAATGTTGAATTTTAAATTTTAAATTTTAAATTATTTCAAATAACGAAAACTCATCATTCAAAATTTATAATTTATAATTTATAATTTCTTATGATGGATCTACCAAGAATAAAGGTTGGTCAAACTCAACTGGTGACATGTCATCAACCAATATTTTTACTATTTTTCCTGAAACTTCAGATTCAATTTCATTAAATAATTTCATAGCTTCAATTACACATAAAACATCACCTTTAGCAATTGATTTTCCTACCTCAACAAACATAGGTTTGTCTGGAGAAGGTTTTCTATAAAAAGTTCCAATAATTGGAGATTTTATAGTTATGTAGTGTGCATTCTCTACAACTGGAGCCTCTGGTACTGCTGTAACAGGAGTTATTTGTTGTGCTGCTGCTGCTTGTGGAAGCGCTGCTTGAGCTGGCATTTGTTGAACATACGTGGTCTCAGTTACATTCCCTTCTAAAGTTGTTCTAATGGTGATTTTTACATCATCCATCTCTAATTTAACTTCTGCAACTCCTGAATTTGCTACAAACTTGATAAGATTTTGAATTTCTTTTAAATCCATGATTATTTGTTTTTAGTTTTAGTTTATTTTTTATCGTATGCCCATTTTAGATAGATAGATCCCCATGTGAATCCACCTCCAAATGCAGCGAAAATTATGGTATCTCCTTTTTTGAATAGATGTTCAAAATCACTAAGTACTAATGGCAAAGTAGCCGAAGTAGTGTTCCCGTATTTTTCAATGTTCATCAACACTTTTGAATCTTCTAAATTCATTCGATTTGCAGTTGCGTCAATAATACGCTTGTTAGCCTGGTGTGGCACTAACCAATCAACATCTTCATTGGTCAGATTATTTCTTTTCAAAATTAATTCGCTTGAATCAGCCATGTTGGTGACAGCATATTTAAATACTGCCTTTCCGTCTTGGATAATATTGTGCTTGTTATCTTTAACTGTTTGTAACGAGGCAGGAAGTACAGAACCACCTGCATCAATCTTTAAAAAATCTCTTCCTACTCCATCACTTCTTAAATACTCGTCTTGCAATCCTAAACCCTCATAATTAGGTTCGAACAGAACTGCACCAGCACCATCACCAAAAATTATACAGGTCGACCTGTCAGTATAATCAACGATAGAAGACATTTTATCAGCACCTATCAAAAGTACTTTTTTATACCGTCCAGATTCAATGTAGGCTGCTGCTGTTGACATACCAAACAAGAAACTAGAGCATGCTGCTTGTAAATCATAAGCAAAGGCATTTATAGCGCCTATTTCGGTAGCTACATACACTCCAGTTGATGCGACAGGCATGTCTGGAGTTGCTGTTGCCATTATAATCAAATCGATTTCTAGAGGATCAATATTGGCTTTTACCAACAAATCTTGTGCGGCTTTTATTGCCAAAAAAGAAGTTCCTTTTCCTTCGTCCTTAAGAATTCTCCTTTCTTTGATTCCGGTACGAGAAGTAATCCACACGTCATTGGTATCAACCATAGTTTCAAGCGCTTTGTTTGTTAAAACAAAGTCAGGAACATATGCTCCAACAGCGGTTATGGCGGCTGTAATTGTATTCATTGTAAGCTATTATTTTTTATCAAATGGTACCATTTGAAAAATTTTTAAAAGACGTGAAAATTACAAAAAAAAATCTATTTTGATTGATTTAGAACTTCTTATTTTATGAAAATCATAAACAACAAAAAAACTCTCACGATGTGAGAGTTCGAATATCATTTACTAAAATGTATTAAGCAACAGCTACAGATTTATCTATAACAACTTGCCCTCTATAGTACATTTTACCTTCATGCCAATACGCTCTGTGGTACAAATGTGCTTCTCCTGTGATAGGACAAGTAGCAATTTGTGCTACAGTAGCTTTATAATGTGTTCTTCTTTTATCTCTTCTTGTTTTGGAGATTTTTCTCTTTGGATGCGCCATTTTACTATATTATTTATCCGTTAATAGTTGCTTTAATTTGTCCCAACGTGGGTCAATATTTTCTTCTTGTTTACTTTCTTTTTTTTCTTCTTTTATTAGCAGTTCATTAAGTTTGGTCAAAGCTTCTGTTTTTAAACTTCCATCTTTAACACCTGGATGAACTCGTCTTAGAGGCACTGACAAAACTATCATTTCATAAATATACTGTACAATATCTATTTCAAACTCTCCATGAGGCAATACTAATAATTCTTCATTATCATTATTAAATTCTTCGCCAAAACGAACAATTAATTTCATTTTACCTTTTACTGGCAAGTCAAAATCTTCGCTAGTCAAATCACAGGGCACATTTATAACACCTTTGTGCTTAAAACTTAACTCTAACAGCGTACTTTTTTTCTCTAAAACTACATTTACTTTGATATTTGAATCTTGATATTCATTATAATCAAAGTTTTCAAAGAACGAATTATTAATTTGATATTCAAAATGATGTTTCCCTAGCTTTAATCCTATGAAAGGAATTAAAAATTCTTTTGTGTTCTTCATTTCACCAACATTTTGACCCTATTACAACGATCCGTAACGGGAGTGCAAAGATATAAAATTATTGTAAATCTAATAATGTTATTCACTTTTTTTTGTTTACAACTGTTTTTCTTTTGTTTTCAAAGGCTTTGCACTGATTTCGGCATATTGATTTCTAGAATGATAAATATCAATCGCTAAATAAACAGCCTCTTTGAACGAATTAAAATCAGCAACTCCTTTTCCTGCTATATCAAAAGCAGTTCCGTGATCTGGAGAAGTTCTTATTTTATTTAAACCTGCCGTGTAATTTACTCCATTCCCAAAAGACAATGTTTTAAAAGGAATCAGTCCTTGATCATGATACGCTGCAATAATCGCGTCATATTTCTCATATTGATTGCTTCCAAAAAAACCATCTGCTGCAAAAGGTCCAAAAACTAACGTTCCTTTGTCAAACATCTTTTTTAAGGTTGGCTTGATTACCAAATCATCTTCGGTACCAATAACGCCACCGTCACCACAATGCGGATTCAATCCTAATACCGCAATTTTAGGCTTATTTATACTAAAATCCTGTATCAATGATTGTTTGACCGTTTCAATTTTTCTTTTGATCAACTCTTCTGTAAGATGGGAAGCTACCTTACTTAATGGAATATGATCGGTCAGCAGTCCTACTCTTAAATTATCCTGAACCATCAGCATAAGAGCATTTCCCTCCAGTTCTTGATCCAAATAATCTGTATGACCGGGAAATTTGAAATCCTCCGACTGGATATTATATTTATTGATAGGCGCGGTTACCAAAACATCTATAAAATCATCTTTTAAAGCTTTTGTTGCGGCAACAAATGATTTTATAGCATACTCACCTGCCTTTGGATCACCAACACCAAAGTTCAGATCGACTCCTTCTTTCCAAACATTTAAAACATTGATTTTCCCTTGAACAATTTGATCCAACTTATCGATTCCGTGTAATACTGAGGCAGATTGAAAACTTTTCTTGACAAAGGACAACAACTTAACATTAGCAAAGATAACAGGAGTGCATAACTCTAACATGCGGGTATCCTCGAATGCTTTTAAAACAACCTCGCTTCCGATACCGTTTAAATCTCCTATAGAAATTCCAACTATTATATTTTCTGCTTTTTTCATCATGACATACCGTTATTTATTGCTAATTTTGAAGTGCAAATTTAGTAAAATAAAACAAGAAATGTTCACAGGAATAATAGAAACACTTGGCGTTATCCAAGAAATAAAAAAAGAAAATAGCAATATTCATATTACGATGAATTCTACTATTACAGGGGAATTACAAATTGACCAAAGCGTAGCTCATAATGGAATTTGCTTGACTGTTGTTGCAATAAATGATACTTTTTATACGGTAACTGCCATTGACGAAACAGTAAAAAAAACAAATTTAGGTGACTGGAAAATTGGAGATAGCGTGAATTTAGAACGAGCGATGAAACTTGGTGACAGACTTGACGGTCACATCGTTCAAGGACACGTAGACCAGATAGGAACCTGCATTACTGCTGAACAAACTGACGGTAGCTGGCGTTACACCTTTGAATATGACGAAACGCTAAACAATATTACCATCGAAAAGGGTTCCATTACCGTAAATGGTGTGAGTTTAACCGTAGTTGATTCCAAACAAAATCAGTTTAGCGTAGCTATTATCCCATACACATACGGAAATACTAATTTTAAAAACTTCACTATTGGCACAAAAATAAACCTGGAATTTGATGTTATTGGCAAATACGTTTCAAGATTATACAACAAGTAATTCCGGCTGGATCGCACAATTATGACACGACATCAAAGTTATAACAGACAGTTTAGACTAACTAGAAACGATCTAAAAATGCAGCATTCTTAATAAAAAAACAAAAACTCCAATTTAAATTGGAGTTTTTGTTTTTTGCTGATAGCGGTATATAAAATAAATCCCTAGTAACATAGCGATAATTGGCACTGAGACATTATCATCAATTGTTAATCCCGGAGGAATCGCTGGCTTTCTTGCAGTTGGAGCTGGTGGTCCAGAACCTCCTGGTCCAGCAAAAAGATCCACAATTCCAAAAAGGAAAATGAGTATGAAATACAGTTTGTTTAGTTTTATCGTCATTGAAACAAAGATACTAATTTTATGGAAGATCTATTAACCATAAATAGAAATTATCTTCACCAGTACAGGCAAAGATACGCTTTTTTGGTTAGATTGGTTTTAAGGTAAAAATAAACCCCTCAATATCAACGGATATGAGGGGTTTTTGTGGTCCCACCTGTATCTCAATTAGTGAATTTACAAGTGTCTATGTGTCGTAATATAGAGGCTCATTTATAATGATTGTGAAAATTTAGATTACTATGGATTACTATGAGTGTGTGTGGGTTTGAGCATCACATGAGAATTTTTAATTAAAACTTTATCTATTTAAATTTCTACAAACAAATAACACTTCTTCATTTAAGCTATTGTTTTTATTTAAAGCGTAATTATACTTTCCTAAATTAAATTCTAGAACCTCAAAATTAGCATATTGTCTAAGTAAGTTACCAATTTCCAAAATTGATGGTACTCCATTATTTCTATATGAAATCACAATATGTGAATTAAGATGATTTTCAATCAATTTAGATAAATCATCCAAGAAATTTAGTTTGCTTTCAAATTCTTTGGAAGAATTAATGGTTATCTCTCTATTTATTTTGTCAAAATTAATGCTTTCTGGGATTTTGTAGTAATTAACCAGCCCTTCTAAAAAATGATACTTGTTGTGATACGAAGCGGAGCTTTTACTAGTGAAATACGGTGGATCAATATATACCAAATCTGCATTTAAAGGACAATTTAAGGCATTAAAATTATTCGAAGTATTATCCGCGCCATTATCAAAACAAACCTTATTTAACTCCAGAATAAATCTCTCAAATAATTCTGCGAAGCTTCGTTCCCACGTCTTTTTATTACCAAAATTTCCAGTTGTGTAATTGACTCTCATATTTAAATTTTTCCTATGAAATAAATTATAAGGTCTTTTCATTAAACAACTTTGAAAAAGTATGTACAGTGCACTGCACTTTATACTTTCATTTTCTAAAGCCAAAACATTTTGTATGTATATATCAATTTGATTGTTCTCTTCATCCGTGAAATAAATATCATTATAATAATCACTTACATAATTAAAATATTTCTTCCCAGGGTCTTTATTAAACAAATCTACTGCATCTTCATAGGTTAATTCATTTGAGTTTTGCTCTATGAGTTTTTTCCCTATAAAATAATTAAATTGAAAAATATCATTATAAAAAACTTGCTTCTCATTTAATTTAGCGAAATAAGAAAACGCACCTGACCCACCAAAAACATCTAAAACTGACTCAAACTCTAAGTTTGCTTCATTAATTAAAACATTCCAAATTTTATCAACTATTTTACGTTTCGAACCATAGTATCTTGTCTGTGGTAACATTATATTTGGCATGTTTCTTTTATGTATTCTTTTAATTTTAAAATTTCTGGTTCAGCAATACATTCCAAAACTAAATCCTGATGATTGAAAAAAGGAACTGCAAACTTATAAGGAGTTACTTTAAAATTCTCTCTATCTACATTATAATCAATGTCCTCTGGCATAAAAAAATGCTTATAATTATCTATATTCGAACTACTTAATAACCCAAACAATAGAAATCTAAAAGATGATAAATCTTTACTAACAACTAGTTTTAAGTAATCTATACTTTGATTATATTTTTTAGAAGTCTGATAAACATTATCTTTTGAAAGTGTAGTTTTGGCTTCAATAAAGTAGAATTGATCATTTTTAAAAATTATGAAATCAAATTCTGCTTTTGAAACCCCATTTAGACATAATTCTACATTTGTAAGATATTTTAAATCTAATTCTTTTAACAATGCTTCGATAATATCTTCATAATATTTTTCAACAAAATAAAAAGACAACTCAACTTTTAAAATATTAACTACAACTTTCTCCTTTTTTACTGGAGTAGAATTAACATTACTCAAATAGGATTTATCATTTACATGTTTAAGGTGATGTAGTAAATTATACTTTTTTCCAATTTTTTGTTCAGCGTAAATTGCGAGTAAATCTCGCTCGCAATTTTCATTCGGTAAGAACATGTTAAAATTAGAAAGTTCACTTAATCCTTTTATTAAAATAAACTCTTCAAAAAACTTAGAAAAATCATCTTTTATTACAATTCCTTTATCAACATATAAGTTATGTTGCAAGTTACATAGTAATTGATTAAATTCAGCATCCCCGCTAAGCTTCTTAAAATCTTCAATAAGTGGAGAAGTACTAATGTTGCCAGAAATTTTTCCTCTGAATAAATTTTCCTTAAAAAACCTCCATAAAAAGACATTTCTGAACTCTTTTTTAACGAATAGACCTATTTCTACATTATACTTTAAAAGAATTTTATCATTTACTTTAAGACCGATTACAGTTCTAGAGTCCTTATCAAAAACCAATGTGTACTCGTCATTTTCAAGATCAAATACTAATTCTTTACAATAAGGATGTTTATAATTAATCCATACTTTATCGAAGTCAAATGGTTCTTCATATATTAATTCCGCATTTAAATATTCCGTATTTAAACAAAATAAAGTAGGTTTAAAAAAGTCATCATTTACTATTTTGATATACTGCCCAGCCTTATTGAAATCATAGATAGTCGCAATACTTTTAATAGAATCCTGAAGAATCTGATTTTCTAAATTGCCTAGCAAATCGGAAATTACGTTAATAGTTTTAAACTTATCATTTAAATTATTTAATGCCTTACCCTTTTCAAATGTTGAATAAATAGTTGAGCTATCTTTGAAGTAATACAAATATTCTTTACCAATTAGTTTTGATATGAATCGTTCATCTCTTAAATAAGTATTATTTAAATTACTTGCAATGTCATTAAAAAAAACTTCTTTGCTATAAATGTACTTATGATGTTCATCCTTTATCAAATAACCACTAGGAATTATATTCAAATTGTCATAAAAAGTGTCTTTAAATAATCGTGTTGCATGTAAAATCTCATCTTCGTTTTCTGTTATGCTTTCTAATTTTAGAAAAACATCATAACATAGATGAAAAAGAGCAACTAAATAAGGATCAAGTTTCAATGCAATTTTATATGCAAGTACTTTATTATTATTATCAAACATATTATAGACTTGAATTAGTATAGTTCTCGATAATTATTTTAATTTCTTTCTGTTGATCAAAGTACAATCTATACAATTCAAGAAGAGTGAATAAATCTTCAAAGTCCTCAATATCAATAATTTTAACATCAAAATCATTAAAGAAGCTTACGTCATTAATTTTCGAATAGTTTAGCTCCATTTTGCTTGGAACAAAAAAAGAAATATCCTTAACTAAAACTCCTTTATTTAAATTGAGAGTATCTATAATATTTTTTATTTTTAGCGCTTCGTTTTCAAACACTGAACTATCTTCGCTAAAAATAAAATAACACAACACACTTGTTTCAACATTATAATAATACCTCAATTGACTTCTAAAATAATCATCAGTTTTAATATTAAAACTTTCCAAATAGTATTCTAGAGGATCAAAAAACTTACGGTGAATATTTTTAAAAGCTTCAACATTAATCTCTAAATCTCTCTTTGTTATAATAAACGATTCTTGTAATTTATATTTTTTTAACAAAACGTCTAAATTTAATTTTTGTTCCGTTTCAAAAATTATTTCAGAAATCTTCTGAATCAATTTCCTATTACTATCAACATCACTTTCTTTTGTAAGTTTTGCTAATACTACATCTGAGGCAAAATCAAGTTTAAACAATTCTTTCAGATACTCAATTAATTCAATCTTATCCTTTTTTTCAGAAATGGGATGTATTGGAATAATATCTTGATGAATCCTCGTATACAATGCCTCATTAGTTGCCTGAATCATAGTGCTATCAGTCTTATCTGTCATAGCAAGAATTAAATAATGTCCTCTTATCTTATTAGACAAGTCAACTAATTCTCTCAGAGAAGTAAGAAAATGTGAGAATCTAGGTTTAGATTTTCCGCTAATTTTCTCAACTTCATCAATACAAAAAACAACATATTTATTTCCTTTTGCCAAAATATTTAGAAAGAAAACAAGCACAACCCTTCTTTCATAATCACGAAGTTGCCTCAACTTTTCTTTATCAAAATATCTTTTACTACTTAAACGCCCAGTGCCTAAATAAAAAATATTTTTTATGATTTCAACATCATGCGAAGAGAATAATTTAGTTGCATACTCTTCAATAGCGCTAAAATTATCTTCAAAATTATTTGCAAGTTCTTTAAATTCAAAACCAGAATCAATTAATTCTCTGATAGTTTTCACTATAAAATCTGTGTAATTTTCCTCAATTATTTTTAACAAATTTGTAATAATATCGAAATTTTCAGAATCAGCAGGATAATACAGAACATTAATTTCATTTTCTTTTTGTTTATAAAAAAGCTTAAGATATTTCAGAATATTAGTTTTACCATTTCCATAATTGGCAATAAGAATAGAAGATTGAAATCTACCATCTTTGATAGAATCTATTTTTGATTCTATCTTCTTTTTTGCATCAATTTGATCTATAATATAATACGGCAAATCTGGAACTTTTCCCTCTTTAACATCATTGATAAAACTTTTTGAAACATCTTGTTCAAGCTTATCCCATAATTTGTTCTGTGTCATCCTTATCTATTTATTTAACTCTTTAATTTTTATATTAACCACTGGTCTGTTTCTAATTAAAAATTGATTTTTAATTGATGTAGACTGAACAATATTATTAAAGAATATATTATATGTTCTTTTTTCCGATTCATAAAACTCCATGATGAAAATTTGAAACATTTTTTTATTTAATTTCATCTTATCTGCTATATCATTAAGAGATAAAAATCCAAGTTCATTTTTTTTAGATTCAACGTAAATTTCTTCAAACAATTCAAGTCTTTTTTGATATCTACTTTTTGAAACAATTTTCTCCTTATAATAATCATTCACAAGGTTTTGAATCTCTTTGTACTCCGTTTGAAAACCACCATTATTAATAAAATTTAAAAATACTTTTCTTATATTATAACTATTATCTAGTATTTGTAAATCTTTAATCCAGTAGTCCCTTACTTTACTAAAGTTTAATTTACTATTTTCTGTAAAGTCAAAATGACGAATTTTTATTTTATCAAGTAGAAATTCATAATGTAACTCTTCTAAATCTAAATTTTTAACCTTTTTTTGAATTTTTTTTAATAATGATAATGAAATGAAAAAATGGAAATCATTATTTAAAATTGCTGTAAATAAAATTTCTCTCTCTTTCTGGCTAAGAATTAGATCATTACTTTTGAAACCATTCAAAGCAACACCATTCTCTGTTAGTTTGTTATTATGATCAACGAATTTAAGCTTGGTTTTAGCTAAGTTTAAAAAATATGAGGATGCTTTGTAAGTACTAAAAATGGATCTTTCAATACTGTTAGTCCTGTTTGCTAAAGCTTCATTAATTCGTTCTTTTTTCTTATCCTTATCAAGTCCTTTGAGATGCAAATATGAATTTTGGATTGATTCAAAAGTAGGAATCCCATGAGTCAAATAACCTTCTGATGATTTAATATACAACCCATAGAATTTTTTTAAAAAATAAATATAAAATTCTACATATAAATCAGATTTCGATATCTCACCATTGCTATTTTTATTTTCAATAAATTTACATACCCATTTTACAGAATTCAAATTCTGATTATATGGTCTGTGCAAGCTTTTTATGTAAATAATTTCATTCACTTAAATAGATTATTTTTTTGTAAAAATAGGTATTTAATTTAAATTAAATGAATGTATTTTTCTCTTTGCATTAGTTTTATAAGTAATTGATAACCAATAATTTGCTATTTTTCTTTAGTCTATTATGTTATTATAGTGGCGATATCGTAATTTTATTCTTTTTATAAATACTTTATTCTTTTTAAGATAATTTATTTCCAATCAAAGAAATTGTTAAGACTTAACATTCAAGTTATTCGTTTATTACGACTTTAGATTTTCAAAAGCAAGTAATCTTATTGGTGGCAATTATTATATTTTGGAGAGATTATCTTACTTTATGAAAAATCAGATAATCACTTACTTTTAAATCTCCATTTTTTAAAAAATAATAAATGCTTGTATTTCCGTTTTCTTCAATATACTCTACCCTATCTTCAAATTGTTTTACTTCGCTTTTAGTTGTCCCACTTATTGAATTACTACTTGTCGCATTATTCCCTTCTAAAACTATGCTTCTTTCAATTCCCATGATAGTGATTTCGTATGTACCGTCGTGCATATGATTTGACAAATTGTTGCAAGAAACTAGCAAACAAAAGGATATAATTATTATTATTTTTACTTTTATTCTCAAAATGTTTTTATGGTTAGTCAGTAGGGTTAAGAATATTTTTGCGTCTCCAGTTGGATTTATTTGAGCGCCTTCCACTCTTTTGTAATATCAATACTGCTATAATAAGTTTCTTTGGTTTGGTTTATTACATCTGTGGCTTTAAAAGATAAGACAGCAAAGACCTGTTTTATGGGATAATCTTTGTAGTGTTTTGGAATGAAATCTGATTTTATTTCATCCCCTTTGAATTCATCTCTTTTCTTATCTCCTAACAACACTATCTCTTTCGATTTCCATACTTTTATCCACACAGGTTCGCCTCCACTAAAAAACCCACCTTCTGAGTAGTCTTCTCGAGTAAGGACATTACCATTATTCAATAAAAACTCGATACTCATATGTATCGAAACTTCATCAAAAACATTAGAAGAAGTATTTTTTACATTTCCTTGATAAAGGTACTGATAACGACTTCCAAGATTCTTAAATTGACTTTTAGAATGGCTAACCTCTTGAAATAAAGTTTCTTCAGTATTGTCATTAGTTTTATTTTCTTTTTGATTGCAGGAGATAGTTAGAATCGATAAGAATAATAAGATGTGAAATTTAATTTTCATTGTATTATTTTTTTTACACAAATATCAACATTTTTTTAAACACTTACACCTGTGTAAGTGAAATATTTTTAGGCATTAACTCACTTTGTCCAAATGCAAGTTTATGGACAATTTGAATATAGAACCGATTGAACAATATGTAATTGATACAGTTAGAAGAATGCGTATAGAAAAGAAGATTTCTCAAAAAGAGTTGTCTTATTCTTTAAATCTGTCCATCGGTTTTATTGGAAATGTTGAAAGTTCAAAATTTAGAGCGAAGTATAATCTATCTCATATCAATAAATTAGCAGAGATTCTTGAATGCTCTCCTAAGGATTTTCTTCCCGAAATCCCTCTTTAGTTGTAAAACAGATTTAACCCTATTAAACAAAAGTACCTTAAAACACCACTTCATTTAAAAGATTGAAGTAAAAAAAAAAAGAGGACAACTTTTTAAAGCTATGCCTTAAAGTTGTCCTGCCTTTCATTTTCTATTTTCTTTAAAATTTACTTTTTACCTGTTGCATAATGTATCTAAAAGACAGGATTTTTATCCAGTTAAGTATTTTTACCCAACTTATAAGTTATGCTTACGAGAGGTTATGTCGTATTTCTTTAGAAAGCAGTACTAATAATGTACTGCTGATGTTTCTTTGAGTGCCTTCCTCTTTAATAAAAAGACACTGAAAGAAACTTATTTTTATGCTGATTTGCTAAGGTATTCCAACATCAAATCTGCGTTTTCCTCCTGCGATATTTTAATATAGCTTGAAAATGCTTTTTCTGTGCGATGACCTGTAATTTTCATAATTACTCTGGTCGGAACACCTCTCTTAAACATATTGGTAGCAAAAGAACGTCTTGCAGTATGCGTGCAAATTAGCTGCCATTTATAAAAGACCTCTTCTACTCTTTCCTTCCCTTTATTTCTTATTTTCAACACCTTATCCTCAATTTTAGCTAACTCCCCTAACTCTTTTAAATATCGGTTCATCGTCTGGTTTACACACGATTTAGGCAAACTGTTCGGACTTTCCTTGTACTTCTCCATTATGCCTTTGACTTCATTTAACAATGGAATTGTTACCCATTCATCAGTTTTAATTGTTTTTATTCTTAACTTATTGTCCACTATATGTTCGGATTTAACTTGACTAAAATCACTAAATCGTAGCCCTGTATAACATCCAAAAACAAATAAGTCTCTTACACGCTCTAAGGAACTATTATTCTTCAAATCGAGATCAATTAATTTTTGGATTTCTTCCTCTGAAAGATAAATATTATTTACTTCTTCTTTTATCGTTTTGAATTTTTTATGCTGATAAACCTGATTTGAATTATATCCCTTTTCTGTTGCGTCATTCAAAATAACTTTAATTATTTTGATAACCTTTCCAAAGCCATTATTTGTTAATCCTTGAATTCCTGTATAGTAATCCAAAAAGTCATAATAAAAAGACATATCTATATTCTGCCAATCTAATTTTACCTTTGAATATTTTTCATACTTTTTAAGCTGATTGAGTGTAGTTCGATATGCTTTTATAGTTCCTTCGGTCTTACGCTTTTTACTATCCTCCAAATATATCTCTGCAAACTCAAAAAAACTATATTGCCTTTTCTTTTCCTGCAACTCTATACCCGAAGTATATAATCTTTTAACATAATCCTTACTCGGATCCTCGCCTTTGATTAGTAACCCATTTACAATATCTTCGACTTTTTGTCTAACAGTCTTGATGTAGATGTTAAAGCGGTCAGAGCCTGAATAACTTCTCTTAATTTGTTGAGTTTTATCGTCCCAATACTTTTCATCGATGTTTTTATGAGCTGTAAAGTAAGTAACTTCCTTTTTGTGAATATACCTCAACATAAGCATAGACTCCTTGCTTTTTATTTTTCGCTGATGTTGCGATTTACTTAATACAAATTTTAATGTTGCCATATTTTCAATTTTTTTGTTGAGGTAACATTACCCCTTATTTCGACGTGAGTTACCGCACATATTGATTTTTGTTAAAAATTATTGAATTCCTGATTATATATGTCTTCCAATAATTCAATTGATTTTTTTCTTTTACTTTTTTGAGATGCAGTTAATCCCAAAGTATTAATGAGATCCATCAATTCTTCATATACTATAATGCTGTTTTTCTTTTCCATATTTTTAATAGTAGCGTAAAGAATATTTATTAGATCGTCTTTGATAGGTTTATAGATTATTTCGTTTTTAAAAATAATTTTACCCTTTAAATCGTGGAGTAAATTATATAAACAGTCTATAATATTTCTTTCGGAGTAAAAATTACTCGAGAGATCCAAAAACAGCACATCCTCTCCAAAGTATTTTTTAGGATTTAAGAATTTAATTTCGTGTTTTATTACTGTGCTTTTAGGAAATTTAGCAACCTCAAATGTTTTCTTCACTTTAGCATTTGCGATAGCATCATAGACTTTATAATGAATCGCACTTGATTGATTTCCGTACATTTTCATAAAAGATGTTGATTTCTCCAATTGAAATCCACACATCCCAAAAATACTATTCAAATAGGAATCGCTCCTAATATCGATTTTTTCAAATCCTCCAAACTCAAATTCTTTGACCACTCCCTTAGTAATATCTATCCCCAATAACCCTTCGATTATTTCCGCAAATTTAATTAACTGATCCCCTCTAATCTCTTTATAATTATGTCCATATAGAAAATAAGGAATGCTAGATTTGATAACTACGGAGTTGTCATTACTGAAATAGAGACTAAAGTTTTTTACGTAGTCTCCTAAAATAGGATTTAAACTATATTGATTCCTAAGTGTAGGATGTTCTACTAATCTGTCCTTTCTAATCGTTGTAGAACTATCGATGTTAACTTTAATTTTGACAAAATCGATTTGATATTTTTCTAATTGTGTATTTTTCATAATTTTTGTTTTTTAGTGAGCCAAAGCCCAATTTTTACCCGTTTTAAGATCTATTTTTAATGGAACAGATAATTTTACCGCATTTTCCATCTCTTTCTTTACTAAAATTTTCATAATTGGCACCTCATCATCAGGAACTTCAAATAA
Organism: Flavobacterium sp. DT2-2; assembly: GCA_051990185.1. Lineage (GTDB taxonomy): Bacteria > Bacteroidota > Bacteroidia > Flavobacteriales > Flavobacteriaceae > Flavobacterium. The sequence goes on along the minus strand of JAFCUE010000007.1, from coordinate 41,399 downwards.
TAATTCATCGTGTATTTGGAGTACTAATTTAGATTTGAGATTATTTTCTGTGATTGCTTTGTCACAGGCTATCATAGCCATTTTAATAATATCCGCTGCACCACCTTGAATAGGGGAATTCATAGCAAGACGTTTTCCCTTTTCTCTCTCTGACATTCTGGAAGAACCTAACTCTGGAATTGGTCTTTTTCTTCCATAAATTGTTTGAGAATAACCATACTTATCAGCAAAAACTATCAATCCATCTAGAAAAGACTTCACTCCACTAAAACGTTTAAAATAATCATCCATAATTTTTTGAGCTTGTTCCACAGAATGAACCTTTTTTGTGATTTCAGTTAGTGATTCCGCAAGTCCATTAGCAGTCTTTCCATAAATCAAACCGAAATTAATTGACTTAGCGATGGAACGTTGTTCATCGGTTACATCGTCAAATTTTACCTTGAAAATTTCACTCGCAGTAAGTATGTGAATATCTAAATCTCTGTTATAAGCTATCAACAAAAAATTATCTTGGCTCATTTCTGCTGTAACCCTAAGCTCAATTTGGGAATAATCTGCTCCTATAAATTGGCATCCTTGTTTTGGAATAAACACCTCTCTAAATTTGGATTCAAGTACTTTTAATCTAGTTTTTTCTTCATTTTCTTTAAGCTTTATCTTTACGTTAGGAATGTTTTGTAAATTAGGTTTACTACAACTAAATCTTCCCGTAGCCGTTCCGATTTGATTAAAATTTGCATGTAGACGTTTAGTTTTAGAATTAACCCCTTTCAATTGTGTACAGAATTTCAATAGGCTTGTTATTTTTCGATAATTCAAGAGTAAAGGGATTATTTCGTGGTCTTTATTTAGCTTGGTTAAATGTGATTTATCCACAGAATAATAACTACTATTTGATTTTTTCTTCGTTTTTGGTTCTAATTTTAAAACAGCAAAAAGTAATTCACTAACTTGATCAGAACTGTTAAGGTTTATTTCAGAATTTGTAAATTGATGAATTTGGATTTTGGTTTTATTACTCAACTCATTTAATTCAAGTTCTACAACTGATAATGTTTTGATGTCTATTTTCACGCCTTCCAGTTCCATTTTAACGAGAACAGGAATTAATTGATGTTCTACATTGATAATTGTATCATTCATAGTTTAAATTTTAATTGGTTATCGATATGATGGAATAATTGAAAAGTTTGGTCAGTATCCTCACAAGCGTAAAGAGTTAACTCTTCAAAAGAAACTTCTCTAATTGACTTTTCCTTTGTCAATTTTTCATAACTGACTTGAGAGTAATGCAAATGTAGTTTCGAGATTTCCTTCAAACCGTGAGTTTTACGATTTGAATCTAATAAGTAGTCCATAATCATCGTATCCTTGATCTCCCCATTAATTGCAATTTCATACAAATGCAAAAATTTGAGATCGAATTTTGCATTATGAAATACCTTTGTGATAGTTTCATTTTTCAGAAAAGGAAGTATAGGCTCGATAAAACTGAGAACTTTTGTTTTATGTTTAGGAAAAACAACATTGTAACCTGCACGTTCTTTAAAGGTCAAAGACATACAAACAATTTCATCTATGTGAGCATCAAGTCCCGTAGTCTCTAAATCTATTGCTAAAACTCCTTCTGTGTCTTTAGCAAAATGTTCTGTAAGTTTTTTTGCTAAGCGAGTCATTTTATTAGCTGTATCAACGGTCTTATAATCAACCGAAATATCACTAATTGTTGTGTAATTTATAGAAGGAACTTCATCTACCACTTCAAAATATATTTTGGTATTACTGGGAGTTTCTACATAATTTATCCCTTTATAGTCAAAGTATTTTTTTAATCGAGTAGTAAATGATTTTTGTGTAGGTTGGTATTTATAAGAAACGTAGCCTCCTTTAACAAAGTTTTGAAATAATTCCTTTTTATGTAGTTTTTTAGATCGAAGCAATTCTTCGTCTAAAAACTCTATCAATTCAATGCCAACATCATTTATTAATCGTCTCTCGTTTAAATTGATCGAATCTGCTTGTACCAATCCAGTATTGAGATACTTTTGAATACAACATATCATATACATAGAGAACTCATTCCATTGGTCTGTATTCCAATCGTCAAAAAAATAATGTTCAAAATCTTCAAAAACAGTAAGATGTTTCCCGTAGTGTTCTGAAAACTCTATTTCATAACGTCTTCTTTCAGTACTATTACCCAAAGGGGCTTTTAATAAATAATTAGAGGTTATAATCATTTTAGGACTAAGACAAAAAGGAACATAAACGTCAGTTTTATACTTCTTACTAATTGTAAAGCCGTCTGTAACCCGCCCATAAAAAACCTCGAAATTTTGGTTTTCCTTAATGTCATTTATTGCAACGATATTGGTTTGCGGATTAACTCTTTGAAAAGAAAAGTTATTACGGCTATCAAAATCTTTCCCTGATATATCACATAGGCTACGCATATAGCTTAATCCCTTAACAAATAGAGACTTTCCACTACCCCCAGAAACAATGTTTAACTCGTTGATTGTTCCGTCAAGTAAAATTACTGCTTTTGAATTCGCAGGGTTTTGATAACGATGGAGCATAAAACCAATAACTGATTCAAAAGCATTTATCCTATCTGGTAGTTGGTTTGAAATATTACAAATAAATCTCTGAAAAGGAGTATTTAATGCTGATAATTCCTGTCGAAGAAGTTTAAAATCCCTGTTAATAATCTGTTGCTCCAATACCTGACCATCTAAATTTTGGTAATCAACCAATGTTATAGTCTCTTTATCTAGTTTTACAACAGTATTTTTGAAATATAGATAACTCGCGTTCTCTGTATCAAGATGTAGTTGAATTTCAAATGTGGGGAGAAAATATAATGTCTTCTCATCCATCAAAACCCTTACTTTAGCTACCCACGCCTCCATAACATCTTTGATTGTGAATCCATCATTTGAATAGCTTTCAAAATTATTTTCCAACCAATCTAAACTGACTTGGATCATAAATGGCTTATCAACAATCTTAACTAAGTTACCTTTAACCTGCACGTATTCAAGTACCCCGTTTATTTTAGCTCTAAAAAAATTCAGAAAGCTTAAGAAATCCAGAAAATCCATCGTTGGAATATATATCCTTCCTTTTGCAGTTTTGCGAAATGGGGTTGAAATCACCTTTTGTGTTATTTCGTTTTTTTCATTTTTCATAAAATCATGTTTTTAAGTTTTTGATGAACTGCTCGACTTCCGATAGTTTATAACGCTTTGCGCCTCCTACGTTACAAACTGGAAAGTTTTTGTAAGTTTTCTTCATCTTATAAAATTGTGAAAGAGAAATTTGAAGAGCATTACACAATTCATTTGGCTTTAAAAAATTTCCTTGAATTGTAGACGTCTCTACAAATACATTAGAATGTTCCAATAGTTGAGATAATACTTTCCCTGCTATTCGGCTTTCTATTTCCGAAAAGAATTTTATAAAATGATTGTAAAAGGCTTGATCTTCCATAACTTCTGCTTTGCTGAGGCAAATTTAGTTAGGAAGAGGAGGTGTTTTTAAAAATGCGTAAACATATAGTATTATTGCGTTTTTTACGCAATTATTTAATATTTCTGCTTTTGGTTCTTAAGTAGGAATCCAAACTGGCATTTGGATTTTTCCGTAAGTAGAGATAGTATGAATCTCTAATTTGAGGAAAGGCATTATACATTATTTTCATAAACTCTAAACGTCCTACCTTTTGTATGTTGGGAATTTTCTGGGACAAAATAAATTTAGCTCTTATTTCAGAAGGTTTATTAATAGGGTCTTTTGGATTTAACCTCTCGTCTATTAATTTTTGGTAGTAATCACTAAGAATTTCATTTTGCTTATTTCTAACATCGTTATAATAATCATATAATCTGTGAATTGTTGCATAAAGAGTATCACTCTTCTCAAACTCCAAATTCAACTCTTCAATAGGATATATATTACCCATATAGTCAAAAGAATTACTGAAAAAAATATTAAATTCTTCGCTTTCCATCACTTCCAAAAAAATAGTTTTAGCTTCCATTTTAAAACTCTCTAAGCTGATTTCTTTGACAAACAATCTCTCTATAATTTTTTTTTCTGTCTTATTTTTGAAGTAAAGAGGAATTCTATAATTAATTGGATTAGATTTTACATAGATGTATAAATCCTTTTTCTTAAAAACTTTATATTGTCTTTCAACCCTTTTTTCATTTAAACGAACGTAATCAAGTATTTCCTCTGCTCCTTCAAATATTTTAGAAGCATATTTTGACGATTGTTGTACTTGATAATCTTTCCCCAGTCGATTATCCATCCATCTATTCAAATAACTTCTCTGAGAACTTGAAAAATATTGTTTTGCATAGTGAAAAATAAAGTGGTTTTCAGCTATGCTATAATTGTCAATATTATTTTTAAAATAAGTAACATTTAGCTCTTCGCTTTCTAAACAAGTATCAAGAAACTCAAAAACCATTGAAGCACTCTTAAGAGATAAATCTGTTATTTCTAATTTAATTCTATCGTACTTTGGCATATTGAGGACTTTCAAAGAGACTACTTAAGTTTCTGAAGCGAATTTAAGTAAAATTTTATTGATTGACGAAAATGGAAACATTTTCAATCTCTTTAGAAACAAGTAAAGACAAAGCTAAAATGTAAAATTAGTTATGAGATTCGCTTCTAACAAAATCATTTCAAAATTAATTTTGTAGTAGGAATTTCTTTTAACAATGTCAATAATGGCAAGACTTTCGGAGGGAGTTTGAGCATATGTTTTAGCTTAACAAAAAAAGCCTCAAAAATCTAACTGATTTTCAAGGCTTTACAAAATTTGGAAGTGGTCCCACCTGGGCTCGAACCAGGGACCACCTGATTATGAGTCAGGTGCTCTAACCAGCTGAGCTATAGGACCGGTTTAGAGTGTGCAATATTACTACTATTTTTCATTTGCTCCAAATATTTTCGACTTAGATTTGAATATAGTTTAATTATTACTTTATTTTAAAAAGAAACTAACTGAAAATTAGAATACTATCCTCTCGTGAAACACTAAATTATTTTATTTCCTGACACAACTCTATCAAAACACCATTTGTACTTTTTGGATGCAAAAATGCAACTAACTTATTATCAGCGCCTTTTTTTGGATTTTCATTTAAAACAACAAACCCTTCTTTTTGCAAACGCGCTATTTCAGCAACAATATCTTCTACATCAAAAGCGATATGGTGAATTCCCTCTCCCTTTTTTTCGATAAACTTAGCAATGGGACTTTCTGGATTGGTTGCGGCAAGGAGCTCAATTTTATTAGGTCCGCTCTTAAAAAAAGACGTGGTTACTCCCTCGCTTGCTACCTCTTCAAATTTATATGCAGGAGCGCCAAAAAGTTTTTCGAAAATGACATTCGAAATTTCCAAATCCTTAACAGCAATTCCTATGTGTTCTATTTTTCTCATTATTAATACTATCTATTTTACGATGGATTAAATTCAAACAACAAACCAGTCACGACAAGACTCATTTGATGTAAAATTAAACATTATAAAACACAAAAAGAAAAGCAAGCTAAAAAAGTAAGCAAAATTAAATCGCTAATAATAAATCTATAAAAAGTTTCAATTGCATGAATTATAATTGTTATTTTGTAAATTCTAATTTTGATTTGATATGTTGAAAAACAATATAAAATATACCTTTTTACTGTTGCTGTTAATAACCATTGGATGCGCAAAAAGAGGCTCCATCAATGGTGGTCTAAAAGATACCATTGCACCTGTTTTGAAAGCTAGCTTCCCAGAAAATTTTAGTAAAAACTTTAAAGGCAACGAAATTAAATTAGTTTTTGACGAAAACATTAAACTCAAAAATCTGAACAAGCAATTGATTATTTCACCCCCAATGAAATATGAACCCTTAATTCTACCCACAACTCCAACCAAAACAATTACTATAAAAATTAAAGACACCTTGCAGCCCAACACCACGTATAGCTTTAATTTTGGGCAAAGCATAGCTGACAATAACGAAGGAAATCCATTCAATCAATTTAAGTATGTGTTTTCCACTGGCAATTATATTGACTCCTTAAGCCTTAGCGGCAAAGTAAAAAGCGCTTATGACAAAGAGGTAGAATCATTTGTTTCAGTCCTGTTGTATGAAGTAAATGACACTTTTACCGATTCTATTGTATATAATCAGACTCCAAAATATGTAACCAATACGTTAGATAGTTTAAAGACTTTTCGTTTAGAGAATTTAAAAGCAGGAAAATACCTTCTGGTAGCCCTTAAAGACTACAATAGCAACAATAAATACAATCCAAAAACAGATAAAATTGGGTTTAGCAAAGAGCTAATTACCATTCCGAATGATACGGTTTACGAATTAGAATTGTTCAAAGAAAAACAGCCGTTTAAAACTTTTAAACCAAATCAAGCATCCGGAAATCGTTTATTGATGGGTTTTGAAGGTAAATTAACCATTAGAACCGATAGACCAAAAACAATTTTAAAAAATGGAAACGAAGTTTTGACACATGTAGTAACTAAATTTCCAAAAAAAGATTCACTTCAAATTTGGTATAAACCCATCAAAACAGATTCGTTGCGTTTGGCTGTAGCCAAAGAAAAATACGAAGCTAATTTCACCTTTAAAATCAAAGATCAAAAAAAGGACACTTTACGCCTCGTTGCTTCACAAGCGATTGATTTAAAATTTAGAGAGCGTTTTACCTTAGAAAGCTCTACACCTTTACTAAGCGTCGAAAATTCAAAAATAAGCGTGCTAAATAAAGCTAAAACAGCTATTCCTTTTACAACAGAATACGATGATTTTAATCAAAAACTATACTTTGATTTCAAAAAAGAACCTTCAGATAATTATACGATCCGAATATTACCAGGAGCTTTAACTGATTTTTTTGAAAAATCAAATGACACGCTCAATTTCAAACTAAATACCAAACCTGTCGAAGATTACGGAAACCTTACCGTTGTATTGGCAAATGCCAAGCAATTTCCTATAATCATTGAACTTACAAATGAAAAAGGCGATGTTTTAGCCAGTGAATTTACCGAAGAAAAAACTACATTAAACTTTAACCTGATTGATCCTGCACTATACAGCTTACGCGCTATTTATGATACCAACAAAAATAAAGAATGGGATTCAGGTAACTATTTAGAGAAGCTTCAGGCAGAGGAAGTTATCTATTTTTCTAAGGAAATCGAGGTTCGAGCCAATTGGGATGTCAATCAAATTTTTGATTTGAGCATACCATATCTGCCCGAACCTAAAAAGAAAGACACAAAAAGTAAATAAAAATTAATCCATCTGGACTTCAAAAACATCTCGATCGTTCAAAAAACCTAATTTCTGCCTGGTTTCAAGCATGACTTGCTTGTCTAACACCACTGAAAAACTGCCTTCAGATTCTTTTGGTTCTAATACATAGTTACCTAGAAAATCAACTGCTTGTGTATGACCAATATATTCGTACCCATTTTCATCAGTCCCCAATCTATTGACTCCAATGCTATAACTCATGTTTTCAATGGCGCGGGCTTTTAGTAAAGCATCCCAAGCATTAGTTCTCACTTTTGGCCAACTTGCAACATAAATCAATAGGTCATAATCATCGGCATATCTTGAAAATGCTGGAAAACGTAAATCATAGCAAATCAGTGGGCAAATTTTCCAACCCTTATATTTGATAATAATTTTTTGATTGCCCCGCGTGTATGCCTTATCTTCACCAGAAAGCGTAAACAAATGTCTTTTATCGTAATGCTGAATTTCTCCTGATGGAAATACAAAAACCAATCGGTTATAAAACGTGTCGTTTTCTGCAATAACCAAGCTTCCAGTTATGGCACAGTTTCTGGCTTTTGCCAAAGTTTGAAGCCAAGTAACCGTTTCGCCCTGCATCGTTTCGGCAACTGCTGTAGGGTTCATGGTGAACCCGCTGGTAAACATTTCTGGGAGCACTATTAAATCTACGTCATGGGGAATTGCGTTGATTTTTTGTTCAAAATGGTTTCTATTTGCCACAGGATTTTCCCAAACTAGAACCGATTGAATTAAGGATACTTTCATTATTATTTGTTTTTATAAAGGTAAAAAAAGCGACTAATACTGAAACTCATTTTTGCAACATTTTGAAAATTAAAATAGAATTACAACCGCAGTTTACTTTTGGGTGAGGGATAGTAGTGAAAATCCTTTTATGAAATGTAATGAAATAAAAGATTGCAACGGATAGCCCGACTTTTTCTAGGCTTTTCGCAGAGAAAAAGACACCTCCAAAAACAAAAAAAGCATTCAAATCAATGAATGCGTTTTTTTAAAAATCTATTTCTAAGTTTTATCCTTTTAAACTTGCAGATAAATATTCTCTATTCATTCTGGCAATATTCTCTAAAGAAATTCCTTTTGGACATTCTACTTCACAGGCTCCAGTATTAGTACAATTACCAAAACCTTCTGTATCCATTTGTGCAACCATATTCAATACACGATCTGTAGCTTCTACTTTACCTTGCGGTAATAAAGCGTATTGCGAAACTTTTGCAGACACAAAAAGCATAGCAGATGAGTTTTTACAACTAGCCACGCAAGCGCCACAACCTATACAGGTAGCAGCATCAAATGCTCTATCAGCATCGTGTTTAGGGATTGGAATCGCATTTGCATCAGTCGGATTTCCTGAGGTGTTGATGGAAACAAAACCACCTGCTTGCTGAATTCTATCAAATGCACTTCTGTCTACCACTAAATCTTTGATTACTGGAAACGCTTTTGCTCTAAAAGGCTCTATAAAAATGGTATCTCCATCCTTGAACATTCTCATGTGCAACTGACAAGTAGGTACGCGTCTGTCTGGACCGTGCGCCTCACCGTTGATGTACAACGAGCAAGAACCGCAAATTCCTTCGCGACAATCGTGGTCAAAAGATACCGGAAGATCTCCCTTGTTGATTAAACCTTCGTTTAAAACATCTAACATTTCAAGAAAAGACATATCCTCTTCGATTCCATCTACTGGATATTCAACGATTTTACCTTCTGCTTTGGCGTTGGCTTGACGCCATATTTTTAATGTAAGTTTCATATTTTCTTTCGTTTGAAAGTCTAAGAGCTTTTGGAAGAAGCAAACCTTCTTGTTGCCCTAGGACTGATTCCTATTTATAACTACGCGTTACTAGTTTAACATTTTCATACACGAGTGGCTCTTTGTGCAGAACGGCTTCGCTTGGCTTACCAACGTACTCCCAAGCAGCAACGTAAGCAAAATTTTCATCATCTCGTTGTGCTTCACCATCTTCAGATTGGTACTCCTCACGGAAGTGTCCGCCACAAGATTCATTACGATGTAAGGCATCTTTTGCAAACAATTCACCTAGTTCTAAGAAATCAGCAACGCGACCTGCTTTATCTAATTCTTGATTAAAACTTTTGGCATCACCTGGTACTTTTACGTCTTTGTAAAACTCTTCTCTTAAGGCTGCAATTTCCTCGATTGCTTCTGTTAATCCTTTAGCATTACGGGCCATACCTACTTTGTTCCACATGATTTTTCCTAACTTCTTATGGAAATAATCTACAGAATGCGTACCGTTATTATTTATAAACTTGTCAATACGCGCTTTTACATTTTTCTCTGCTTCTTCAAATTCAGGTAAGTCTGTTGAGATTTTACCCGTTTTAATATCTGGAGCTAAGTAATCACCTATTGTATAAGGCAATACAAAATAACCATCAGCTAAACCTTGCATTAATGCAGAAGCTCCTAGTCTATTTGCTCCATGATCAGAGAAATTAGACTCTCCAATAGAGAAACATCCAGGAATTGTAGTTTGTAAGTTATAATCAACCCAAGTTCCTCCCATGGTATAGTGAACTGCAGGGTAAATCATCATTGGGGTAACGTATGGATCTTCGTCTACGATTTTCTCATACATTTGGAATAAATTCCCATATTTGTTAGCAACAGTCGCAGCACCTAATTTAGTTATTAATGCAGTATCATTTGCATCTAAACCTTTTACATACGCTTGCTCTTTTCCGTAACGTTCAATTGCCGCTGCAAAATCTAAGTAAACTGCTTCACCCGTTTTATTAACACCAAAACCAGCATCACATCTTTCCTTAGCAGCACGAGAAGCAATATCTCTAGGAACTAAATTACCAAAAGCAGGGTAACGTCTTTCTAAATAATAATCCCTTTCTGCTTCAGACAAATCTGTTGGTTTCTTTTTCCCTTCACGAATCGCTTGTGCATCTTCTAGTTTTGCAGGAACCCAAATACGTCCGTCATTACGCAAGGACTCTGACATCAATGTCAATTTAGATTGGTGATCTCCTGAAACCGGGATACAAGTAGGGTGTATTTGTGTGTAGCAAGGATTGGCAAAAAAAGCTCCTTTTTTATGGATTTTCCAAGCAGCAGTTACATTACTACCCATCGCATAGGTCGATAAGAAAAATACATTTCCATATCCTCCAGAGGCAATTACAACAGCATGAGCTGAATGCCTTTCTAACTCTCCTGTAACCATATTACGGGCAATAATTCCTCTTGCTTTTCCGTCAACAAGAACTAAATCCTGCATTTCATGACGGGTATATGATTTAATTTTTCCACGACCGATCTGACGGTTCATTGCAGAATAGGCCCCTAGTAATAATTGTTGTCCCGTTTGTCCTTTGGCATAAAAAGTTCTCGCTACCAAAGTCCCTCCAAAAGAACGGTTATCAAGTAGCCCACCGTATTCACGTGCCAATGGCACACCTTGCATAACGCATTGGTCAATGATATTTACAGAGACCTCAGCAAGTCTGTGCACATTAGCTTCTCTAGAGCGGTAATCTCCTCCTTTTACAGTATCATAAAACAACCGGAAAGTTGAATCGCCATCTCCTTGATAATTTTTTGCAGCATTAATTCCCCCTTGTGCAGCAATAGAGTGCGCACGACGAGGTGAATCTTGAAAGCAAAATGATTTTACGTTATATCCTAATTCAGCTAAGGTTGCAGCCGCAGAGCTACCTGCAAGACCTGTACCAACAACAATAATATCAATATTACGCTTGTTAGCTGGATTTACTAAATTAATATGATCTTTATAATTTGTCCACTTGTCCGCTATTGGACCAGCTGGAATTTTTGAATCTAATGCCATTTATAATTTAATATTAATGATTAAAATGATGAAATAATGCAATAAAAATGAACCCAAAAGGAACTACGATTGCAAAAGCATATCCGAAACCTTTTAATGATCTTGAATACTTATTATTAAACCCAACGGATTGAAAAGAAGAACTGAACCCGTGCCACAAGTGCAATGATAATAATAGAAATGATAGGGAATATAATCCGGTACGAATTGGACTTTCAAATTTTTCAGCTAACTCATGAAAATATCTTGTTTCATTCAACGGACTAGCATCAACATACTTATACACCATTTCTGGAACCCAAAAATCGTAAAAATGCAATGCCAAAAATGCCAAAACAACTGAACCTGAAACAATCATATTTCTTGAAGCCCAAGGAGAACTCGCAGCCCCATTATTCTTTACGTACTTAATTGGTCTCGCAGCGCGGTTTTTAAAATCTAGAACAAAACCCATGATGAAGTGAAAAATAACTCCAACAATTAGAATAGGTTGAATAACAAACTGAACCACAGGATTATTCCCCATGAAATGAGATATAGAGTTAAAGGTATCGGCACTGAAAACCGATGTCATATTGATAAAAAAGTGCTGTGCTAGAAACAACATCAAAAAAAGTCCTGAAAGTGCCATAGCTACTTTTTTTGCTATTGACGATTTCAATAATGCAGATTTTGCCATAAGATTTAGATAGTTTGTTTTAAAAAATTACACAAAAATAAGTCAATTAGACAGTAACTACAACCTTTTCGCTGTTATTTATAATGGTTTTAAAGTGTTTTAAACAAGAAATCCTTAAAATACAATCAAAAAATTTATATCGGCTAAAAAACGATTAAACAAAAAAGAAAAACTTAAAATTTATAAAGCAATGAATGATCGATTTAAATTTATAAAGCATCTGCTAAATGCTAATTAAATATTTATTCAATTAATTAGATTCATGTCTTTTGCAAAAAAAATTATATCATTTAAGGCACTAAAATACTCTATCAAAAAACACAAAATTCTATAAAAATTTAAAGCAAGGCCATTCCTTTTGAAAAGCGATTGGATTTATAAATTATGTTTAAATTGAAATTTTGAACTCAATTGCTACTGGTTATCATTCACTATTGAATCCATTTGTACTATTTTGAACTTGAGTATCAAAAATTTCAATCGTATTTGTGCCTAATTGTACGAGTTAAGATTATTGCTCAACTAGCTGAACTTTTTCACATACTGCTCCACGATCAATGCTGTGTTTTCGTTGCGCATTTTTTGCTCTAAATGAATGGGTGGCGAAGCTCTCTCCAAACAATCCTTAACCGCACACGTCTCGCAGGTAACACCTACAACTTGCTTCTGTAAGGAACTATTCTCCATAAATTTAAATTTCTTTTTCATTCCAGGCGTAATCAAAATCCCTACTGAGATACTGCGAATACAATTGGTTTTGAAAGGATCAGGCGTAGCGGATGAAAAGACCAAATATTCATTTTTACTATTTTCATAACTGGAAATTTGCGCATCAAAAAAATGACTTTTCTGCTGCCTCAAAGACTCCTCAATAGTACGTATAGAAACCCATCGGCGACAGTAATGCTCATTCATCTCGTTCGCATGCGGTTCTTGCTGATTGGTAATGTGTAACTCTTTTTTTATCTGATACGTATCGGTTCCTATTTGATGTGACAAGCGCAGAAAAAAGAGATTTTTTAACTGAAAATCTTTAGGTAAAATATTTGTCAGTCTTTGGTAAAAAGATTCAGGCGACACTTTAAAACTACTCATCAAGGCCACCATTTCCTGTGGTTTTGAATCCGATTTCGACAGAAAAATATTGAGTTCATCTATTAATTTTTGTCGCGGAATAAGCAAGGCACCTGCAAAATACGAAGCGTAAAAATTATTAAGAACCTGATCAAAGTTATCAAACTTAATCCAACTGAACGTATACAACCGTTCTTTGATTTCGAGATAATTATAGGCAATTTCTTTGGCTAATATAAACGCCTTTTGTGGCTCGTCTATATCTTTTGACAGCAGTAGCGTTTTGCTTTTTGGAACAAAAATAGATCGCAAATCGCCCAGTTGATCTTGTTCCGAAAAAACTAATTCTTCGATCGTATAACCGTATTCTTCTATTAAAATAGCGGTCAGTTCTTCAATAGAAATTTGAACCTCCATATTGACATGAAACGATTGGAAAAACTGTATAACTTTTTGTTCTAAATCTTCAAAATAGTTGGTGTGCGCTTCTTGATACGATCGCAAAGAAGCCAAAAAGAAACTCTCTCTTGTCAAGTTGTAATGTTGTGCAATTTCAATAATGGTACTGATAAACGCATTGACTTTTGCAGGAGCATTTGCTATAATATCAATCAAATCATTTTCCTGTATGCCAAAAAGATCCAACGGAATCTCTTTGAGAATACCCGATTTTAAAATTTCACCAATCGGCGCCAAATTATTATCCAGCTTTAAGGACACCATGCTATCATATGAAACCTCCAATTTTTCAGAAAGCAGAATGATTTTATCTGTTTTGGGATACTTTTTCCCTTTTTCAATTTCGTTTAAATACGATTTTGACAAGTCGGTGATTTTGGCTAAGCCAAATAAGGACAAATTTTTATTAGTACGCGCCTGCTTAAGTTTCAGTCCAAAAATCAGCTTGATATAATCCTTTTCTATGTTCATATTTCAAAGATACATCAAAAAAAAATGACGTCAAAAAATTTATTTTTAATATTTAGCGTACGTTCGCTTGTTTTGTAAAAAACTTTTTGTAATATTGCAGTGTTGAATTATTACATATTCCTATCAAAAGCTAATTAGTGTTCCATTAAATAAGTTAAATCATGAATTTCAAAGAAGTATATTCGGATAATTTGTTAAATTTCTTAGAAGAAACTACGGAACGTTACCCGGAAATCTTAACTGACGAAGCAATGACTTTCTTGTCTTTACTTCATGAAAATTTCAATCCACAGCGACTTGTCCTTTTAGAAAATCGAAAAAAGCAACAAACTTTATTTGATGCAGGTGCATTGCCCACTTTTCCTGCTGAAACTAAAAACATCAGAGAAAGTAATTGGCGTGCTGCAGCCATTCCGACCGATTTATTGGATCGAAGAGTAGAAATAACTGGTCCTGTAGATCGAAAAATGGTTATTAATGCACTTAATTCTGGAGCAAAAACCTTCATGGCTGATTTTGAAGACAGCACGTCACCTACATGGAACAATTTAATGACGGGACAACAAAATTTAAAAGACGCCGTAAACAAAACCATAAGCCTGGAGGATACTGTAAAAAATAAAAAATACAGCTTAAAAGATAAAACTGCAGTGCTGCTCGTGCGCCCAAGAGGTTTGCATTTATCTGAAAAAAATATACTTGTTAATGGTCAACCCCTTTCAGGTTCTCTGGTTGATTTTGGCTTGTACGCGTTTCACAATCACTTAGAACTAACTAAAAATGGTACGGCACCTTACTTTTATTTGCCCAAACTCGAGCATTATTTAGAAGCAAGATGGTGGAATGAAGTGTTTGAATTTGCACAGGATTATTTGGGCGAACAAAATGGGACGTTCAAAGCCACCGTTCTAATCGAAACGATAACGGCTAGTTTTCAATTGGACGAAATCATTTATGAGCTAAGGGATCATATTGTTGGTTTGAACTGCGGAAGATGGGATTATATCTTCTCTTACATCAAAAAATTACGAAACAATCCCGCATTTATAGTTCCTAACCGCGACCAAGTGACCATGACTTCACCTTTTATGAGTGCTTATTCCCAGCTGGTGATTCAAAGATGTCACAAACGTTGCATTCACGCAATAGGTGGTATGGCAGCTCAGATTCCGATAAAAAATGACGAAGCCGCTAATACTATTGCTTTCAATAAAGTAATTGCCGATAAAGAACGTGAGGTAAAAAATGGTCATGATGGCACCTGGGTGGCGCATCCCGATTTAGTTGCACTTGCCATGAACGTATTTGACCAGCACATGCCCAACAAAAATCAAATTCACGTAAAACGGGAAGATATAAAAGTTACGGAACAGGACTTACTAGAAACCCCAAAAGGAACTATTACCGTGGAAGGTGTTCGAAAAAACATCAGCATATCTGTTTTATACCTTGCTTCATGGCTCAACGGCCAAGGTGCAGCAGCTTTACACAACTTAATGGAAGATGCCGCTACGGCTGAGATTTCAAGATCGCAATTGTGGCAGTGGCTCCAAAACAAAGTGATTTTAGACGATGGAAAAATATTAAATGAAAGTTATTACCATCGCTTAGCCATGGAGGAATTTGAAAAAATCAGAAATTTAGTTGGGGATGAAAATCATGAAAAACAAAAATACAGACTAGCAGAACAATTATTGGACGAGCTAGTTGTAAACGACACCTTCATCGAATTTTTAACCCTTCCCGGATACAAATACATTTAAAATCAATAGCAATTACAATACAATTAGCATCAATATAAAATTATTAAACACCCTTTAACTATTACAAATACTATGAAAACTACTGAAACAAGAATTCAAGAATTAGTTACCGACTGGATTACAAACCCAAGATGGAACGGCATCGAGCGTCCTTATACTGCTGAAGAAGTGGTGAAATTACAAGGATCGTATCAAATTGAACACAGTGTCGCCAGAATTGGAGCTAATAACTTGTGGAGCAAACTAAATTCTCAGGATTTTGTGGCTGGACTTGGCGCACTAACTGGAAACCAAGCCATTCAAGAAGTGGAAGCAGGATTAGACGCCATTTATTTGAGCGGTTGGCAAGTTGCAGCTGACGCAAATGTTGCTGGCGAAATGTATCCTGACCAATCTTTATATCCTGCTAACAGCGTTCCATTAGTAGTAAAACGAATTAACAATGCACTTTTACGTGCAGATCAAATACAGGTAGTAAACGGAACTGCAGACAAAAAAGACTACTTAGTTCCTATTGTGGCCGATGCCGAGGCAGGTTTTGGTGGAAACCTAAACGCTTTTGAATTAATGAAGGCGATGATTGAAGCAGGAGCTGCCGGAGTTCACTTTGAAGACCAATTGAGTTCTGCAAAAAAATGCGGACACCTTGGCGGAAAAGTATTGGTTCCTACGCAAGAAGCCATAAATAAACTAATTGCAGCCCGCTTAGCCGCTGACGTTATGGGAACACCTACCATTGTGGTTGCCCGAACCGATGCTGATGCTGCCAACTTACTAACTAGCGACATTGATCCAAGAGATGCAAAATTCATCACAGGAGAAAAAACGGGAGAAGGATTTTTCTATGTGAATTGTGGTGTAGAACAAGGCATTGATAGAGGATTGAGTTACGCACCGTACGCCGATTTGATTTGGATGGAAACCAGCAATCCGGATCTTGATTACGCAAGAAAATTTGCTGAAGGAATTCACGCAAAATTTCCAGGAAAAATGTTGGCTTACAACTGTTCACCCTCTTTCAACTGGGCTGCAAAATTATCAGTTGCCGAGATGGAAACATTTAGAGAAGATCTTGCTGCATTAGGCTACAAGTTTCAATTCATCACTTTAGCTGGATTTCACGCGTTAAATACAAGTATGTTCGAATTGTCTAAAGCGTATAAAGAAAGAGGAATGGCTGGCTATTCTGAATTACAAGAAAGAGAATTTGCATTGCAAAAACACGGATTCAAAGCCGTAAAACACCAAGGTTTTGTTGGAACATCTTATTTTGATGCGGTACAAAACACTGTGACAATTGGAAAATCTTCTACAACAGCGATGAAAGACTCTACTGAAACTTCACAGTTTTAAATAAATAATCAAGAACAAAAAAAAACACGATTTCAAATGGAATCGTGTTTTTTTGTTTTTATAAAATAAAGATATTTACTTCGATTCAATTATTTCAAGATCAGTAACCACTTTCTCTTTTCCTTTTTGAATGCTGATTTTATTTATAGAAACCGGAAGGTAATACTTTCCATTTTTTGCCGCTTCCCATTTTAATTTTTTGTCTTTGGCTACAGCTTTTTCTACAATCTCTTTTGGTACCGCTAAGTCATACACATATTTGTTCAATCCTTTTACTGCTTGTACTTTTTGAGAT
The DNA here is from genome assembly GCA_051990185.1 of Flavobacterium sp. DT2-2. GTDB lineage: Bacteria > Bacteroidota > Bacteroidia > Flavobacteriales > Flavobacteriaceae > Flavobacterium. The sequence continues at coordinate 24,119 of JAFCUE010000007.1, read as the reverse complement.
AAAATTACTTCCTTAAGACTATTCTCTACTTGAAGTACTACTTCTGAATTAGTATTGGAATAAAACCAAATAGTGGCTTTTGGATCAGTAGCTTTAGCCCACGAACTCCAACTATTTCCCCAATCTTTGGATTTTTTAATTTTATTTACTTCAAAAATATGCACGTTTTCTGCTACCACTTTGTCCGTCAACTGCTGCATGTGTTCCAAATTGACTTTATAAATGGATCGACCATGTGTACCTACGACTAAGTCTCTCGCTTTCTTTTGAATCACTACATCATGAACCGCTACATTTGGCATACCATTAGAAAAATCATCCCAACTTTTTCCTCTGTTCAAAGAAACATACAAGCCGTTATCTGTTCCTAAATACAAGATATTTTCATTTATATTGTCTTCAGCAATAACATTTACTGGACTTACTGGTACATTCCCAGCAATACTGGTCCAAGTTTGTCCATAATCATCTGACATGTAAACGTAATTAGTAAAATCATCATTTCGGTATCCGTTTAAAGTAACATATACGCGCTCCTTTTTGTGCGTAGAAGCTGCTACTCTTGAAACCCATAAGTTTTGCGGTAAATTAGTCGAGATTTTATTCCAACTTGCACCGCCATCTTTAGAAACATAAATCAAACCATCGTCACTTCCCGTGTACAGTAAACCAAATTGCAATTGGCTTTCACTTACTGTGGCAATGGTTCCAAAAGCAACATTACCTTCCTTGCTTCCATTAGTCAAATCAGGTGAAATAGCTGTCCACGTTTGTCCTTGATTCATGGAACGATGTAAAAAATTAGATCCCATATACAAAATATCTTGATTGTGGGAAGACAATAAAATAGGTGTTTGCCAATTGAAACGGAATGGTTTTTCATCTTTTTTCGACTTTGGAGAAACGTATTCGCGTTTGTTGGTGGCACGATCAATTCGATAGTAATTTCCAAACTGAAAACCTGTGAAAACAATATTTGGGTTGCGCTTGTCAATTTGAATTTGCATTCCGTCACCTCCCATTAAATTTTCATAAGGATACTTCCCATCTTGAAGCCAATCAGAAGAAAATTTATAGGTGCTCGGACCTACCCAAACGCCATTGTCTTGCATACCACCGTAAATATTATAGGGTTCTTGCTCATCTACATTGACTGCATAAAACTGGCTTACTCCATGTGAATTACCTTTAAACCAGTGGGCTCCATCGTCATAAGAAATATTCAAACCACCGTCGTTTCCATTAATCAAATGTCCTGATTTATTAGGATTCACCCAAACAATATGATGATCAGAATGCACATTTTCTTCACTAATAGATTTAAATGTTTTTCCGCCATCATCTGATTTGATAACCGGTACACCTGATAAATAAATTTTATCTGCATTACTTGGATCTACTGAAATTGAACTGAAATAATACCCGTAGGAATAAAAGAAATCATCTATAAATCCAGTATGTGTTTTGGTCCATTTTGCGCCTCCGTTGGTAGTTTTATAAACTTCCGCCCCAATTACCTCTGCATCGGCTAAACTGCTAATGGATTCCACCACCAACTTTCCTGCCTCACTAGGTTGCAAATATCCGTTTTGTACCCAATGTTTAATATTTTCGGCTCGATACTTTTCGGTTAAACCAAAATTCTTTAAAATAGAGTTCAAACTTTTATTAGGCAGCTGTAAGAATTCGTCACCCGGCACGGCAAAAGCAGTCGTTAAGGAACTACTTTTTTTAGTATCAAGAGGCCTTTTAAATTGATTGTCTAAAATGGCATAAACCGTAGTATCATCATAGACCGCTAAACCAATTCGCCCAACGCCTTCACCAATTGGAAATCCGCTGTCAGCAGTAGAAAAAAGTTTCCAAGTTACTCCCGCATCTTCACTTTTATAAATGCCAGATGCAGCACCACTACCTTTAAAATCCCAAGCTTTTCTATTTTTACTCCAAGCCGCTGCATATTGAATATTGAAATTTTTTGGCGAAACAGCTACATCGATAATCCCAGTTTCGTTGTCTAAGAACAATGTTTTATTCCACGATTTACCGCCATCAGTTGTTCTATAAACACCACGTTCCTCATTTTTTGAATACAAATGCCCTACTACGCCTACTACAATTTCATTTGGATTAGTAGGATTTAAAAGTATTCTACTAATATGATGGCTGTCCTGCAACCCCATATTTTGCCAGGTTTTCCCTTTATCTTCTGATTTTAAAATTCCAATTCCCGCATAAGAGGATCGCGAAGAATTCACCTCTCCGGTTCCAACCCAAATTGTACCCGTTTTCCAGTCTACTGCGATATCACCTATATTTTGGGTAGGTGCCGTATCCATAATAGCTGAAAAACTCATTCCATTATTATTGGTATACCATAATCCTCCCGAAGCATATCCTACGTAAAATTCAGTTGGGTTTTCAGGATTTACTGCCACATCAACCACGCGTCCACTCATTACTGTTGGACCCACGTTTTCCAGTGTAACCTTTTGAAATAGCGATTGATTTTTTAATTGTTTTTTAGCTTCCAAACTTTGTTGCATCGTTGCGGTGGAAACCTGCGCCCAAGAGACAGTTTGTATAATTAGAGCGGCTAAGAGTATTGGTTTTTTCATAAGTAGCAATTTTGAAGTGGAAATTTAAGGATAAAAACACGTATCCAAAAATTTTATACCCGAATTAACACGCGTTCCTTTCAAAGTTAGTATTTTTGAATAATCATTACTATTTCTGATAATTGTATCATATCAATACTATTTATTACTAAAAACTAGCTTGATGATTGCATTTTACAATAAAAAAATAAAAAAAACTATACATGAAATACCATCAAATTGACCGCAATTTATTTATAAAAAACAGAGCCAAATTCACGGCGCAAATGAAACCAAATAGCGTTGCTGTTTTTAACTCCAATGATATTTATCCCGTATCGGCAGACAGTACGTTGCCATTTGCACAACACCGCGATATCTTTTACTTAAGCGGAGTAGATCAGGAAGAAAGCATTTTATTGCTTTTTCCAGACGCACCGTATGAGCATCAACGAGAAATGATTTTCTTGAAAGAAACCAACGAACACATTGCCATTTGGGAAGGAGAAAAATTGACAAAAGAACGCGCATACGAAGTAACCGGAATTAAAACGGTTTACTGGCTGCAAGATTTCGAAAAAGTTTTATTCGAAATGATGACGCATTGTGATACTATTTATATCAATACTAATGAGCATTATCGCGCCACCGTAGAAACGGAAACCCGTGAAGCCCGTTTTGTAAAATGGTGGAAAGATAAATATCCAGCACATGCTGTCGCCAAAAGTAACCCGATATTGCAACGCCTTCGTTCGGTAAAAGAAACCGAAGAGTTAGACTTAATTCAAAAAGCCTGCAACATTACCGAACTTGGTTTTAGACGCATATTACCTTTTGTAAAACCGAACGTAACAGAATATGAAATCGAAGCCGAATTCATTCATGAATTCATTCGTAATCGCTCTCGCGGTTTTGCCTATACCCCAATTATTGCCTCTGGAAACAATGCCAATGTGCTACATTATATTGAAAACAACCAACAATGCAAAGCTGGTGATTTAATTTTGCTGGATGTCGCCGCTGAATATGCTAATTATTCCAGCGATATGTCGCGTACCATTCCGGTTTCAGGCCGCTTCACAAAGAGACAAAAAGAAGTGTACAATGCCGTGCTGAATGTCAAAAACGAAGCAACAAAAATGTTGACCACGGGCACACTCTGGAAACAATACCATATCGAAGTGGGGAAATTAATGACTTCTGAATTGCTAGGTTTGGGTTTAATTGACAAAGCCGATGTGCAAAATGAAAACCCCGATTGGCCTGCCTATAAAAAATATTTCATGCATGGAACGTCACACCACATGGGATTGGACACGCACGATTACGGAATTTTGACCGAGCCTATGCAAGCCAATATGGTATTTACTGTAGAACCAGGAATCTATATCCCTGCCGAAGGTTTCGGGATTCGTCTCGAGGACAACATCATCGTTCAGGAAAGCGGACAGCCCTTCAACATGATGCGCAACATCCCTATCGAAGTCGATGAAATCGAAGAATTAATGAACGCATAACACATGTTACATATCCATAACAAGCAGTCTAGCGCAATCTAGGCTGTTTTTTTTGGGAGCAGAATACTATATTTTCAAAACCACGATCCGTCCTGCTGTTCGTTATATTCCCGATCAAAAAAACTGCGCCTAAAAAGCCTTGTTTTTTAAAATCGGGAGATACCACTGCCATCAGGGCTAAAAAGTGCGTACCGTTTTCAAAAGATCATAATTGTTAAAACAATTGTAAACTGTTACATTATAATCCAGTCAAAGACTTACACTTTAAACTGTTACATGTAGCAGATGATAATTACTTACTCCTAAAAAACTAAAAAAAGAACTTAAAACATACAAATCATGCAAACACACGAAATAGACTACCACATTTACGGCGAGGAAATGCAATATGTGGAAATAGAACTGGACCCACAGGAAATTGTAATTGCCGAAGCGGGAAGTTTTATGATGATGGACAATAATATCCAAATGGAAACTATTTTTGGAGACGGTTCCGGGCAGGAAAACGGATTATTCGGCAAACTATTAAGCGCCGGAAAAAGAGTACTTACTGGCGAAAGTCTTTTCATGACGGCATTCATCAATCAAAACAGCACTAAAAGCAAAGTTTCATTCGCATCGCCTTATCCAGGGAAAATAATCCCAATTGACTTAACCCAATTTGGTGGAAAATTCATTTGCCAGAAAGATTCTTTCCTTTGCGCTGCCAAAGGTGTTTCCGTAGGAATCGAGTTCTCTAAAAAATTAGGAACTGGCTTATTTGGTGGTGAAGGTTTCATCATGCAAAAAATAGAAGGCGACGGTCTTGCATTTGTACATACCGGCGGAACATTAGCCACAAAAGAATTAGCCGCTGGCGAAATTCTAAAAGTAGATACCGGTTGTATCGTAGGTTTTACCAAAGACGTTGATTATGACATTGAGTTTATTGGCGGAATCAAGAATTCCATTTTTGGTGGCGAAGGATTATTTTACGCCACACTTCGTGGTCCGGGAACAGTTTACGTACAATCTTTACCTTTCAGCCGTCTGGCCGATAGAATCATTGCATCGGCACCTAGAGCTGGTGGAAGCGGTAGAGACGAAGGCAGTTTATTGGGCGGTTTAGGAAGTCTACTCAATGGCGACAGGCGATTTTAAATTTTACCAATATTGTGAATCCCAACTTTAAGTAATACCTACAAGGTTCAAAAAAACCTTGCAGGAAATACAACAACGGCTTTCAAAAATGGGAGCCATTTTTTTTCCCATAAGTTATTTAACCATGAATGATGTACTGTCGCAATTATTAAAAGAGTTTTTATCACCGATTTTAAAGATTTAAAAGTTACTGATAAAATAATCTGTGCTAATCTGTGAAATCTGTGGCAAAGAAATTTAGAGTTTTAATATAATTTAGTGTTAAATCTGAGCGACAACTTATTAGTAAGACTAAAATAACTTATAAAGTTAAAAAAACCTTTTCATTGATCATTCTTCTCAAAGATTTTTTCAATTTTACTTTTATACTTTTTAGTATAATTCACCACAACAATTCTAAAACTTATAGGCCTTACATGGTTTAAAAAAATTAAAGTCCTAATTTTGCAATCTCTAAAAACTAAAAGTGAAACAAATTCTCTTTAAAAATACCAACATCTCCTATTCCGATACCGGCAAAGGAGCCACTATTGTCTTGCTTCATGGTTTCTTGGAAAACAAAGGCATGTGGGATTTTTACATTTCGGAATTCGCTAAAAAAAATCGCGTCATCACTATTGATTTATTGGGACATGGCGAAACGGAATGTTTGAGTTACGTACAAACCATGGAAGATAATGCCGATGCTGTTCACGCAGTTTTAGCTGAGTTGCGCATCCGAAAAGCCATTTTTGTTGGGCATTCTATGGGCGGATATATCGCATTGGCTTTCGCCGAATTATATCCCGACACCATAAAAGGATTGGTTTTATTAAACTCGACCGCAAAAGCCGACAGCGCCGAACGAAAAATCAATCGGGACCGCGCTATTATAGCCGTGAAACAATCTTTCGTCAATTTTATTTCACTTTCTATAGCTAATTTATTCAGTGAAGCGAATCGAGAAAGACTTTCGTCAGAAATTGAAAAAGTAAAAAAAGAAGCTTTAAAAACACCGCTTCAAGGAATCGTTGCCTCACTGGAAGGAATGAAAATAAGACAAGACCGGGAAGTATTGCTGCATCTTACACCTTGTCCAAAATTATTAATTCTGGGCGAAAAAGATCCTGTTTTAAATTACGAAGAAACCAAAGAACAAATCGAAAACACTGCAGTGAAACTGGTCACTTTTCCGGACGGACATATGAGTCATATTGAAAACCAAGACCAATTATTAACCGTATTGTTGGCTTTTTTCAAAAGCATTTAAATCATTCCTGATCTCAAATACCCTTTTTCCACCAATTCGCTTTTGTCTTTTAAGTGGTGTAATTTCCCTTCTTTCATCAAGGCAAGTTTTGTGGAGACTTTAATCACATTTTCATAATTATGATCCGTGATAATGATGCCTTTTACACTGGACATTGCAGTGATTAATTCATTTATCTTTTCAATCATGATTGGCGACAAACCATTATAAGGCTCGTCTAATAAAACAAATTTTGACGCGTTATTCAGGATTAATTTAATTTCTAAATACCGTAATTCGCCCCCCGACAAATGCTTTATTTTTTTGTTTAGCATCAATTGAATCATTTCGTCGGCATAAAAATCTTGTAATTTATCTTTGGAAATAGACAATTGAATCGTCTTTTTTATCGAAAATGAACTTGGAATAAAATTATCCTGAGGCAAATAACTGATTTCGTTTAGCAACTCACTGGTTTTTGATTTCACTGCACCATCAACCCGAACAAATTTAAAATCGGCTGCAACAATTCCGAAAATGATTTTTAACAAAGTAGATTTTCCAGAACCATTTCGTCCTAAAACGCCAATAATGTCTGCGGTTTCGCATTTCAAATACACATCAGAAACTATGATTTTCCCATCATATTGTTTTTGAACACTGTCTACTTCTAAAATATTTTTACTCATACGAGTTTCAGCACTAGATTAATGAATAAAATCAGCACCATCGAAAAAACAAAATTCAGTAGAAAACCATAAACAAACAACTCCAGTTTTAAGATTCCATTGTTGTAATAAAATAGGTATTCGTTTTTAGCATTCACTTCTTTTATCAAAAGGCTAATGAAGAAACCAAAAATAATAAGCACGTATTTAAAGGTTTCAAATCCACCAAAAACCCATGCCAAAACACTTATTGACCCGTTTATCGTTAAAGTACTTTTGTAAAACTCGAATATGTTCGCAAATTTTCTAATTGTGAATGCTGTTTTAAATTATCTTCTCTTCAAAAGGAATTGTCTCATCTAAAATTTCGCTCAATAAAAGAACCATTTGTTCCAAATAATTACTCAAAATTTCTTCATTTATAATCGAATTTATTTCTTTGTCTACTTTAAAATTAAATGGAAGAAACCCCGCTTTTAAATTCTTGAAAGAAATAATTCCGGCTTCAATTGGCTTTCCTTTTGCTTCGTTCTCATACATATAAGCATACGCGAGCACCTGAATGATTTTATCGCTTTTAATATCTTCCGTTAATCCTTTCCACGATTTCAAAGTGACACTAGCTTTTTCTACTTTTCCAGTTTTGTAATCGATAATTCGAATGATTCCGTTGCGCTCTTCTATACGATCCACATTTCCTTTTATCAATACGGGAAAAGGTAAATTAGGATGATTTAATAGTCGCTCAAAAGTTTGTTCCAAAGCAATTATTTTTATTGCATCGCGGTTCTTAATACTTTCTAGTTCCACTTTTAGGAAATTCGAAACATTACGTTTGGCTACTTCAAACGCCAACAAATTTCGACCTTTTTTGATTTCGCCTTCTTTGTAAACTAATTTGAATTGTTTCAAAACCTCAGCGTCTATTTGTTTGAAACAATTTAAAATAGCACTTTCTGAAATAAATTTACCTATAAATGGTTCGTATAAAACCTTCAACGTTTCGTGAATAATAGTTCCCAAGGTATTCAAGGCTATATTTTCCTCTACTTCTTCCACTTCGCTGATGCGTAATATTTTCTGGAAATAAAACTGAATCGGATTACGGATATAACTTGTCAAAGCCGACGGAGAAAATCCTTTTTCGGCGATTTCTTTCAATCGTACCATTACGCTTTCCGATTTTGGAATTACCATAGGCTGATAGGCTGTTTCGGGTAAAACTGCATTGTAAATTTCATGCGAAAGTGTATGATTTTTTTGCTTTTCGACTTCCAGTTGCGTTATAAATCGGCTCTTTTCGCCCGCGTCCAGACCTTCACTTTCGGTATTATACAGCAAGTAAATATTTTTGGCACGTTGCAACAAATGATAGAAGTGATAGGTATAAATCGCATCTTTTTCTTTGAATGTTGGCAAACCTAACTCGCGTTTCACATCATACGGAATAAACGAATTCTGAGACTTACCCGCAGGAAATTTTCCTTCATTCATAGAAGTGACAATAATGGTTTCAAAATCCAAAACACGACTTTCTAATACTCCCATAATCTGCAAACCGTTCAATGGTTCCCCTTCAAATGAAACTTCGGCTAAATCGATTACTTGCTTGTAAATAGCAAAAAGCGTATCAATTTTATCGATATGAGTGTGTTTCGAATAGTAATTAATTAGTTTGTTAATGACTTTAAAAATGGCAAAAACAAAAGCCTTAGTGATTTTTTCTTCTTCGTTATCGTTGCTTAAATTTTCTTTTATAGTTTGCAATAATTTAGAAATTGTCTCTAATACCGGAATCGATCCCTTTTCCCATTTTTTAAATAATAAAAGGAACAGTTCACTCGGAACTACATTCAATTCCATTATTTTTTGATGCGTAATAAAAGTATAATTATTCTGATTGATGATTTTTACAAGTGTATTCGCATTTGCATACGGTTCTACTAATGGATGCGTTAAAATATCTAAAACATCTTTGTAATACAACACATAACTTTTAGCATTTCTAGTCAATGCATTCGTGTGCATTTTGAATAATTTAGCAATCAAAATCTGTGCTGGATTATTCTTACTGGAATATCCCATCGTAATATTTAGAGCTCCAACGCTAGCGGGTAGCGAATATAAAAGTGGAACCAACATATTCTCGTCACCTAGGACCACAGCTACATTGTCCAGCTTATCATCAATCCCTAAATTACGGGATTCAAGGATCATAGTATCAATAATACTTCCAGCTATTTTAGCTTGACCTATTGTTTTGGGTGTACCAATTACTTGAATATTTTTCAATCGTGAAAAATCATCTACAATCCATTCAAACGGATTTGATTTGTAATGTTTCCAGTTTTCTTTAAATCGCCTTACAAACAAACCCGCATCGTGATACGGATCGTTAAGAAACGTTTGATCTGCATCCCAATAAATTTTAGCTTGATCAGTAACAATAAGGTGTTGAATGATTTTTTCTTCAGCTGCATTCAACGCATTAAAGCCTGCAAACAGAAATTTTTTCTCTTGTACCGAACTCGAAAAATGATTTAAATTATTAACTGCTTCCCGATAAATCAAACCTTGATAGCCGATTCCTCTATTTAATAAATGAGTATAAAAAGATTGATAATAATTGGGTAACAACTTCCAAAAATCAATGTATTTCTCTAATAAAGGGGTTTTATTTTCGATTTCAATTCCCCATTTTTTGATATCTTCAATATCATTCAGATAGGAAAGTACGTGAGAAGGATCTAATAAATAGCGGTCAATTTCATTAAAATCCTGTAGCAATGTTTTGGCCCAATTGGCAAATAACTCAAAGGATTGTTGACTGCCTTTATCAGTATTAGACAAGTAAACTTCGTAAAATTCAAAAAGCAACTCAATAGGGTCTATTGTCCTAATTCCTGCAATATTTTGTACAAAATCCTCGATACTTATAATTTCGGGAGAAAGTATATTTGTGGTAACTTGCTTTTTTAACGCTTCGATCAGAAATATTTTAGCGCGTTTGTTTGGTAAAACAACAATCGTATTATAAAGGTTGTTAGCATAATTTTCTATTATAACAGAAGCGATCTTATCAAGAAAAGAAGAATTTATCATTTTATAAAAATAAAAAAAACGCCCCGATAAATCGGGGCGTTTTAAAAAATATTTTTGAGAAAAATTATTCTTTTATCAAAGAAATTTCAACTCTTCTGTTTTCTGCTTTTCCTTTTGCAGTCTTGTTAGATGCAATTGGTTTAGTTTCACCAAAACCTGTATGTTTTAATCTGTCTTCAGCGATTCCGTTTTCAATTAAATAATTTACAACTGCGTGAGCTCTATTTTCAGATAAAGTTTGGTTTAGTTCATTACTACCATCACTATCACAGTGACCTTCAATTTGGAATTTTGAGTTTGGATACTCTTTCAAGATTGCAGTGATAGATTGTAACACTGTGTAAGTACCTTGTTGGAAAGTAGATTTACCAGAATCAAACAAGATTACTTTACCGTAATTGTTTAACGTTTTCATTACTTCTTCTGTAACTTCTGGACAACCTTGGTTAGCTACAGTACCTCTTACTTGTGGACATTTATCATCTTTGTCTAATACTCCGTCTCCGTCAGTATCAGGCCAAGGACAACCTGCATTTTCTCTTGGACCTGCAACAGTTGGACATTTGTCATTTTTATCAGCTACGCCATCTCCATCAGTATCAGGACAACCTTTTAATGAAACTGGACCAGCCTCATTAGGACACTCATCATCTTTATCTGCTATACCATCTCCATCAGTATCAGGACATCCATTCAATGCTGCTAAACCAGCAACATCTGGACAAGAATCTGCACTATCTTGTATTCCGTCTCCATCAGTATCAGGACATCCGTTAAATTCTTTTAAACCAGCAACGTCTGGACAAGCATCATCTTTATCGAATATTCCGTCACCATCTGTATCTTTACCTCCAAATTTGAAGATTAGACCAGCTGAATGTTGAAAGTGTGATGGAGCATCTGGAGTTTGGTTTGCATCTTCTCTTTCTCCGAAAGATTTTTTGTATCTAGTTGCAAGTTCTAAACCTACATTTTCAGTAAACCAAAATGTTAAACCTGCACCTGGATTTAATGTTCCGTAGCTACTATCGCCAAAGAAAGTGTAGCCCCCACCAACAGACAAAGACGGATCAATAACTTTAGATTTAATTAAGTTCATGAAGCTATATTTAATAGTAGCATCAACACCATAATACATTAAATCACCAGGGTTAGTAACTAAATAACCACGTGAATCACTACCAAGAGAACCTGGAGCAAATAACACATATTTATCAATTTTGTTTACCGAACCAGCAAGTCCAAATGAGAAATTATCTCCTATATACTTTGACACACTTAAGTAAGAAACAGATGGAAGAATATTCCAGTTGTCTTTTACTGCAAATGGTTGTGAAAAATGACGGTCTGCCCAATTTTTACCACCACCAGCACTCGTTCTAGTGTCAACGGCATTAACTCCAAAGGATATAGCCCATGGATTGTTACTGTCTTGTGCATGTGAACTTAATCCCATGACCATCATTACAGCAACTAAAAGTTTGTTAAGATGTTTCATACTTAAAATTTTTAATTACAATTTAGTTAATTAAGAGCAAAAGTAACGCGTAAATTTTTAACTACAAAACTAAAAGTTAAAAAAAACTTGTAAAAACTAACTAAAGTGTAAATTATATAACTTCATTTCTAAATTATATAATATTTAACATTTTGCCAACCTCAATAAAAGCACTAAGAGCCTTGTCTAAGTGTTGTTTTGTGTGAGCTGCAGACAGTTGTACTCTAATTCTTGCTTTATCTTTAGGAACCACTGGAAAGAAGAAACCGATTACATATATGCCTTTTTTTAGTAATTCATCAGCCATATTTTGAGACAATTTTGCATCATACAGCATTACAGGAACAATTGCCGAATCGCCATCTATAATATCAAAACCTGCTTTTTTCATTCCGTCCCTGAAATAATTAGTATTCCATTCTAGTTGATCTCTCAAGGTGGTATCTTTTTCTAATAATTCAAATACTTTTATAGAAGCACCTACTATTGCAGGAGCTAGCGAATTCGAAAACAAATATGGTCTTGAACGCTGTCGCAAGATCTCGATAATTTCTTTTTTTGCTGTGGTATAACCTCCCATAGCTCCGCCTAATGCTTTCCCTAATGTTCCAGTTATAATATCTACACGTCCCATCACCCCTTTTGCTTCTGGAGTTCCCTTGCCTGTTGCACCAATAAAACCAGCTGCATGACATTCATCAACCATTACCAATGCATCGTATTTATCGGCTAAATCACAAATTTTATCTAGTGGGGCAACCAGTCCATCCATAGAGAAAACACCGTCAGTAACAATTAATTTAAAACGACTTCCCACGGCTGTTGCTTTGATCAATTGTTGCTCCAAATCTTCCATGTTACTGTTTTCATAACGGTAACGGGCTGCTTTGCACAAACGAACACCGTCAATTATAGAAGCATGATTCAAACTATCCGAAATTATACAATCTTGTTCCCCCAACAGAGGTTCAAAAACACCACCATTAGCATCAAAAGCAGCTGCATATAGAATAGTATCTTCTAATCCGTAAAACGCAGCTATCTTTTTTTCCAACGTTTTATGAATATCCTGAGTACCACATATAAAACGAACCGATGACATTCCGAAACCATGTGAGTCCAAAGCATCTTTAGCTGCTTGCACCACTTCTGGATGCGAGGATAACCCTAAATAATTATTGGAACAAAAATTCAGTACTGTTTCTCCTGTTGAAATTGTGATTTCAGCTCCTTGTGGCGAGGTTATAATTCTTTCTTTTTTAAAAATTCCGTTCTCTTCAATAGTTTGCAATTCTGCTTGAAGGTGTTCTTGTATATTTCCGTACATTTTTATGCTTTTAAAGTTAAATATTGCGAATTATTCATTTTTATGGTTACAAATTTACTACTTCGATTTCTTTTCCGATATAAATAAGTGCTTTTTTTATCACTTTATAACCCATCAGCTCAATTGCTTTTTGATAATTTTCTAATTGCAGCTGATATTTTGCATTATGTATTCCCGTTTTATAATCCAGCAGCAAAACCTCGTTATTTTTTGCAACCACCATACGGTCTGGTTTGATTGTATTTCCTAACTTTTGAATAATTGATTGTTCGTTCATAACCGTATTGCCCGCTGCAAAATAAATCTCTAATTCCCTATGATTCACAATTTCCAGAATAGTTTTAAAAACAATTTCTTTTTGTCTAAAAGTAATCAACCCATTTTCTATAGCCTTTGTCATGGCTAAGTCAACATCATGTTTTGTTTGTACCAACGATAAAATTTCATGAATTACATTACCATATTCAATGGCTTCTTGCTGATGTGTGCCCCACATTAAAGCCTCTCGTTGTGCAATTTTTATATTCTTTGGATTTAGTATTTCTGAAATCAAAGGAATCGTTTTTGAAGTATCGATATGTTGTTTTTCTAAAGATAATTTTGTTCTATCTCCAAATTCGTATTCTAATTTATTTTCATCAAATTTGCCTTTGTTACCCAGATAATTAATAAAAAAACTACACATATTATTCTTTGGAATTTCACCCTTACTGGATAAATTCATATTTGAAATAACATACAATTGCTCTTCCGCTCTTGTTAATGCCACATACAACACATTGATGTTATCCAACAATTCTTCTTGCTTTTTTTGATTGAAAACGGCAGCGACTTCTTCTCCAAACCCTTCTACGGCACTGCTATTATCAATTAAAACCTTTGGCAAACCAAAATCCTGTTCTTCCACATTCAGCCATAACTTATCTTTAGGTTTTCTGGTATAATCCTCTTCGGCAAAAGGAAAAATGACAACTGGAAATTCCAATCCTTTCGATTTGTGAATCGTCATAATCCGTACCGCATTAGTGCCTTCGGGAGACGGAATACTGAATTTCTCAGCATTTTTATCCCAAAAATTCAAAAAATCAGATATTCCTGCTTGATTGCGAATGTCGCGCTCTAGAACGATGTCCAAAAAATATTGAACGTAAGCATTCCCCACCCCAGCCCTCCCCGAAGGGTAAGGAGCCGAAACCGATAAGTTGGAGTCTTGAATTTCTTTTTGTTGAATTAATTCTTCCTTTATTCTATTCAAAACATCTGAAATAGTCTTTGTAACTTGATCATTTGTAAATCGAATGACTTTATACCCTAATTTATGTAACCTAATTGTTCTATAATTATCTAACTCAATTTGTTCTTCAGTAAAATGATAATCACCATCAACTTCAACAACGATTTTTTTTGACAAACAAACAAAATCAACAATAAAATCATCAATGAGATGTTGCTGCCTGAATTTATAATTTTCTAATGATTTAGATTTAAGCTCCATCCAAAGAACTTTCTCAGCATGCGTTGGTTCTTTCCTCATCGCTTTAGCCTTATCGATCGAAAGGTGAGAATAATTTCCGCCCGTCATGTATCCAAATTTATTTGATTCAATAATACCGGCTTTATCCATACGATTATCCATTACGTCACCCTTTCCTTTGGAGAGGGACGGGGAGAGGAACTTTGCTATTATTGTTTCCACCGCTTCATACAATGCTTTTTTTCGAATGTTTTGAAACGAAAGCGAAACATTAAAGGTCATCAACCAATTTTCGAAATCAGTTTCCTGAAATAACGCCATGCCTTGGGCAATAAAATCATGAATTGCTAATTTATTTTGACTGTTTTGGGCTAAATATTGAAGAAATTTTGCTTTAGATTCCAAGTCAGAACTGTTTTTCAAGTATTTCAATAAATGAATTATTAATCTGACTTCGGTCGCATTTTGAATCATCAAGGTTTCTGATGATAAAAGTGGGATACCTTGCTCTGTTAAATAATTTGCAATGGCAATCCCTTGGCTTCTTTTTCTAGTCAGGATAACAATGTCTTTGTATTGAAAACCTCCCTGAACTGCCTTATGAATGGTATTTAATGTTGCTACGACGTAAAAATCTGTTTTATCCAAGCCTTCCTCATCGTTTGAGCCCTCACTATTTTCATCTGCTTTTTCAACTTTTGGTATAAATGAAATATTTACGTAACCACCTGTTTTATCATTTGTTTTTTGATGGCTGTGATTTTCATACAAATCTTTGTAATCTAAATGCTCAAATTCATTTGATAACAATTTAAAAAAATCGTTGTTGAATTCTATTATCTGCGAATAAGAGCGGTAATTTTTATCTAAATGTTCGAGTCTTTTATCTGGATTACTGAACGGATTTTTATCTTTACTTAATTCGATAAATTGCTCTGCTTTTCCGCCACGCCATCTATAAATAGATTGTTTTGGGTCACCCACAATCATCAAAGTTCCTTTTACTCCATAATCATCTTGTCCGGAAAGTGCATTGTCAATCAGCGGAATCAGATTTTGCCATTGCATCTCGGAAGTATCCTGAAATTCATCAATAAAAAAATGACGGTAACGCTCGCCCAATCGTTCATAAATAAAAGGAGCAGGTTGATTTTGAATCTCGCGATGTATGATGGCATTAAATTCGGAAATGGAAAGTACATTTTGTTCTTCCTGAATTTTGGCTAATTCAGTACTCACCGTATTTAGCAATGATAAGGGCGTACTATTTTTCAGGAATGCTTTATAGAAATTTATTTTTTCGAAAGTCGAATACACTTTTAATAGAATTTGCAAAAATTCAGGAATAAGGTTTTCGATAATTGCTCGATCTTTTGCCGTTTTATTTATAGCAATATCATCAAACTCATGAAACATTTTATTCTTGGGATTGAATTTTCCTTGCTGAATATTAGCAATATGATTTGGGAAAGTACCTCTGGAAAAGGACTTCACATCAATTCCGTTTTTTTCGATTAAAGACAATACTTCCTCAGCAAAAACGATTGTTTCTTTTTCTAAGTCTTTGCAGGCAGCTGTAAGTCTCTTTTTTATTTCGATAAATTCCTCGATAGTTTTACCTTGAAAATGGGTAATTTCATTTCGGTTATTTTCATTTAAAACCAACTTGCCCGTTTCTAATATTTCCCGTGAAATGTCCCATGATTTATCATCGTCGGTTTTTTCCATGGTAAAATCGATGAGTAACTTTGTTAATGTGTCATCTTCTCCGGCTTGCGCAATAATGGCATCAACTGCCTCAATTAATAAATTTTCAGTATCTAAGGTGACTTCAAAAGTCATGGGCAAATTCAAATCGTGCGCAAAGGCCCGAATTACTTTATGCGTAAATTTATCGATTGTTGAAATATCAAAAGCAGCATAATTATGAATAATATGCTTAATGATTTGCTGTGATTTGGTTTTGATTTGAATGATAGATAATTCCGTATCTATGGATAAATCCTGCATTAAATCCTGCGCTTTTGCACTTAGTTCGTCTTTTGCGAATTCAGAAAGACTACCTACAATTCGGCTTTTCATTTCATGCACCGCTTTATTAGTAAACGTTATAGCCAGAATGTGGCGATAGGCATCATTTTTTGGTGCAACAAGAATAATTTTCAAGTATTCTTTGACAAGCGCATACGTTTTTCCAGAGCCCGCTGAGGCATCATAAATGGAAAAAGAAGGTTTCCCCTCCCCTCCCGAAACGTCGGGACTCCCCGAAGGGGAGAGAGCCGAAACTGGATTTATTTTAGGTTCCAAATTGATGTTGTTTATACATTATAATTTTAGATTTCTGATTTAGAATTAACGGTTTAACATCCTAAATTCCCTAGCCCTGATGGAAACGGCATCCTTTTTATAAGGTGATTTTTCATCACCTTATAAAAAGATATAGTGAACAGCAGGAAATAGCTCCTAAAAATACAACTATTGCCAGGTTGTTTTTAAAATTTGTGCTGAAACTACGGGATAAACCTTAAAAGTAGTATTTTTGCAACATGGAAACAAATAGACAGAAAAAAATAGGTGGGGTTATCCAAAAAGATTTGGTTGATATTCTGCAAGGTGAAGTGAGAAAAAACGGAGTTAGTAATTTGATAATTTCGGTATCCAAGGTTACGGTAACTACAGATTTATCTGTGGCAACGGTTCATTTAAGTGTTTTTCCTCAAGAAAAAGCTAAAGAAATTTTAGAAGCGGTAAAGTCAAATTCTAAAAATATAAAACACGATCTATCGCAACGTGTGCGCTTGCAATTGCGTAAGGTTCCTAATCTCGTTTTCTTTATTGATGACTCGCTAGATTACATTGAAAAGATTGACAATGCACTAGCCAATAGAGACAATCCTATTGACAACAGAGACCTTCTAGACAAACGCAGATTTCAATAACATTTGAATTTTCCTTTATACATAGCCAAACGCTACATTCGTAGTAATAGTAAAAACAATGCTATCAATATCATCAATAGGATTGCCAGTATGGGCATTATTGTGGGTGCCATGGCTTTGTTTGTGGTTCTGTCTGTTTTTAGCGGACTAAAAGTTTTCAGCCTTTCGTTTACCAATGAAATTGATCCCGATTTAAAAATAAGCAGCACGCTGGGAAAATCGTTTTTTGTTTCTCCCGATCAAGAACGCAAAATCAAGAATATTGAAGGCGTAGTTTCTTTTACAAAAATTATTGAAGAGCGTGTTTTATTCACTTTTGATGACAAACAAGAAGTTACCTATTTAAAAGGAGTAGACTTCAATTACACCAAGGTTAACGCTATTGAAAAGAAGCTTTTTAATGGTCAATGGCTGCAACCCAATACCTATGAGGTAGTTGTGGGTTATGGAATTGCCCAAAAATTCTCGATGGGCTTATTGGATTTTAATCGGCAATTGGAAGTTCTGGCGCCAAAACCGGGAAAAGGTGCTATTGAAAATCCAGAACAAGCGTTTAATAAAACAGATCTTATTCCGATAGGTATTTATGCTATTAGTGAAGACTTAGATTCGAAATATGTTTTTGCTGATTTAGGTTTGGCGCAAGAATTACTAGAGTACAAAACCAATCAAGTTTCGGGAATTGAAATTAAAACCAAAACTGGCGCTGAAGAAAGTGCCATTATAGACCAGCTTCAAACTATTTTCAACACTAAAGTTACAATAAAAAACAGGGCGCAACTCAACGAATCGCTCTATAAAATGTTGAACACAGAGAATATTGCGGTGTACTTGATCTTTACATTGGTCATTATTGTGGCGCTCTTCAACTTGATAGGTGCACTGATTATGATGATTTTAGACAAAAAAGGAAACTTAAAAACCTTGTTTAATTTGGGAACTGAAATTAAGGATTTACGAAAAATATTCTTGCTGCAAGGTACTTTATTGAGTGTTTTTGGCGGAATTATTGGGCTAACCTTAGGGATTATAATTGTACTACTACAAGAACATTTTCAGCTTGTAATGATTACTCCTACACTGGCTTATCCTGTAATTTTCTCTCTTGAAAACGTACTGATTGTTATGGGAACAATTGTCACTCTCGGCTTTATTGCTTCGCTAATTGCGAGCAGTCGGGTGAGCAAGAAGTTGTTGGAATAGTAATTATATTATTTTAAACAACTTGTTTGGAATATTTTCTTTAGTATGCCAAAAAGCCAGAATAAACACTTCGCTATTTTGACAGATATAATACAAACCATATGGAAATTTATCTAACCAAAATATTCTGACTTCAAAATAACGGCACTGGTAACTTTCAGGATTTTTAGCAATTGCATTAAAGCCAAATCGTATTTCTTTTTCGATTTTTTTAGCTAAACCTTTATTTATTAAAGCATAATACGCAATTATATTTTCAATTTCGATAGCAGCAATAGTCTTTAAAATGAGTTTGTTATAACTCATATTTAGATTTTAAAGAATCTAAAAACTCAAGTGCAACTACTCCTGATTTAGGATTCTCTTGATGTTCCAATACTCTTTTGTCTAATTCTTTTTTTTGATTTTCTGACAAAGAAACGGGTTCGATTTCGCGCAATACAAAATTCTTCACTTTCTGAATGATAGAAGCGTCATTGATATTTTGAAGTAAATCAATTAAAAAAGATTTTTCGGTTTGAACATTCATAATCAAAATTATTTCTAACAAATATAATAAAACTTAGCGAAATTAATTGACTTTACATTTTAAGTAAAAATCTAAACCACCTCGTATCCTGCGTACGCTTCTTCGATTTCATTTAAAGCGGCGAACAACTCTTCAGGACGATCTAGGGTAACTAATTTTTGCTTGTGGGTTTTAAAAGAATGAATTCCTTTGAAATAATTGGTATAATGCGGACGGGTTTCAACAATACCCAATCGTTCTCCTTTCCATTCCATGGCCCAAGTCAGGTGATTGCGAACAGCTTCGACTCTATCAATAACGGTGGGTTTAGCTAAATGTTCGCCCGTTTTGAAATAATGTTTGATTTCGTCAAAAATCCATGGATAACCTATCGCGGCACGACCAATCATGATGCCATCGATGCCGTATTCATTTTTATATTGTAATGCTTTTTCAGGGGAATCAATATCACCATTACCAAAAATAGGCATCGTGATTCTGGGATTGTTTTTTACTCGGGCAATGTGCGACCAATCGGAATGGCCTTTGTACATTTGGGCACGTGTTCGTGCGTGAATACTCAGCGCCGCAACACCAATATCTTGTAAACGCTCTGCTACCTCATCAATATTTATAGAGTTGTCATCCCAACCCAAACGTGTTTTTACGGTCACTGGCAAATGTGTACCCGCAATAACGGCTTTTGTTAACCGAATCATTAAATCAATATCTTTAAGCACTCCGGCTCCGGCGCCTTTGCAAACGACTTTTTTGACAGGGCAACCAAAATTAATATCAATTATATCTGGATTTACGGCAGAAACAATTTTAGACGATAGTTCCATAGCTTCTTCATCGCCACCAAAAATCTGGATTCCTACAGGTCGTTCGTAATCGAAGATGTCTAATTTCATTCGGCTTTTTATAGCATCCCGAATTAATCCTTCTGATGAAATAAATTCAGAGTACATCATATCTGCACCATGCATTTTACACAATCTACGAAACGGCGGATCGCTCACATCTTCCATAGGAGCAAGAAGTAGCGGGAAATCTGGTAATTCTATGTTGCCAATTTTTATCAAGGGAATTTTTTTTGCAAAATTAGAGTATTTATT
The DNA here is from genome assembly GCA_051990185.1 of Flavobacterium sp. DT2-2. Classification (GTDB taxonomy): domain Bacteria; phylum Bacteroidota; class Bacteroidia; order Flavobacteriales; family Flavobacteriaceae; genus Flavobacterium. The sequence continues at coordinate 3,800 of JAFCUE010000007.1, read as the reverse complement.
TGAAACATAAAAAGGATAATCCTTTAGAAATATTATCAACAAATATTAAATTTTATTTAAAAAAGCCCCCAAATAGAAATTATTTGGGGCAGTTTGTAATTCTTTTTTACTCCAAAATTTTATTGTGTTTATTAAATTCATCTCCAAAAGCTAAAAATGAAGAAAGAGATAGTTTCTTATGTTTCTCTAAAGTTTTATAAAACCCAATAAAATTATTATAATGACTTTTATAAGATTCTTGCAAATCCTCTTCCGTTCTTATTATAAAATAACCATTTTTATTAGAACCGATTTTTATATTTTTCTTTAAAGGTTTTACAATCCAATTCTTAATATTGCTATCCGTCAAATCATTTTTTGAAATATCTAAATCTCTGAATTGTATAATTATATCCGTAATTTTTAAAGGATTTTGACTGTCGTGATTGTTTTCATCTAATAAATTTAAAAACAGCGTCCTTAAGGCGTAAATATCTTTTATATATGATTGTATATAATCCTTCCTATAGCCTTTGCCTAAAACACCGATGGTCAGATATTTCGATAATTCACTTTCCTTTTTATTGTTTTTTAAAAGATGTTTATATTCATCTTTATTGTCGGTAAACGAATACAACAAATTACCATCCATCAATATTTCATTGGTAAAGCTCCAAGGATTTATTTCTAAATTTTTACCGTAATTAAGATTATCAACATAATTACTAATAGTAAAATCAATTGTTTCTAAAAGTAATTCGTTATTTGCATCAAAAAAACCACCCAATTTACTTATGATGTGTATGTATAAATTTTGTTCAAATACTCTATTCTTTTCTTTCTCTGATTCATCAGTTTTTATTGGAAATCTTTCATAAATTGTATTTAAACATTCCCAATATAAAGGCTTGCTGAATTTTAGATTTCTGTCTTTCAAAACATTAGATTCAGTGTTGTCTGATGCAAAATCTAAAACGGATACAATATGGTCATTAAGATTATTTTTATAATCAGATTTTCTATAACTATCAGTTAATATAATATCATCAAATGTGAAAATATTTTCCATCTTTATAATTTCTTAATAATTAATCTTTCGTTAGGTATTGTTTTGTCTCTCAGTCCTGTACAATAAAAAATATAACTCGTATTTATTTCGTGATTAGAATCCAAAGGATCATAACTTTCAATTTCAAAATTATATTTAGATTTATAGGTTTCAATTTCATTTTTTAAAAATTTATCAAACGATTCTTTTTTACACCAAGGATTATTAGATTTACCTATGATGTGAATTTTTCCATTTTCAGACAAAATATCTCCAGCTCTATTAAAGAATTTTTGCGCATTTCCCAATTTACTAAATCCATATCCAAATGGATTACACAAAATAATGTTTTCAAATTTTCTTGTAAAATTATAATCATAAAAATGACATACATTATCTAAATAATGGCAATCTTGGGTTTCATAATCATTATGCTCTTTAAAATGTAATAACAATTCAGGATAAGATAAATCTGTTAAATAGCAGTTAGGATGTTCCCTTTTTCCGAAATTATTTCTACCAGCACCAAACTCAATGTTATTTACTTCTAAATCATTTGGAAAATCAATATGATGTGCAATCTCATTTCCGAATTTATCTAATATTGGCATAAATTATAATATTTGAACAAAGCTAGCTAAAATTCATTAATTTTAAGCAAGAAATATTTTCTGCAATCATTATGAAAGTCAAAGAATTAAAAAAAGAAATTGTTCTAATAAATAATATTTTAATTGACTTTGAAATATTATTATGCCATCTAAGAAATAATATCATTTGGGATAATTCTATCATTTCTCGTAAAACAGCTAGTTTTGGCATTCCATACAATTATTCAAATATTCATTACAAGCAAAATAAAATTCCTGATTTTCTTTATGAGTTGATTAAAATTGTCAATTCTAAAAATGGTTTTATTCCAAATAATTGCTTGATTAATTTTTATTATGAAAATAATTCAAAAATGGGATTTCATTCAGATCAAACTGATATTCTAGATAAAAATACGGGCATAGCAATCTTTTCTTTTGGTTCTTCAAGAATTCTAAGATTCAAGAATAAAAAGGATTCAAAAATTATCTATGATGTTTTATTAGAAAACAATAGCTATTTTTTTATGTCTCAAAATATACAAACAGAATGGTTGCATTCAATTTTACCAGATAAAAATAATGAGGAAAATGAAAGATTTAGTCTTACTTTCAGAAAAATATTAGAAAATTAGTAACAATTCAGCCTATACCTTTACAAACGACTTTTTTGACAGGGCAACCAAAATTAATATCAATTATATCTGGGTTTACAGTAGACACAATCTTTGACGACATCGCCATGGCTTCTTCATCGCCGCCAAAAATCTGGATTCCAACAGGTCGTTCGTAATCAAAAATGTCTAATTTCATTCGGCTCTTGATGGCGTCTCTAATTAATCCTTCTGATGAAATAAATTCAGAGTACATCATATCGGCACCGTGCATTTTGCACAATCTACGAAACGGTGGATCGCTCACATCTTCCATAGGTGCAAGAAGCAAGGGGAAATCAGGAAGTTCTATGTTGCCAATCTTAATCATCTTCATTTAATTTGGTGCAAAATTACAACATTTAGATGAATAGCAAAAAGTAGTTATCGAAAAGACTTCTTATTAAAGGTGTTGGTTCACAAATTCAGGACTGTCCTAATCCGTATTATCAAATAGGCTATTCTGTCATAATATCTTTTATTTCCTCAAATAAATCCTTCCAAGTTGGATTTATAGAACGAATTAAAGCATTTTTTGCATCTCTTGAACCAGCTTTTATTTGTTTTTCTCTTGTTATCGCATCTTCAATCCACTGAAATTGTTCATAATAAACTAATACATTCACATTATAACGCGCGGAAAATGAATTGGGGTATCTTTTTTCCTTGTGCTCCAAAATTCTTTGAGGCAGATTTGAAGTAACACCTGTATATACTACCGTTTGGTATTTGTTTGTTATAATATAAATAAATCCTGGCCTCATAGTTTAAATGTTAGGGTTTGTGCAAGGAACGAAGCAATCCTACTTTGTTGCTCAACTTGTGTTCGGGTCATTGCGAGGAACGTAGCAATCACACTTTGTTGCTCAACTTGTGTTGCAGTCATTGTGAGGAACGTGGCAATCACACTTTGTTGCTCAACTTGTGTTCGGGTCATTGCGAGGAACGAAGCAATCACACTTTGTTGCTCAACTTGTGTGCTCTTTTTAGTGGGTTTGCTTCGTTCCTCGCAATGACTAACTTCCCTCAATAATCCCAATCTCTTCCTCACTCAACCCATACAACTCGCATACTTGTGCAAGAGAATAATGAAACTTTTTCATGTCTTGTTTAGCGGGCATAACTTTTATTTCTAATTCTTTTTGTTTGCTAATTGTGAATTCAGAATGCGTTTTTTCGGTTAATTTGTCGCAATATTTTTTTTTATCTTTTTCCATAAATTAATTTTTTTCTACAATCCCAATATACTCACGCTTAATTATTGTGATTTTAGTCTTCATAAATAAAAACCTACAATATTTACTATCATAGTAAAATTACTTCATATGCTAATCTCTAAATTTTATTATTTTTTGTTTTTAATCTTTTTATGTTACCGATTGTATGACTTGATTTTTAAACTGCATTATTAACTCATGTTACGCAAAAATATAATAAAAATTGATAGTTTTAACACTTCAATTGTTGATAACTTTTGGCAGAAAACGATATGGAAAATTTCGCAGATTTATACAGTGATTATTTGATATG
>JAFCUE010000006.1:0-107256 GCA_051990185.1 Flavobacterium sp. DT2-2 | reverse complement strand
ACATTTATCTTTTTTAAAACCCATGGAGATTTAACTCCCAACAAAACTCCTAATCCGTCTAATTCCATACCCTAAAATTAAGTGAATTTTTGACTTTCCACTAATTTAGGCGAAGAACCTGTTTTCTTTTTGACAGGAGTTTTAATTTACACTTCGATTCAGGTTTTTAACAAAGAAATTAAATTAGGTGAGTTAATGGCGATCCTTGGTATTGTTGGCTCTTTGTTGCCATCAATTGCTAACCTAGCCTTAATTTCAATTCCTATCAATGAAGCTAAAATTGCTTTTAACAGAATGTTTGAATTTGCTTCAATTGAGAAGGAGAAGGAAGACGGAATTCAAATTGATGAAATTAAAAGTGTTTCTCTAACTAATTTGTCTTTTCGTTTTGCGGGACGAAGCGAATTATTTTCAAATGTTAACATTGCTATTGAAAAAGGAAAACTAACTGCCATTGTAGGAGAAAGTGGTAGCGGAAAAAGTACCATTGGTCAAATCTTACAACGTTTTTATAATTTTGAAAATGGAACTATTACGATTAATAATCAGTACCAATTATCCGAAATTGAGCTAAAAAGCTACCGTAAATTGATAGGAGTTGTTCCACAAGAAATTAATATTTTTAACGGGAATGTAATTGACAATATTTTATTAGGTTCAAATGATAGTCCCGCAAACATTATCGGTTTCATTACTGAATATAGCTTTGATACTTATTTTAATCAATTACCACAAGGATTGACTACAATAGTTGGTGAACAAGGCATTAATTTGTCAGGAGGACAAAAACAAATCATAGCCTTAGCTCGAGTCCTATATAAAAAACCGCAACTTTTGATTCTTGATGAAGCCACCTCAGCAATGGACAGGAACACTGAGAATTTCTCAATGGCATTATTAGCAAAAATAAAACCCAACTGTGCTGTTTTCTTTATTTCTCATCGTTTAAATACCTTAAAAAAAATAGCAGATAGAATTTATGTCCTCGAGAATGGCACTCTCTCGACAAAGGGAAATCATGAAGAGTTAATGGAAACTGCGAATTTTTATAGCGATTATTGGCAAGATTAGCATCAATTGGGTCTATTGACAATCAATAAACGACAAGTTGGGTGGGCAACATAAAATTCCGAGATTATCCAACCAAAGAGATTATTTAGAGCAGTTGAAAAGCATGCAATTGGAAACTGTATAAAATTGGAAAAGTTGAAAAATACCTTTTATATCTTGATTACACTTTTTATAATAAGTTCTTGCGGACCGCACCGAATGCGTTGTGGCGCTAGAGGAATTTGTAAAGTTCCCGAAAAACAAACACAAGAAAAACCTGAAAAAATATTTACCGTTAAAGCATAAAAAAGGCTGTCCAAAAATCACTTTTTTGAACAGCCTTTTGTTATAAGTATTACAGTATTTTACTCCTACTCCATCATATCGATATGCCTGTCGTGGTAGCCTAACAAGTATAAAACACCGTCCAGACCTAAACTAGAAATAGAACTTTCGGCTTTTTCTTTTACGGTTGGTTTAGCATGGAAAGCGATTCCTAATCCCGCCAAATTCAACATCGGTAAATCATTGGCGCCATCACCCACAGCAATGGTTTGATTGATATGAATGCCTTCCTTGTCTGCAATTGCTTGTAAATATTCGGCTTTCTTTTTACCATCAACAATTTCGCCCAAGTAGTTCCCCGTCAATTTCCCATCGATAATTTCAAGTTCATTAGCATGTACATAGTCAATCCCCAATTCTTTTTGCAGGTATTTTCCAAAAAAAGTAAAACCTCCAGAGAGAATCGCTGTTTTATAGCCATAGTATTTCAAGGCTTTCATCAAGCGATGAGCGCCTTTGGTAATAGGTAAGTTTTCAGCAACTGTTTGCAGTACCTCTTCGCTCAAGCCTTCGAGCAAAGCCATGCGTTGTTTAAAGCTTTCGCTAAAATCGATTTCGCCATTCATCGCTGCTTCCGTAATGGCACGAACTTGCACACCGACACCTGCTAACTCTGCTAGTTCATCAATAACCTCGGTTTGAATAAGAGTCGAATCCATATCAAAACACACGAGGCGTCTGTTTCTTCGGTACATATTATCCTCCTGAAATGAAATATCCACGTCTAAGGTTCTGGAAATTTCCATAAAACTGGCGGTTATAAAGGACTTGTCTATGATGGTTCCTGTAACAGACAATTGAATACACGAACGTGGAAATTCTTCTTTATCCAAAATAGAAACCCGACCTGTTAAGCGCTTGATGGCATCAATATTCAAATTTTGATTGGATAAAATCCGAGTCACAGCTGCTAATTGTACTGCGGTCAATGTTTCGCCCAGCACATTAATCGAATAGCGTTGTTTGCGTTGTGCTTTAACCCAAATCTCATAATCTGAAATCGAAACGGGACTAAACTTAACCTTTACACCTAATTCATAGGCTTTGAACAATAAATCTTTCAAAACTGGACCTGAGGTTGATCCGGATTTTATTTCAAATAAAATTCCTAATGATAATGTATCGTGAATATCAGCTTGACCAATATCTAAAATCACCGCATCATAATTGGCTAAAATAGAAGTCAACCCAGCCGTTACTCCCGGTTTGTCCTGACCAGAAACCCTCAATAAAATAACTTCATTTTCTTCTACTTGCATGCGATATCATTTTGATTTATTTAGACAAAAATCGACATTCTCATGAGGATAAAAAAAAATAAGGTTCCTTTTTACAAACAATAACATATAGTGTAATTTACCCCTAAAAAAACCTGCTCAAATCAATGAACAGGTTAGTATTTTTGAGAAATATGTAATTTCTATGACGCAATCTCCAATCGCTTCAATAAATTTTTATTCAATGTTTCTTTAGCGTAATCTGCATCAATTTCTAATACTTTATTGTCAGAACTTGGTAATTCATACATCGCATCCGTTAAAATGGCTTCGCATAACGAACGCAGTCCACGAGCACCAAGTTTATATTCTAAGGCTTTATCCACAATAAAATCTAAGGCTTCGTCTGTAATAGTGAAAGTCACCTCATCCATCAAAAACAATTTCTCGTATTGCTTGATTAACGCATTTTTAGGCTGTGTCAAAATCGCACGCAACGTTTCTCTATCTAAAGGATCCATGTGCGTCAATACCGGCAAACGACCTATAATCTCTGGAATCAATCCAAAATCTTTGATATCCTTTGGGATAATGTATTGCAACAAATTGTCTTTGTCAATATTATCTACATTTTTTGAAGTAGAATAACCCACCGCCTGACGGTTTAATCGTTTCGAAATAATTCTTTCGATTCCATCAAAAGCACCTCCGGCAATAAACAAGATGTTTTGTGTATTTACTTCAACGAATTTTTGGTCCGGGTGCTTACGTCCTCCTTTTGGTGGTACGTTTACAACAGTTCCTTCTAACAATTTTAATAATGCTTGCTGCACACCTTCACCAGAAACGTCACGAGTTATAGACGGATTGTCGCTTTTACGAGCAATTTTGTCAATCTCATCAATAAATACAATTCCGCGTTCCGCTTTTGCAACATCATAATCAGCTGCTTGTAAAAGACGCGTCAAAATACTCTCTACATCTTCTCCTACATAACCTGCTTCTGTTAAAACTGTCGCATCGACAATCGCTAACGGTACATCCAACATTTTGGCGATGGTTTTAGCCACCAATGTTTTTCCTGTTCCCGTTTGTCCTACCATGATGATGTTGCTTTTTTCAATCTCCACCTCATCGTCTAATTGCTGTTGCATCAAACGTTTGTAATGATTATACACCGCAACCGACATTACTTTTTTAGTTTGGTCTTGTCCAATTACATATTGGTCCAAGAACGCTCTGATTTCTTTTGGTTTTTTCAAAATCAAATCTCCAACCAATTTAGAACTGCCGCTGGATTTTATTTCTTCAAGAACAATTCCGTGGGCTTGCTCAATACATTTATCACAAATGTGCGCATTGATACCCGCAATCAACAATTGGGTTTCTGGTTTTTTTCTTCCACAAAACGAACATTCTAATACTACTTTTGCCATTCTTTTTAGTCTAAAGTCATAAAGTCATAAGGTCGAAAGTTCCTAGCATTGCTTTTAACTTTCGACCTTCGACTTTTTGACTGTATTTTTATCCTCTTCTTAAAACCTCATCAATCATTCCGTATTCTTTTGCTTCATCCGCTTTCATCCAGTAATCACGTTCACTGTCTTTGTGCACTTTGTCGAAAGTTTGTCCAGAATGGTGCGAAATAATATTGTACAACTCGTCTTTCAGTTTCAACATTTCGCGCAAGTTGATTTCCATATCAGTCGCAACTCCTTGCGCTCCGCCAGATGGCTGGTGAATCATTACTCTTGAATGTGGCAAAGCAGAACGTTTTCCTGCAGCTCCTGCACACAACAATACCGCTCCCATAGAAGCCGCCATTCCAGTACAAATTGTTGCAACATCTGGCTTAATGTATTGCATGGTATCATAAATTCCTAATCCTGCATAAACGCTTCCTCCTGGAGAATTCAAATAAATCTGAATATCCTTAGACGCATCAGCGCTTTCTAGGAACAACAATTGTGCTTGAACGATATTTGCAATTTGGTCATCGATTCCAGTTCCCAGAAAAATAATACGATCCATCATTAATCTCGAAAAAACGTCTAATTGCGAAATATTCAACTGGCGCTCTTCAATAATATATGGAGTCATGTTTTTTGGAGTCATTGCACCTACGATTTTATCGTAATACATGGCATTTACTCCGTGATCTTTTGTAGCAAATTTTTTAAATTCCTTACCGTAGTTCATCTTTTTATAAGTTATGAGTTATGAATTATGAGTTATAAATTCTGGACAGAACCTACAACTCTTCTCTTTTTTGTTTAGCCCAGATAGCAGTGAAAAGCTTTTTGAAATCACGTTACATTTTTTCTTGCAGGGAAAGAGCGACCAACGGAAGCTCCTTTTCTTGTTTAGAAAAAAGTAAACGAGATGAGAAAACTTGCAACGAATAGCTGGATTTGCTCCTAAAATTAATTCAGAATAAACTCAAATAAAAGAGCGCCAAAAAATATTTTTTCTGACGCTCAAATATAACTATTTTTTATTGTTTACAATCTGTAATAAAATCATAAAATTTTAATTATCGCTTGCATCTTAGGCTTCTAACTTTCGGCTTTATGACATACAAACTCCGGATTATTCTCCGTAAGAGGCAGCAATAAATTCATCGTAAGTAACCTCTTTCGTTGTAGGGTTTGCTTTTTCTTTGAACACTTCCAACAATTTCTCTGCAACCACTTGGTCCGAGAGTCTTTTTACTTCGTCTTGGTTAGACAAAACTCTAGCTACAATTCCTTGTACTTCTGCGTCAGTAGGATTTGTTTGTCCGAATTGCGCCATTTGCTGACGGATATTTTTTGTTGTGAAAGTTTTCAAATCTTCAAACGTGATTTTGATGTCAGATTGCGCCATAGCTCTACCTTCGATCAATTGAAAACGCAATCCTTTCTCAGAACGAGCGTATTCTACCTCAGCTTCCTCAGGAGATAATTTTTTCTCCCCTACGGTTTGCAACCATTTTTTTAGGAATTCAGCTGGCAAGTCAAATTTGGTACTTTCAATTAAGAACTCAGTAACATCACCTAATAATTTTTGATCTGCTTGTTGAGCAAATTGAGATTCAGCATCTTCTTTAATTTTTGCTTTCAATTCATCTACGTTAGCAATAGTACCAGCACCAAACAATTTATCAAACAATTCTTGGTTCAACTCAGCTAATTCAGCCGTATTGATCGCTTCGATAGTGAAGTTTACATCCACTTCTAAACCGTGAACGTCATCATGATTTACTTTCATTACGTCCATCAATTGGTGGTCGTCTTCAAATAAACCCTTCGTATTTACAGTCACAACATCCCCTACTTTTTTACCTAGGAACAAGTCAAAAGTTGCTTTGTCTTTGAAAAGATCTGCAGCAATCGTAGTAGCATTATTGATTCCTTTTTCTTCGTTAGAGAATGTTCCAGTAACATCTGAATCTGCAGCAACCACTTCTTGAGGAATGGCAGTACCAAATTGCTTTTGGATTCTTGCTACCTGTCCGTCAATCAATTTAGCATCAGCAGTAACCACATATTTCACGATATCGTTTTTCGCTTCTAAGTCTAAAGTGAAGTCAGGAACAAATCCAATTTCATATTCAAAAACCAATTCTTCAGCACTCCAATCAAAGTTTTCATTTACTTTAAGCAATGGAGTTCCTAACAAATTTAAACGCTCTGATTGTACAAAACGCTCTAGCGCCAAGTCCACTACTTTTTGAACTTCTTCTTGTTTGATCGCTTTTCCGTATTGTTTTTCAACAAGATCTTTAGGCACAGCCCCTTTACGGAATCCTTTTACGGTTGCCAAAGGCATTTTTTCGTTTATTCTTTTTGCTACTTGACCTTTGTAATCCATCTGAACTACAGTCATTACAATCGTCTCGTTTACAGCGTCTATTGCTACTCTTTTGATATCCATCTTCTTCTTTACTTTACATTATAATTTCGGTCTGCAAAATTATAAAATTTTTACAAGCCAACCAAGTTTTTTACACCCGAACCTTTTGCATCGCATTCCATCGGATTCTGACCCCAAAAATCTAAAATATTTGGTTTGTTTGGGCGTGCCGCACCTCCGTTTCTCTGCGGTTCGTCAGGCTGTTCGTTCCCGCTTTTTATCGCCAGCCAAAAAAAGGCCGCCCATAAAAGAGCTCCACTGCCATCCTTCACGCGGGTCGTGGGATTCAAAAATAGGAAGTGCCTTTGACAGTTTGTAAGAAAAAATTTTAATATATTTGAAAACCGATAAAACGAAACAAAATAGCGTAAAGCCAACCAAAATTGGATGTATAAGTGCTAGTTTTTTGCTGGTATATACAAGTTATAGGCAACATTTTACCAAAAACTATCGAACCATGAAAGATTATTTTATAGACGGACTGATATCAGCAGTAAATCCAATTAATCTATTATTTTATTTAGTGATAGCGTTTATTGTTTCGAAAGCCACAATTGAGAAAAAAGCTTCCGGAATATTTATAACTTTATTAGCTGGAATATCTTTTATAATTTATAACTTATTAATAAATCTCCAATTAAATCAAAAGAATTGGGATTTATTATTTTACACTGAAATATTCTTAAATATTCTTTTAATTATAATATTGCCATTATATGTTATTTTAAATAATCGTTTCAAAAAATTACCAATATTCCTTTATATTTTAATAACGTTAATCGCGGTTTGTAAAACAGCTTTCATCATTGCTAACCGTTTTTCATCCAAAATTGAAGTTGAGGATTATGAAAATATAAAAGTTCTAGTAGAACCAATAAGTGTGATGGTCTATACTTTAGGATCAGCACTTCTATTACCGATATATACTTATTTTATTTCAATCAATTTACAGAGAAATCAGAATAAGAAATGGCATAGAATATCCCCTCTGGTGCTCGTTTGCAACGAGTACCAACTTACTTAATTAACGAAAATAAAGCGTTTGCAACGCGGGTTATTTAGACAGATTATTTCATCCGTTACAGCACGAACCACGATAGCGTCAAGCCCAAATGGTTGCAAAAGTCGATTTTGTAAACGCAACAATTGCGACTGAATTATTAGAAAAGGTTAATGAATGGTATGAAGGACTACCACAGAAAAGTAACGAAAATAAATTAAATGTTTGGTTAGATACTCAAAATAATAAAGTTGCATTACTAACTGAAACTTTCATGATAATAGCAGGTTTAGCACTTTTTTTCCCGATTGGCGAATATCTCACCACAAAAACTTCAAAACTAGATGATATTACATTATTATTGACATATAACTTTTACGCTCTCTGCGGAATATTTTTATCATTTACCATTTTTTCACGGCTTGGACAATTATATGGTAGAAAAATTAATCGGAAAATTGATAAACTCCGTGGAACACCCCTTTATTTGAAATAACAAATGGAGATAGAAATAAATTAATCAAAATATTGCAAAAAAATAAAAGTTTAAGAAATGAGATTTTTACTAAAATTTTTATTTCTACCATAAATTCTTTAATATTAGCAACTTTAGGGTTTGGTTTAAAATTTTTGCTTGAGAATATTTAAGCATCTTCCAACAGCTACAACGGATTTAGGCAATAGGCTTAATGGAAAGTTAGTTTTGTATTTGGGATGATTTGCTTCGCCTGTTCGCTATCGCTCGGGCGGCAAATCCGAAAAAGTGCTTAATTTAGTATTAAACAAGCTGTAATAGCGGGATGTTGGCAGTAACTTTCCATAATTGCAAAAAAGACAAATCCATAGATGTTGAAATCAAAGTTTAAATTTAGAGCCTTAAGTGTCCCTATTCTCATTATAGCCTTAACAACTATTTCAATAGTCATTTTAACAGAAAATTTGCCAATGAGAATTGAACAAATTAGATGGATTGATGTTTATATGTCTATTTTATTTTTGTTTACTTGGATCTACCTTGTATTTGGCATATTCAGAACTCAAATAATAGAAATTACAATAGAAAATAAACAAATCGAAAAGAAAAATTACCTAGGATTTAAGCAAAAATATGACTTTCAATATTTTGATGGTTTTCAAACTTCAATTGTAAATTCTAAATCTGGAAGTTTTGAATATTTATTTTTAGTAAAAGACAATCAGAAAATAATAAAGATATCTACGGCATATCATAAAAACTACTCAGAGCTAAAAGATAAAATTTCGATTAATTTGAAAGATTTAGGCAGAATTCAATTCTTTTATTTTAACGAGTGTAGAGAAGTGTTTAAATAAAAAAACTACCGCCAACAGCGATATTTTACTTGCGTGCGCAGCACAAACAATGAAAGACCTGTTAAACAGAACCGGTTACTGGCAGGAACTATCTACTTTTCTTTAAGTTTTTCTAGAGAATATCAAGAGGATGTAATGTCCTCTTTTTTTGTGCGTTAAAATCAAGATGATTTTTGCGTGTGTTCCTTTACTTGTAAACATAAAATCCCTTAATCCTAAATTTAGATTTTATAAGAACTAGAACTTTGGCTACAGCCAAGACACCAAGCAGATGGTCCTCGCTAATTAAAAATAGAATTAAATAAAAACCCAAATTGCATACACTTGTTACAAGTATGATGGGGATTTGGCTTAATTTGAAGTTGGCAATAAAACTAAAAATCGTGGGAAATAGAACGAGAATCATTTTTAAGATTTGCAATTTGATTATATTTGCAATTATGAATAAAAACCTTTACATAATTGCAGGTTGCAATGGAGCAGGGAAAACAACCGCTTCATTTACTATTTTACCCGAAATTTTGAATTGTAAAGAGTTTGTAAATGCTGACGAAATCGCAAAAGGATTATCACCGTTTCAACCCGAAAAAGTTTCTTTTGAAGCAGGTAGAATTATGATACATCGAGTAAATGAGCTCCTTGTAATGAATGAAAATTTTGCTTTCGAAACTACGTTAGCTACTAAAAGTTATAAATCAAAAGTGATTAACGCTCAAAAAAACAACTATACCGTTACGTTACTATTTTTTTGGTTGCAAAACGTAGATCTAGCAATTGAAAGAGTAAAAACTAGAGTATTAGAAGGCGGTCATAATATTGAAAATGACGTTATTCGTAGAAGATACAGAAATGGAATAAAAAACTTATTTGAAATTTATCTTGCTATTGTTGATGAAGTTATGATTTTTGATAATTCAGAGGGAAAACCTGAATTAATAGCGGAAAAAACATTGGAATCAGAAGTGAATATTTTGAATGAAATTAAATTCAATAAACTAAAAAATTACTACAATGAAAACTCATAAAAGAACACAAAACCAAACTAAAATATTAGAAGGAATGGACAAAGTTTATGAAAAATTAATTGAGTTCAAAAAGAAAATGAATAGTGATTTGATTGTGTTGAAAGACAATAAAATCATTCGAATTAAACCATAAAAAAATCGCTAATACAAAAAGCTAGAGGTTCGTTGCTTGCGCAGCACAAACAATGAAATTCCGGTTGAACGACCGCGGTCACTGGCAAAAACTATCTACTTTTCGTTAAGTTTTTCTAGAGAATATCAAGAGGATGTAGTGTCCTCTTTTTTATGCGGTAAAATCTAGATGGTTTTGCGTGTGTTGCTTTACTTGTGCATATAAAATCGCTTGATCCTAAATTTAGATTTTATAAGAGCTATTACTTTGGCTACAGCCAAGATTCCAAGCAGGTTGCCCTCGCTGATCAAAAACTTTTATCTGGTGTAAATTATCCGTTTTACAAAAGAGGCAGTTAGAGAAAAAGTTAGAATACGTTTTATAAAAAGCAAAAGGGGAATGTTTTACCATTCCCCTTTTACAAACTACAAATTTAAAACTAGTTGGTAATTGTTATTATTCCCGTCATCATACCGTGAAATTCACAGTTGTAAAATAAGGTGTTAGGTGCATTTGAAGGAACCACGATTTTCACCGATCCACTTACTGCGCCGTTATTTGTAACTCCAGAGTTGTACGCATTGGCAGTTCCCGTACCTTGAACCGTATTGATGTAGAAAGGGTGTCCTGCTACAGTCACATTAAAAGTATACGTACTGCCTCTTCTTAAGGTTAAATTTGGATTAGCTGCGTTCGTGAATCCTTCGCCATTAAAAATATAAGATGTAGAACCGTTATTAGTAACCGTATATGTTTTTGTTTCAACTGTTCCTGCGCCGCTTCCAACACTTGAACCAATATTTCCTTGTGCCACAATAGCCGCCATGTTAGCGTCACTCAAGTGTGCATTTACATAAGCCGCTAATGTTAAAAACTGCGTGTAGGTTACTGCAGCTCCCCCTACTAAGGTAGCTACTTGTGTTTTACTAATTCCGGTAGTCCCATTTACTGGATTCAAACCAGCAATTATATTTCCACTTGTAGCTACATTTTTTTCATGTATGTGCGCTGGGTGACTCGCACCTGCCGTTGTTCCTATCAGTTTGATGGTCACTAATGTAGTTTGGTTTACACGCTCTGCGAACTCTACAGTACCACTAATTCCTGCAACGTCTTTTTGAGCTAATACATAGCTCATTTTTTTTCCTGTTAACTCATTTTGGCCAATATCACCTTGAGCAACAAGAGAAGCTAAATTAGTAGCACTTTGATGAAAATTAATGTAACCATTATACGTTAGTAATTGGTCATAACCAAAAGCAGTTCCGTTATCTAGTTTGGAGACATTTGTAACACTTAATCCTGTACCACCTGTTACTGGTTTGAAAGAAAATGCAATTCCACCACCTTGGGCTGCTGTGTTAGCATGAATGTGACCTGGGTGTACATCACCATTTGTAGTGTTTTGCAATTGTACAACTGCTAATGCTTCTCCGTTAACTCTTTTGAAGAAAGTAGCAGTCCCAGAAATTGCTGGAGAAGTAACGCTACCCAAAGGATATACCTTTGAAACTCCAGTAAGTTGATTCTGTCCTATGTCCCCTTGCGCAACAAGTGTTGCTAAGCTACTTGCACTTAAATGAACATTGATATACCCATCAAAATTAAGTAGTTCTTGATACGTAATTTTTGTACCATTATCTAGCGCTTTGAACACAGTAGTACTTTTTCCAGTCGTACCGTCAACTGCATTCAATGTAATTGCTATATCACCTCCTTCTGCAGCGGTATTCATATGAATGTGTGCTGGATGTGAAGCTCCTGCAACTGTATTTTTCAATGCTAATTCAACGCTTAGTGTTGCATCACTTTTTTCAATAATGGTTGCCGTTCCTGTTACGCCAGAAGTTCCTACCGCGCCTACTTGATACACTTTGGAGTTGACTACAGTTGGCGCCGGAATTTCATCATTGTTACACGCTACAAAAAATAGGGAAATCCCCATTACCAATAGCAATAATTTTACTTTAAGATGTTTCATTTTGTTTAACTTTTTAGATTTATGTTTAAACAAATATAAACATTTTTTTAAATTCAGATATAAATTTTTAAAAAAATTAGATTAAAACTCTGATTTTTACAGTTTTGTACACAAATAAGTCCATAACTACGTTACAAAAGCAAAATTGTAACTTAATTATATTGCCATAAAAAACAAGATCGTATATTGTAAAAAGTGGCTAAGTTGGCTATATTGTTGGATTTTTCGCAACAACAGCGGCTAGATCTAACGAAACAGTCTCCAAATTTAATTACTAAAAATTGCTCCACATGAAATCAATTGATAAACTAGCCTGGTTAGAATTACAAAACAAATCGATACTGTCTACAAAAAGTTTTGGGAAAAACAAATATTACATTCCTGGAGGAAAACGGGAGAACGATGAAACAGATGCTCAAGCACTTGTAAGAGAAATTCAAGAAGAGCTGACCGTACAACTTGATCCAAATAGCTTGCAATACATGGGTGTTTTTGAAGCACAAGCACACGGACATCCCACTGGAGTCCTGGTAAAAATGACCTGCTATGCGGCAGCTTATGCGGGAACGCTTCAGGCAAGTTCTGAAATTGAATCTTTTACATGGCTAAATTATGCCGACAGAGATAAAATATCAGCAGTAGACCAATTGATTTTTGACCACCTCAAACAACAAGACTTGTTAGACTAATGTAAAAAAGTTTTGTGTAATTTTGTTGATACATTTTTTGTATTTTGCACAACAATAATAAAAAACCATTTATCATGCACAGCACGCATACTGATATTATAATTATTGGCGCTGGCCTTTCGGGAATTGGAGCTGCATGTCATTTATCTCGTAAAAATCCTTCTAAAAGTTACGTTATTTTAGAAGCAAGAGCCGAATTGGGTGGTACGTGGAGTTTATTCCAATACCCTGGAATTCGATCAGATTCAGATATGTACACCTTTGGTTATTCCTTTAAAACTTGGGAAGACCAAAAGTCATTTGCTGATGGTCCTTCTATTTTAAAATACATCAATGAAGCAGCAGACGAATATCACGTCAGGGACCGCATCATTTATGAACAAAAGGCGCTTTCCTATAATTTTGATTCCAAAGAAAAAATTTGGACAGTCACTACTTTAGATTTGGCTACAGCCAAAGAAAATGTATTTACCTGTAATTTTATTTTTAGTTGCAGTGGGTATTACAATTATGATAAAGGATATACACCAACATTTAAAAATCAATCTCTGTTTGAAGGCCAAATAATTCATCCGCAACACTGGCCAAAAGAATTGGCTGTTAACAATAAAAACGTAGTAATCATAGGTAGTGGAGCAACTGCAGTTACTATTTTGCCCGAACTTGCTAATCAAGGTGCGCAGGTAGTACTATTACAACGCTCGCCCACTTACATAGCAGCTTTGCCCAATAATGACAAAATTGCAGCACACATTAAACGCCTTTTTTCAAAAAAACTAGCTTATCGATTAATTCGGTATAAAAATATTTTTTACGCCATAGTCTTTTTTAACCTTTGCAAATACTTTCCTAACGCCATGAAAAATTTCATTATCAAAGGTGCCAAAAAAGGATTGGGCGACTTTCCCGTAGATCCTCATTTTGTTCCGAATTATAACCCATGGGAACAACGTTTTTGCATTGCTCCAAATGGTGATTTTTTTAGAGCCATCCGTAAAGGCAAAGCAACGGTGGTGACCGATCATATTGAGCGATTTACCGCAAATGGGATCGTATTACAATCTGGCAAAAGCCTTGTGGCTGATATTATTATTACCGCGACTGGATTAGATTTAGTGGCTTTTGGAGGCGTCAATATTCAATTGGATTCGAAATCTTTTGATGTTTCTAAATCTTTTGTTTACAAAGGCCTCATGTTAAGCGACCTGCCCAACTTTTTTATTTTTGTAGGGTATACCAATGCTTCTTGGACCTTGAAAAGTGATTTAACAAGCGAATACATTTCACGTATGTTGACCTATTTAGAAAAACACCAATACAAAGCGGTGCAAGCTAAAGTTGTGGAGACTAATTTGCAGCCAGTACCATTATTGAACCTCAACTCTGGCTATATCCTGAGAGCGGCTAAATCATTACCTAGTCAAGGAAACAAAGCACCTTGGCGCGTGTATCAAAACTATGTTTTGGATTATAAAATGCTCCGAGTAGATGCAATAAAAGACAAACGACTCACTTTTTTCGAGTAACGGTTTTTTAAAGAGTTTGCAAACTAATGGTTTTTGTACAAAAATTTAAGTTGATTTTAAAATCGATTGGTAAAAATCTCTCCTGCGCTCGATTGGACAAAAAATTAACTACAATGTGGAATAAGGTACTTTGCAACTGAGAAAGAACTACAAAAAAGCCCTGAAAACATATAATTTTTCAGGGCATGATTATTTTGTGACTTTCTACAATACTAATTTTAAGGACAAAATCACATTCTTATATTTGTAGCCCGTAGCGGAATCGAACCGCTCTTACATGGATGAAAACCATGCGTCCTAACCGATAGACGAACGGGCCTTATTTTTTATTGCGGGTGCAAAAATAGATTTATTTATAAAATGTACCAAGCCGAAAGAACAAAACTTCAAATAAAAACAGCCTAAATTGTATTCGGAATTTGTAATCCATTAAAGGCGAACAGTTACCAATATCAAGTTTTTTTTAAACAAGCTCATTTTTCAAAGAACAAAGCTATGGTCATACGCGAAGGTGTCGCTTGTGAACACAAAGAATAAAAAAATAGTCCTTAATTCACAGTTACTTTTGTACTTTTGAAATTATAATTCAAATTAAATAGATTGACAAAGCATTTAAAATATCTCCTTTCACTCTTTCTGGCTTTTGGCCTCATGGTGAATGATGGTACTTTAAGTTCTCCATCAAATTCAGCAGATTATTATCAATTCTCGAACGCAATACTCAGAAGTGAATTAAACTATAAGGATTCGAAATTATTCTCATTCAACGAGATCAATTCATCTGAAAAAACCCCATTTTTATTTCAGTTAGCTTTCTTTCAATTTAAAGATATTTATTGCCTTCAAATAAAGGCTCTTCTAAAATTACAAACGCTGCTTTATCAAAAAGTAAGTTCATTTACAGCACAACACATCTTTATCAATGAGATGATTACTTCCCGAAACTCCTATAAAAGTTTATACACAGCCTAGAAATTTATTTCTAGCCATTTATGCAATTCTATGCATAAAGATGATACCAAATGTCTAATCATTTATCATTTACAAAATGTATAAACACAACAATAAAGCACGTTTAGAGCAATCCAAACGCCCTGTTCTTTGGGTAAAAAGAAAAATCATGCTAATCATTACCGCATTTATGATTGGAATGTCAAACGGAATGAACGTGGGAGACCATACGATTAACGGAAATCAAAATCACACGGAACAACATAAAAAAGATTGATTTGATTCTTGCAAATATATTGCACAACAGTAAATCAAAAAAGCTAGGGGTAAAACCTAGCTTTTTTCATCTTACAAAATACCAATCTCCGCAAAATGTTGAGTATTAGCAAACCCTAAGAACTATGAAATCGGTTTTGCAAACGCAATTTTCAGAGATAATCACTAACTGTTTAAACGCCTCGTACAGTCGTTCCTAATGCCAAAACAACGAAACCAATAAGCAATAGTGTGAAACTATGTTCTGTTAAAACCTGCACTTTTGCAAAATGTCCAATGATTCCAAGTATACCGAAAATCAATCCTATAATCCAGGTAATTTTCTTTGGTGCTGAAGGGTTATTCATATAAATAATTTAAATAGGTTACGTAATTAATTTGCTCCGAAGAAACAAAAATAATCCCATACTTTTAAAGAAATTCATTATAATTTTTGATAATAATTACATAATTCAATTATTTTTAGCAAATAAGATACATTTCCATGTTTGTTTCTAATAATTCAAACTCACTCCAATACCAAATCCCATATCACTGTCGTAATGCGTGGTAATCCCGAAATTTCTCCTGACAATATAACGCAATCCCGCCATGTATTCTCTATCAGTATTCCACATTAAATTCATACGCAATCTTTTGGAAACCGGAATATCCATGCGTTCAAATTGTAACCTGAAATTTCCGTCGGTATAAACTTCAGCTTGCGCTTTAATGAGTAACGGCATTGTATATTCGACTCCGGCACTAAAAACAGCGCGATTGTCTTTGGTGTTGGTTTGACCAAAAAGATTCTCTTCCATTGCTCCCATTTCCATTTTGCGATACCGCCAGTCAAAACCGATGAACGGCATCAGCCATTGCATTTTCCCAATGTATCGTCCAATGTGTGTTTCCGTTTCATAACCGTGTTCATCAGTATAACCCAAACGCCATTCGGTACCAATACTCCAACGCGTGTTGCTAAACATTAACATTCCATCGTTTCCGTTGGTTGCAAAATCATTTTCGCCCATAAAATGAAATTTACGGTCTTCAGAAAATAATTTTCGTTGTGCTAGTTTTGGATCAGGAATTAACGGATTTGGTGCTTGGTTTTCGTAACTAAAAACTCTTCCCATTCCGGCCATCATATGATATAAAATATGACAATGAAAAAACCAATCGCCCTCTGCATTAGCATTAAATTCGATTACATCAGTTTCCATTGGCATTATATCAATTATATTTTTGAGTGGTGCATAATCTTCTTGACCATTCAAAACCCTAAAATCGTGACCGTGTAAATGCATTGGATGGCGCATCATTGAACCATTGTACATGGTTATTCTAACATTTTCGCCTTTTTTGATTAAAATTTTATCGGTTTCAGAAACTACTTTGTTGTCTAAACTCCATACGTAACGGTTCATGTTTCCAGACAATTCAAATCGTAATTCCTTAACCGGTGCATCTTTTGGCAGATTAGTTTTAAATGGCGATTTTAACATCGCATAATTTAAAGTTGTAATGTCTGAACGTTCATTGCTGTTGTATTCACTTTCATTCATTTGCATGTTTTTCATATCATTGCTATTGTGTTTAGAATGATCCATTTTCGCCTCTCCTTTTCCTCCTATTTTCTCTTTCTTATTTTTTATATTCTTTTCGTTTTTTTCTTTTTTCTCTTCTTTACCAGTAATCTCAGGATACATCACCACATTCATATCCATTTGATTGTAGGACATTTGCATTCCCATTCCGTCTAAATCGCCATTCATTTTCATCATTCCGTTCATCATTTTCATGCCTTCAAAATATTTTAATTTTGGTAGTGGCGAAATCAATTGTTTAATTCCTTGTCCAATATATAATGATGCCGATTTGGTTCTGTCTTCGGATGTTGCCAAAAATTCATAGGAAGTATTATTTGCTGGAATTTCTACAATCACATCATAAGTTTCAGAAACTGCAATGAGCAATCTATCGACTTCAACTGGTTCAACATCATTTCCATCGCTGGCTACAACGGTGATTTTTCCACCAGCATATGTTAACCAAAAATAACTCGATGCACCACCATTTGAAATTCGCAAACGCACTTTATCGCCCGATTTAAATTCTGAAAACTGGCTTTCATTTTTGCCATTTATAAGAAATTTTTCATAATATATATCACTAACATCCATGGCGTTCATTCGTTTCCATTCGTTGGCAATTTTAGTTTTAAAATGCCCAGATTTAATGGCTTCAGCATAACTTTGCGTAGTTCCTTTTTCTATTGCGAACCAATCGCTTGCATTGTGCAACATTCTGTGAATATTATTAGGATTGATGTCGCTCCATTCGCTTAAAATTACAGGAATGGTTGGCAAATCGTCGATGCCTTCACGGAATTTTTCATCTTCTGGTTTTTTATTCAAAATCATAGAACCGTACATTCCAATTTGCTCTTGCAAACCCGAATGGCTGTGATACCAATGCGTACCATTTTGAATAATTGGAAACGAATATTTGTGCGTAGTACCAGGTTCAATAGGCATTTGTGTTACATAAGGAACGCCGTCTTCTTTGTTGGGCAACATCAATCCGTGCCAATGTAATGAGGTGCTTTCTTTTAATTCGTTGTGAACATAAATTTCGGCAATATCACCTTCGGTAAACGTTAATGTTGGCATCGGAATTTGACCATTTACTGCTATTGCGCGTTTTGGTTTGTTGCCAATAGTTACAATGGTATCACGGACATACAAATCGTAACGTACTGTTTTTGAAACAGTTTTGGGTTTTATTTTGGTTCCAGTAACTGATTTTTTCATAGGTAAATCCGATGTGTCTTTCCTAGTTTCTGAAACTTCTTCTTTACTATCAGAATTATTTTTTTTGGCTGCAATTGGTTTTTTTACAACTAATTTTTTGGTAGATTTTGATTTTTCTTTGATTAACGTCATTCCACATTTTGGACAATTTCCAGGTTTTGGCAAATGGATTTCGGGATGCATGACGCAGGTGTAGAAAATCTGTTGCGTTTCTTTTTGAGTTGCATTTTTTTCTCTATTCAATTCCTTAGCATTTTGCCCTTGCGCAAGATAAAAAAGTGTAAAAAACAATATACTTATTAACAGTTTAGTTTTCATAATTTTAAATTTTTACGAATAATTCCCACTCGATTATAAGCTTTTTTAATGCTTCTTGAGATTTCATTTTTTTAATTTCAGATATCTTTATTGCTTTTTTTGCGGCATCAATTGCTGTAGCATAATCCTTAATTTCAGCAGCTATTTTTTGTCTTAAATTAGGGAAATTAAAATTATCGGATTCAATTTTTTCAGCTTCTAAAAGCCATTTTATAGCTTGTTTTAAATCTCTATTCGTGCTGTAATAATAATTAGCTGCCTGAAATAACAGTAACGCATCTTGTTTTTTTTCATTAATAATGTATTGATCTATTAATGCTAATATTGTATCGTCCTCTTTGCTTTTTATAGGTATTTTGATCATTGTATTTTCCCAAAGTATTTTTAAAAATGCTTCTCCTTTGCTATTGATATCATTCAATTCAATTGTAAATGTTTCATAGAAGTTGAGACTCTTTTCTACAGGGACTTTGAAACGCATAACGTCTTTTTTTTCATCATAGCCAGTTTCACCATGTAAAGTAGTATCTGCATTAACAATTATTGTCCACTCATTTATTGAAGGAATTGAGAATATTGAATAACTACCAGCTTTGACTATTTTATTACCAAAATAAATATCTTCTGATATAAATATGACTGTGCAATCACTAGCGCCTGTCCGCCAAAGTTTATCAAAAGGTACTAATTCTCCAAATATTTTTCGCCCTCTTACTAATGGTCTATTGTAAGTTATTTTTATTTTTGAACTGCCAATTTCTTGCTCAAATGATGCTCCTGGGCTTGATGTGGTTGGTCTAATTTGAATCTTGTTTTGTGCTGACAGAAATACAGATTGCAAAAGTATGATACTTACTAAGATAGTTGTTTTCATTTTTTTATTTAAAGTTTTAAACCACGCAATCGAAGTGCGTTTACAATTACAGAAACCGAACTAAAACTCATTGCTAATGCTGCAATCATTGGCGAAAGCAAGACACCAAAAAAAGGATACAAAACGCCAGCAGCAATGGGGATTCCCAACACATTATAAAAAAACGCAAAAAATAAATTCTGTTTTATATTGCGCATTACCGCATGACTCAAATTCTTAGCTTTTACAATCCCTTGCAAATCGCCTTTCACCAACGTAATTTTCGCACTTTCAATGGCCACATCTGTTCCGGTTCCCATGGCAATTCCTATATCGGCTTGCGCCAAAGCTGGAGCATCGTTGATTCCGTCGCCTGCCATAGCAACAATTTTGCCTTCAGCTTGTAATCGTTTTATTTCTTTTAACTTATCCTCTGGCAAACAACCCGCTTTATACGAACTTAAATGCAATTCTTGAGCGACTGCTTTTGCGGTATTTTCATTGTCTCCCGTCAACATAATTACCTCAACACCTTGACGTATTAATTCTTTTATGGCTTCGACACTTGTTGCTTTTATGGCATCCGTAATAGACACAAACCCCACGGCAATTCCGTCAACTGATATATAGGAAACTGTTTTACCTAATTTTTGCTCGGCGATAATTTGATTTTCTAATTCTACAGAAACCGTTGCACTCACTTGCTCCATCAATTTTTTATTTCCCAGCGCTACTTTTTTATTGTTAACTGTACCAGTAACCCCTTTTCCCGAAATGGCTTCAAAATCCTTTACTTCGATTAATGAAACTTTTTTCGCTTTCGCAAAATTGACTACGGCTTGCGCCAAAGGATGTTCGCTGTACTGATTTAAAGAAGCAATGCTTTGCAATAAAGAATCTTCGTCATTATTAGTAGCGAATACTTTCTCAACAGAAGGTTTTCCTTCGGTAATAGTTCCTGTTTTATCTGTAATCAGAACATTTACTTTGTTCATGTTTTCCAAGGCTTCGGCATTTTTTATCAAAACTCCAGATTGTGCTCCTTTACCAACACCAACCATGACTGACATGGGTGTAGCCAATCCCAAAGCACAAGGACATGCAATTATCAATACCGCAATCGCATTGATAAATCCATAAACCATAGCTGGTTCCGGTCCAAATTGTGCCCACACAAAAAAGGTTACTACAGAAACTACAACTACAATTGGCACAAAATATTTAGCAATACGATCCGCTAGTTTTTGAATGGGTGCTCGGGAACGACTAGCGTCATTTACCATCTTAACGATTTGCGAAAGCAAAGTTTCTGAACCTACTTTTTCAGCAATCATAACAAAGGACTTATTCCCGTTTATGGTTCCCGCTATTACAGGGTCATCGCTTTTTTTATCAACAGGAATAGGTTCTCCCGAAATCATCGATTCATCTATCGTGCTTTCTCCATCTTTAATTTTCCCATCTACCGGAATTTTATCTCCTGGTTTGACACGTAGTAGATCTCCTTTTTTGATATCGTGAATGGAGATTACTTTATCCGAGCCATTGATAACCAAAGTGGCTTCGGTTGGTGCTAATTTTAGTAATTCTTTTATCGCTCCACTGGTTTGACTGTGTGCTCTGGCTTCTAAAAGTTGACCTAATAAAACTAACGTTAATATTACTGTTGTTGCTTCAAAATAGAGTGCAACCGCTCCGTCATGAGTTTTGAATTCGTTTGGAAAAATATCAGGAAAAAACATCCCAATTAAACTAAATAAAAATGCCACTCCCGTACCAATTCCGATGAGGGTAAACATATTGAGATTCCAAGTAATAATGGATTTATAAGCCCGAATAAAAAACATCCAACACGCATAAAAAACTACTGGAAGCGATAAAATTAACTGTACCCAATTCCATTTTGAAGCATCCATTATTTTCATTAATGGATTATTGGGAATCATATCTGACATAGCAATTAAGAAAACTGGAACCGTAAAAACCACTGCGATTTTCATTTTACGCACCAAGTCATTATATACCTTATTTTCTTCACTTTCGGTAGGCTCCATGGGTACTAAATCCATTCCGCATATAGGGCAAGAACCAGAACCTTCTTGTACAACTTCAGGATGCATAGGACAAGTGTATAACATTTTACTATTCGGCAACGCTGCTTCTTTGACCAAATCCATCCCGCAAACGGGGCAATCTCCCGGTTTATCATAAACCTTTTCACCCTCACAATGCATCGGACAATAGTATTTGCCTAGCGCATTATTGGGTAAAATTATTGTTGGTTTCTCCTGTGGTTTATTCGAACTGCAACAGGATTTTATTGGAGTTTCATTTGATGTTTCCGAGATAGTATCAGCAGGGGATTCCATAGAAATGGAATAGTTGCCAGCTTTTGAAAGCGTTTCTTGTAATTGAGATAATGGTATATGATCTTTCATTAATAAAGTAGCAACTGGTGGATCTAGAGAAACCACTGCTTCAATCCCTATAATAGAATTTAATGCTTTTTCAACTGATGAACGACAGCCATTACAAGTCATTCCAGTAATAGTGTAGGTATGCTTCATTTTAATATGTTTTTAATCAACCTTGCCACGATATGCTAAGCAAGGTTGATTATAAATAAAAAGGTAAATCCTTATTTTATTTGTTGCTTTTTACAGCGGTTTCAGGAACAGGCTCCGTTAATTTCATGCCACATTTAGGACATTTATCATTCAGTTTCCCTTGAACTTCAGGATGCATTGGACAAGCATACATTTTTGTGCTATTTTTCATCATTTCTGTGTCATTACCCATCATAGTTGAATCATTGTCCATCATCGTAGAGTCAGAATTCATCATCGTGGTGTTATCATTCATCATAGGAGTATCATTTGTTGGATTCTCTTTATTTTTTTGGTTACAAGAAATCAATACAAAAGCCGCCATTAGGGTAAAAAAAAATATTTTTTTCATAATTAAAATTTATTAATTGCAGATGAATTTCTGCATAGTAATAGTACAAAAAAGCAGCTTTAGATCTGTTGTGTTTTTATTGGTTTAAATTATATAATTCACTGTAAACGAGCAATAAAACAGGTCTAATTTCATCCATTTATCCACCAAAAAAAGGAATAAGATTCTGCATCGAACTTTCTTATATATTTCTTACTATTATATATTTGGTATTTTTGCAAAAAGCCATTTAGCTTTTTAAAAAACCGTTGCTATACTATCTCTTGTGTTTTCCATCCAATTAATCAATATCTTTTTATTCTTTAGCGTAAGTACGGCATTTTTATGTATCCGTGTGTACGACGCTAATGGCATTTCATCCGATTTGATTTGCTTAACAATTCGTTCTAATTTGTTTCCCTGTTTGCGATGAGAATAATCGCCAAACGTACTGAAATTCAAGTTTTCTTTTCCTTCTTTAATATGACTATCCAAAACTATTCTCGCGGGTTGAATGTAAGAGTACCACGGATATTCTGTATTATTACTGTGACAATCATAACAAGAAGTTCGTAAAATGCTTTCTACATCCGATGGAACGGCGTAGATTTTGGTGAAATGGGTTGGCAAAACCTGCCCGTAATCTAAATTGCGAGCAGATTGATAAAATTGTATCAGCAAAAAAATAATCAAACCTAAAATGAATATTTTTTTGACACTAATTTTCATTTAAAATGTTTTTCTTACCGATCCACAGGTAAGCATTTGGGAGCCAAAGTATGGATTTTTGATTTCCTTAGTTTCACTTATCCAGTAGCCACTTTTCCCTTCATCATACATTGGGCAATAATCCTGATATAATTTTTGAGTAGTTCCAAAGGTTTGTATAAAATCGTTGATGTCTTTGCTCAACATCGCAAAATGCTCTCTTTGATGTTCAATTTTCCCAGAATTGTCACCAATATGCTCTGCATGCTCCTTCGCATCATCGGCAATATCAACATATTCCTTTTTCAATTTCGCATCTAGTAATTTTGTATCTAAAGTATTTAGCTTCACATATAAAGCTTTCCCGGCGTTTGCAGCTCCTTTTGAATCATCTTTCACAAGAGCATTTTTAAGCTTTAAATAATTGGTTACAATTTCATTGATTGTAAACGAAGTTGTTGCAACTGTTTTAGTGGTTGCCACAGCATTTTTTGTTTCTACATCAGTGGTATTGGCGTCCTGATTTTCCGTTGTTGCACCTTGCGCCACTTTCTCGGTTAGTTCCATACCACATTCCGGACATTCTGAACCTTTTTTGCCAGTAACGTCAGGATGCATAGAACACGCATATAATTCGTTGGCAGTTGCTGTCGTTTCTGCAGCTTCGACTTCTTTAACCTTCTGATTGCAAGAAGTTAATGTGATCGCTAGTAAAGCTGTTATAAATAGAGTTTTCATGATTGCTTTTTTTAAAAAATTAATTGTTTTGTTTTTTTAAGGTAAAGAACGTATAGTACAAATTAAAGTACACACCGTTCGGTGCTGAACGTAGCATTGAACTAATTAGTTCTTGACGGTAAGCTAAATCCAATCGCGCCTGACTATTAAAAATAAATTGTATTGCTGGTACAACATCCACATACGATTTTCCATTTTCGTTTATGGTTTGCCCTACAAATTCTAACATTAGATTGATATTAGTTTGTTTGAAACTTGTATATTTTTTTGGGTACATTAATTTACCAAAAGACAAGGTATAATTGGTAGCATTGTCGCCAATATTATCTGGAAAAGGATAATTTGGTTTATTGTCTAGTGCTTTCTCAAAACTTAAAGATGAACTAATAGCTACTTTTTTCAATAATTTTGTTGCAATTATACCTGTTTCAAAACCTGTATTGTGCCCCAAGATTTCAATTTGTTCTTGATGGATATCAGCACGATTAAAACTATATCTTCCGTATGCTGCCATACGGAAATGACTATTTAAATCATCTTCAGAATAAAACCGATATTTTGCCATTACACCACCGCCTTCAGCATATAAGGCATTAGTTCTTGTGCTTATAAAAGCGGAACCTCTTACCATTAAATTCTTATTTATTCCGTAAGTTATCTCAGGCATTAAATGGTAATTGTAACCTGTTTTAATTTGCTCTTTAAATGCTGATTGCATCAAGTTGAAAGCAAGCGAATTAGATGGGACATTACTGGCAGGATCTGTTACTACAAATAATTCTTGACTAAAAATAGTTTGACAACTGATTGCTACAAAAAATAAAATTACATTCCTCATTAGTTTATCAATTTAATGTGAAAATCATCTTCGTTGTTTGAAGCGTAGGTTTCGATATTTTTATAGGTTTTAGATAATTTTTTAAACTCCTTTTCAGTTACAAATCCTTTGTCAAGTATTTTAAATTGTATTTCACTCGCATTACTTACTTTGTCATTAACCAAGATATATGCGCTTTTAGTTATGGTTTCGGGCTTTGAAGTTACCACTAAAGAGCCGACAAAAAAACCTGCTTTTTCCACTTTTTCCTTGAATACTTTTGGACTCAAATTATTACCTTCCTTAAGTGTTACGGTGAACGTATTGGTATTTAAATCGGTTTCTACAGTAACTACTTCGGGTAATGTTTTTAACTGCTTGTTTATAGCATTGGAACACATAGAACAGGTTAAACCCATTGCAATAATCTCAGCTTTTGAGATTTGAGCAAACGATTTTATGCTTGTGATTAAAACTAAACAAGCAACTAGGACAAATTTTAATTGTATATTTTTCATGATTTTATTTTTTTAATTGGATTGAAATTTCTTCAAGTGTTGGATTAATAGCTATCAATTTTCCGGATTCGTCAAATAAATAAGCACTCGGCAATTGCTCAATTCCAAAGAGAATCGCCGTTTTTGCATCAAAACCATTAGGATCTATTAGTTGCGTGTAAGACAGCTTGTCTTTTTCGATTGCATTTTTCCACTTAGTAGTATCAATATCCAGGGAGATTCCAATAATTTCGAAATTAATATTTTTATTTTGATTGTAAAAAGGAACTAATTTTTTATTAGCCACTCTGCAAGGTCCACACCAGGAAGCCCAAAAGTCAACTAAAACTATTTTGCCTTTAAGCGAAGCTACGGCTACAGTACCTTCATTATTGTCGAAAAGTTGAAAATCAGGCAAGCTGTCGCCTATTTTTAATTGCGCGTTTGCAACTGAAATAGCTAGCAACAGTATACAACAGGCGATTAGTTTTTTCATGTTATATCTGTAAAATAATTATTGAATCGTTTCAACTACTTTTCCGCAAGTAAGCATTTGAGAACCGTAAAAAGGATTCTTCACTGCTTTTTCTTTGCTTACCCAGTTAGCTCCTTCACCGCCATTTGCCATTGGACAAAACTGTACGTAAACAGGCATTTCATATTTAGCTACTTTTATCAACTCGTAAATTGATTTTGAGAGAGGAATGAAAATTTCTCTTTGAAGTTTAATGTCTTGCGTTGCGGCAATAGTTCCGACAGAAGCCATTAAACCACTCATTTCCTTCATCCAAACCATATGCACATCCATAGCCAGAGTTTCCATTTTTATTGCACTTAAAACTGTTGTCAGTTCTTTTGCTTCTGCAGAAACCATGTTGCCGTCTGTTTTTACCAAAGCATCTTTCAGGGCAAAATAAGTATCAAAAACAACTTTTAATTGCGTGTCCTGTTGTTGTTTAGTAACTGAATTATCAGCGTGATTGGAATGATTTTCCATTGTAGTAGTTTCCATTTTACTTGCTGCAGGCATAGCTATTTTAGCTACTCTTTCATACTGGCAACATCCGTGCAAAGCATCATAAGTAGCGTCTGGAGCAAGGAATTTATCGCTGTCATAACCAACTAGAGCAATGCGTTTCAAAATTTCGTCCTGGCTTGTCTTAGACGGGTCATAAGTAAGAACCGCTATATTAGTGTCTTGATTCCATTCTACTTTTGCTATTTTTTTAAGGTTGCCCGCAGTTTCTATTTTAGTTTTACACATACCACAGCTTCCGTATATTTTTACTGTTTCTGTTTTAGCGTTTTTAATTTGCGCGCTTGCAACGGTGATTGAGAGCAATAATGTCATTGCCATCAATATTTTTTTTATTGAGTTCATTGTATTTTGAATTTGAAGTGAATTAGTCCCAAAAAAACTGAAATAATAAGCTACGTAAGCTACATCGCAATCTGTATTGGATCAAAAAAATTAATAATTGTTGAGCACAAAGTGCTTCGAAAAAGACAGTATTTTGGCTGTCAGAAAAGGAATTTAGCTTATTTTAGGTGGAAGCCAAACAGTTCTGAAATCAGAGGATATAAAGATCGCAGAATAATAATAATTTTGTTTTTCAGTCGAAAAACTAAAAAGTTTAAGGTTTAAATCGCTGTATAAAATTGCGGTGCTACTTAATAAAACAGTTGAATTACTACAACCAATACTTTTACAGGCCCCATCGCAACCTTCATGGGAATTCTTCTTTGAAGACTCCGATTTTTTACAGCATTCTTTTTTTGTCTTCTCAGTAGAGGACGTTTTTTTACAACAGGATTTTTCAGTCTTTGTTCCACACGCAAATGCACTGCTTGGGATAAATATGAAACCAAGTATTGCAAATAAAAGTATATAAAACGTTTTAGACATTTATATCAATTGAGTTACAAAGGTATATAAATAAAAATAAGCCAAAATAAATGAGCTCATAAATAGATGTTAAAAATAATATTTTATTTTCCTTCGCCTAATATTGCATTCAAAACAGATTGTAATAATGATAAAATGATACTAAAAAATAAGGCCGTTAAAAACGTATCTACGCTAAATCCGCCTACAATCTTTGTACACAATAAGATCATTAGTGCATTAATCACCAGTAAAAACAATCCTAAAGTAATAAAGGTAACAGGCAATGTAAGTATTACCAATATGGGTTTGATAAATATATTAAGCAACCCTAAAACAATGGCTACGATTAATGCTGTAGTAAATCCTGCCACACGAACCCCAGGCATAAAATTTGCAATTAGTAGTACTAAGCCCGAAGTAATAATAATTTTGATCAGTAAATTCATGAATTTTTGTTTTAAAGTTTTAATAAATGTAATGAAAATTTAAAATTATCAGTTTATTTTAAGAAAGAAGTAACCTTTTGATAAAACTCAGCAGGGTTTTCGGCATGAAGCCAATGCCCAACATTCGGAATCGTTTCGATGCTTGAATCCGGGAAATGCTCTTTAATATCTTCAAAGTCACTATTTAAAATGTACTTGGAATTTCCACCTCGAATAAACAACGTTGGCTTTAGGAAACGAGCGCTTTGTGGCAAAGCAACTCCTATTTCATCCATTTTTTTATTAAAAACAGCCAGATTAAATCGAAAAGCCAATTGTCCAGGCTCTTTCCAAAATAAATTTTTCATCAAAAATTGCCGCGTTCCAAAATCAGGGACAAACTTGGCCATGATTGCTTCAACATCGCTTCGGCTGGGTTGTATTGAAAAATCAACAGCATTCAATCCCGCCAAAATATCTTGATGGTGTTGCGGATAAAATTTTGGTCCAATATCAGCCACAATCAATTTATCGACTAGTTCTGGATGGGATGTGGCCAAAAGCATAGCTACCTTCCCACCCATCGAATGTCCTATACTATTGATGCTGGATAAATTATGTTCTTGGCAATACTCGTAGACATCCTGAGCCATAATTTCATAACTGAAGTCGTCAGAATGTAAGCTTCGGCCATGATTGCGTAGATCGAGCATATGAACTTGAAAGTCGACTGCAAATTGTGTTCCGAGGGATTTCCAGTTGTCTGACATTCCCAGAAATCCGTGAAGAATTAAAAGAGGCTTGCCAGAGCCTTCTATTTTTGAAAAAAGCATATACTTACAGATTACAGATTAACGATTTTAGATGGCCTTTTAATTAATGTGTCCCAATTTCATCAATCTTTTTTTAGCACACTATTTTAATTTTTGCAAATACATATTTACTACATTATCTAATCCCAGGTATATTGCTTCTGAGATTAAGGAATGACCAATTGAAACTTCGAGTAATTCTGGAATATTTTGTTTGAAAAATAGAATATTATCCAAACTTAAATCGTGTCCTGCATTTATTCCCAATCCCAATTCGTTAGCCAAAATTGCTGATTGTGTATACGGCAAAATCGCATTTTGATTTCCCAAACCGTATTGGTGTGCAAACGCCTCTGTATACAATTCGATTCTCTCGGTTCCGATTTTTTTAGCTCCTTCAATCATTTCGAGGATTGGATCTACAAAAATAGACGTTCGAATGCCGTTGCGTTGAAATTCCTGCACCACTTGGGTTAAAAATGCTTCATGTTTTACCGTATCCCAACCCGCATTTGAGGTTAGCGCATCAATTGCATCCGGAACTAGGGTAACTTGAGTTGGCTTTATTTCGAGAACAAGATCAATAAATGTTTGCTCTGGGTTGCCTTCGATATTGTATTCAGTGTAAACAATTGCCTTTAAATCTCGAGCATCTTGATAGCGAATGTGGCGCTCATCTGGACGGGGATGTATCGTAATTCCTTCGGCACCAAATTTTTGAATGTCGGTGGCTACTTTTAATAGGTTGGGAACATTTCCTCCACGAGCATTTCGCAAAGTAGCTATTTTATTGATGTTTACACTTAACTTTGTCATGAACACACTTTTTGATTTTGAAACTTGTTTTTACTTGGAACAAAAATACAAAGTAAAACTTAGGAGATTTTGCTTATTTTTGATTATTTTGCATGAAATATTTCCAATTGATTTATGACAGAAATTACAGAGTATATAACCAATGATTTAAAAGCAATTGATAGCTTCGATTCTATCGCAGCGGTTCAAAACTTCTTTAATGATTTACACTTTTCACATTTTCCAGTTTTAGAAGAAGGAGTTTACATTGGCAGTATCGCAGCTGAGGATATTGAAACTTTTGACAGTGACAAAAAAATAGTAGATTACCGCTTTACATTAGAAGGTTTTTTTACTAAAACAGATACCATTTGGCTCGATGTTTTAGAAGTTTTTGCAAAAAATCATACCAATTTAGTTCCCGTTCTAGACGAAAACAATAGTTACGTTGGGTATTATGAAATAGAAGATATCATGAAATTTTTTCATGAAACTCCATTTTTACAAGAACCAGGCGGAATTATCGTAGTTCGTAAAGGCGTTTTAGATTATTCCATGAGTCAAATTATCCAAATTGTAGAAAGCAACAATGGGAAGCTTTTGGGATTATTCATTTCAGAGGCAACTACTGATAGCGTTGAAATTACGTTGAAAATAACATTAGGTGCTATGAATGAAATTATTCAAACTTTTAGGAGGTACAATTATGAAATCATATCAGAACACCAAGAAGATAATTATATCAATAATTTAAAGGAGCGCTCTGATTATTTAGACAAATACCTTAATATATAGTTTATTTGACTGATTAGAATTTTTAATCGATCTAACGACACACAACTTACATTAACAGAAAACGATTCAGCAAAAAGATGAAAGTAGCTATCTACGGTCAATATTATCAAAACAGTACAGAACCAATAATAAACGACATCTTTGTTTTTTTTAACAAGAACAATGTAGAGATGATCATTGAGTCGCATTTTTTAATAATGCTTAACGAAAAAAAAATTGTAGAGAACAAATACAAAACATTTACATCACATACAGAACTTGATAGCAGTTTTGATATGTTAATCAGTATAGGTGGTGACGGAACCATCTTGAGAGCGGCTACTTTAGTTCGTGATTCAGGGATTCCCATCTTAGGGATTAATGCCGGAAGATTGGGTTTTTTAGCTTCGGTACAAAAGGAAAACATTGCCTCGTTTATGCAATTTGTAATTGATAAAAAATATACGATTTCAAAACGAACTTTACTTAGTTTAACCTGCACGCCTCCTAATAAGACCATCGACGAAATTAATTTTGCTATGAATGAAATTACGGTTAGCAGAAAAGATACAACCTCAATGATAACAATTGATACGTATTTAAATGAGGAGTATTTGAATTCGTATTGGGCTGACGGACTAATTATTTCAACGCCTACAGGATCTACAGGATATTCTCTAAGCTGTGGCGGCCCTATTTTGACCCCAGATGTAAAAAGCCTCGTTATTACACCTATTGCACCTCACAATCTTACTGCACGACCTCTAGTGGTACCCGATGAAACTGAAATTAGACTTAAAGTTTCTGGAAGAGATGAATACTATTTAGTTTCTCTAGATTCTAGAGTTACATCTGTTAGAAACGAGTCGGTGCTAACTTTAAAGAAAACACCTTTTCAAATTAATATGGTAGAAATTCCCGAGGAAACCTTTTTGAAAACACTTCGCAAAAAACTACTTTGGGGAGAAGACAAGAGGAATTAAATCATTTTCATCAAACGCTATACGATTTTATCAATTTTTCCCGTTTTACTAAATTAAATACTTATTTATAGTGCGTTTGATAGTGAATTATTAAAAAAAAGCACATTTAACTGAATGGGTATTGAATCGAATTGATAATTATTATATTTGCACGCAATTTTTGATTAAATGAACAAAATTTTTTATTTTTTTCTCTGTTTTTTTCCAGTGATGTCAACCCATGCTCAAATACATGAGGTCGGTGTTTTTCTAGGGGGCAGTAATTATATTGGAGACATAGGACCTACTACTTATATTTCGCCAAACGAACCTGCAATTGGAATCCTATACAAGTGGAATAAAAGTCCCAGACATTCCTACAGATTTTCTTATATCCAATCTAAAATTACCTCAAATGATTTAGATTCAAAAGAAGTTAGCAGGTACCAAAGGGAGTATCGTTTTGAAAACAATTTAAAAGAAGTATCTTTAGGCCTTGAATTCAACTTTTTTGATTTTAATCTTCACGAATCGAGCAGAAAAATCAGTCCTTATGTTGCGTCTGGTTTGAGTTATTTTCTAGCAAAATACACGTTAACCGATTCAAAAACTGACACATCAGTACGTGGGAGAACCGAAAGAAGAAAATCAATAGCACTCCCTATCATTATAGGAATAAAATCTAATATATCACCCCGTTTGGTTTTGGCATTAGAGACTGGTGCAAGGTATACGTTGACTGATAATGTAGATGGAAGCTTTAATCAAAATTTTGGAAATATAAATAATAACGATTGGTATGTTTTTACAGGAGCTACGTTAACTTATACCTTTGGGAACAAACCCTGTTATTGTGCAGAATAGAGAAATGAATTTACAAGAGACTATCAATAAAAATAATCTACCTAAACATTTAGCCATCATTATGGATGGTAATGGACGTTGGGCAAAACAACAAGGCCTTTTGCGCGCCTTAGGTCATGAAAGTGGAACAAAATCAGTAAAAGTAATAATCGAAGCCAGTGCTAAACTAGGCATCGAATTTCTCACTCTTTATGCTTTTTCAACTGAAAACTGGAACAGACCCAAACTAGAAGTCGAAACTTTAATGAAAGTACTGATCAACTCTTTGAAAAAAGAATTACTCACACTTCAAAAAAACAACATCAAACTCAATGCAATTGGTAACCTCGAAAGATTACCAAAATCTGCACAAAAGCAACTCCTTGATGTTATTGACAAGACAAAAAACAACACACAAATGACACTTACCTTAGCGCTAAGCTACGGCTCTAGGGAGGAATTAGTAGCTGCGGTAAGAAATATTTGTAGTAAAGTTAAAAATAATATAATTTCAATAGACGCTATTGACGATTCCATTATTAATGAGCATCTTTACACGCAAAATTTACCTGATGTAGATTTATTAATACGAACAAGTGGAGAACATAGGGTAAGTAATTTTTTGTTATGGCAAATTGCCTATTCAGAATTATATTTTACTGATATATTATGGCCAGACTTTAAAGAACAAGATTTATATGAGGCTATCATTAGTTATCAAAAAAGAGAACGTAGATTTGGAAAAACAAGTGAACAAATTAAATAATTTTTTAGTGTTACATAAAAGCATAAAAACAGTCCTTACCGTATTAATATTAGTAAGTTTTACACAAGTTAAAGCACAAGAAAGAGTCCCTTTTGATCAAGGAAAAAAATACATTTTGGCCGATGTAGCTATTGTGGGAGACATTAGTTTCAACTCGCAAACGGTTGTTACATTCTCTGGTTTAACAAAAGGACAAGAAATAACAGTCCCCGGTGAAGAAATTAGTACTGCAATAAAAAAACTTGGAAAGCTAGGTCTCTTCGATGAAATTTCATTTTATGTAAATAAAGTTCAGAATGATAGTATTTACCTCGATTTAAATATTGTAGAGTTACCCAAACTAAATCAAGTAAAATTTGTAGGTGTTAAAAAGACCAAGACAGAGGCTTTAATTAAAGACAATAGTCTTAATAAAGGCAAAGTTGTAAATGAAAACTTAATTACAACCACAAAAAATTATATAGAAAACAAATACAAGAAAGACGGTTACTACAACACCAAAGTAAACATTAATACGATTAAAGATACGTCCTCTGTCAATTCAGTAAACATGCTTGTAAGCATTGACAAGGGTGAAAAAGTAAAAATTCAAAATATTGATTTTGTTGGTAATACAAAAATATCAGACAAAGCTTTGCGAAAAGCAATGAAAGATACCAAACAAAAAAATCCTATCCGAATTTTAAAAGCATCGAAATTTATAAAAGACAAATACAAAACCGATTTAGAAAAAGTAATTTCTTCTTATAAAGAGAAAGGATATAGAGATGCCAGAATTGTTTCGGACTCTGTAACATTTGATAAAGAGAAAAATGCGTTAGCTATAAAAATTAATGTAGAAGAAGGAAATAAGTATTACTTTGGAAACATAAAATTCTTAGGAAACACAGTATACACCGATCAAGGTTTAAGCAGAGTATTAGGTGTGAAAAAAGGAGAAACTTATAATGGAGTTCTATTACAAAAAAGAATTGCTGATGGATCAAAACCAGATGGTGATGACATTGATAATTTATACAAAAATAATGGGTATTTATTTTCAAACATTAATGCCGTTGAGGTACGAACTGCCAATGACACCATCGATTTTGAAATACGAATTACAGAAGGTCCTATTGCTTACTTCAACAAGATCACTGTTGTAGGAAATGACAAAACTAATGACCGCGTTATTTACCGAGAATTAAGAACAAAACCTGGTGAAAAATACAGCAAAGATGAATTAGTTAGAACCGTACGTGAAATTGGACAGTTAGGATTTTTTGATCCAGAAGCTATCAATCCAGCGTTTAAAAACGTTGATTCAGGAGCTGGAACAGTAGATATTGAATACCAACTTGTAGAGAAAGGATCCAGCCAAATTGAACTTCAAGGAGGTTATGGTGGCGGTGGTTTCATAGGTACGCTTGGACTGTCGTTCAACAATTTTTCGGCTCGCAATATGTTCAACAAAGATGCATATAGACCCTTACCAATGGGAGATGGGCAAAAAGTAAGCTTACGTTTGCAAGCGAGTACCTTTTTTCAGACGTATAGTGTTTCCTTTTCAGAACCATGGTTTGGCGGAAAAAAACCAGTATCATTTAGTTCTTCATTATCGTATAGCAAACAATTTTTAAATAATTTTCAAACACAAAGAGCGGATAGAACAAAAAGTTTTAACATCATGACATTATCCGTTGGTTTAGCCAAAAGATTAACAGTGCCTGATGATTTCTTTGTATTGTCACAATCGTTAAGTTACCAGCACTATGATTTAAATAATTACAACACAGGGTTATTTACCTTTGGGGATGGAACATCCAGAAACATGGCCTATACTATAGGATTAACTCGAAATAATAAAGGAGTGAATCCAATTTTCCCAACCTATGGATCAGAGTTTAGTATTTCGGCTAAGTTCACTTTACCATACTCTTTACTGAACGGAGTTGATTATGCTACACTAGGGGATAAAGAAGAGTACAAATTAAAAAATACTGTTGATCGATTGAATGTGCCAGATGCTAACGGAAATATTGTAAAAATTGGAGATTACATTGACACAAATGGGAATAAGGTTACCGACTTTAATTTGGCTGCTGCCGATGTTAGTAAAGTCGATCAAGAGCGCTTTAAGTGGTTGGAATATTACAAAATAAAGTTCAAAGCAGACGCATACACAAAAGTTTATGGTAAATTAGTGGTGAGAACTTTGGCAGAATTTGGATTTCTTGGAGCATACAATCAAGATAGAGGTGTCGTTCCATTTGAAAGATTCTTTCTTGGTGGTGATGGGTTGGCCAACTTTGCAATGGATGGAAGAGAGACGATACAATTAAGAGGATATAAAAACAACTCTTTGACTCCAGTCGATGCGAGAGGAGACCAAATTGGGGCTACCATTTTTAACAAATTCTCAATGGAGTTGCGTTATCCAATTACATTAAAAGCATCTGCGTCAATTTACGCATTAGCATTTGCAGAGGCAGGATCTTCGTTTAAGGATTTCAAAAGCTACAATCCTTTTGCTTTGAATCGTTCTGCAGGAGTTGGATTGCGTGTATTCATGCCTGCATTTGGATTATTAGGAATAGATTTTGGATATGGTTTTGATACATTACCAGGACAAGCAAAACCTAATGGAAACGAAGTACATTTTATCATTGGACAACAATTCTAAAAAAATTGATTTTAAATTTTCTAAAACATACTGTTATGAGAAAACAATTTTTATATCTATTTTTAACGTTAGTCTTTGTACATGCAATGGACGCACAAACTAGAGGTACTAAAATAGGTTTCATAGATATGGAATACATTTTGCAAAATGTACCTGATTATACAGATGCAAAAACGCAATTAGAGCAAAAAACTGAAAAATGGAAACTAGAGATTGATACTAAAAAAATTGAAATCAATAAACTCAAAGATGTCCTAAAGGCAGAAAGAGCTTTATTAACCAAAGAATTAATTGATGAAAGAGAAACAGAAATCAATTTTCTAGAAAATGAAAACCTAGACTATCAACAAAAAAGATTTGGACCCAACGGAGATTTAATAATTCAAAAATCTCTATTGGTTAAACCAATACAAGATCAAGTGTTTACTGCTATTCAAGATATTGCTGAACGGTTAAAATACGATTTTATTTTTGACAAAACATCTGATCTAACCATGTTGTTTGCAGCAAAAAGATTTGATCTCAGCGACCAAATTATACGCACGCTTACCCGAACTGAAAAAAGAGAGCAGTTGACTAAAAAACAACAAAAAGCAGAAGAGGATAAAGAGAAAAAACAAGACGCGATGGATGAAAATCCAGATTTAGCAGAACGTCAAAAGCTAGTAGATGAAAAAAAATATGCTAGAGAGAAAGTACTAGAAGATAGGAAAGCGCTTCAAGAGCAAAAGAAAAAGGATTTTGAAGATAAAAGAGCGCAAATACTAGCTGACAGAGAGGCAAAAAAAAATGGCACGGTTTCTGCAAATGTCAAAATAGATGATAAGGAAAAAGCAGCAAACGCAGATTCTACAAAAGATGTTGCGAAAGAGCTAGGAGAAGATGCCAAACAAAAACAAGTGGCAGCAAATGCAAAAACAATAGAAGATCGTAAGAAAATTTTAGAAGACCGCAAAAAAGCATTAGACGAAAAAAGAAAAAAAATTCTCGAAGAAAGAGAAGCGATTAGAAAAGCAAAAGAAGAAAAATTAAAAGAAAATACAAACAAAAATTAATTATTAAATATTTTAAAAACGATGAGACAAATTAAAACTCTATTTATTGCTGCAATTTTTATTTTAGGAGCAAGCCAAACAATTAATGCACAAGCAAAAACGGCTCATGTTGATGTAAGTGAGATTATGACAAAAATGCCAGCAATGTTAGATGCTCAAAAACAATTGGATAAATTGAGTACTACTTACGATGCTGATTACAAAAAAATGGTAGAAGAATACCAAGGAAAATTAAAGAAATACGAAGCTGAAGCTGCTACAGTAACTGAAGCTATTAACGGAGAACGTTCTAAAGAAGTACAAGACATGCAGTCTAGAATTGTTGCTTTTAGAGACAATGCTCAAAAAGAATTGCAACAAAAAGAATCTGATATCGTTAAACCATTGATGGAAAAAGTAAGAGCTTCAATACAAAAAGTAGGAAAAGCAAAAGGATTCCAATATGTTCTTGATGGTTCTGCTCTTTTACTTGCTGACGGTCCAAACTTGACTCTTGATGTTAAGAAAGATTTAGGTTTCTAAAAAAATAGACAATCGTTCAAAACTGCTCGTCCTAACTTTAGGATTGAGCAGTTTTTTTGTTTAAATAAACTGTTGGAATTTCATTGTTTAGCTTGTAACTTTGTTTTTATGGATAACAACAATCAACCTATTGGAATTTTTGATTCAGGAATTGGAGGAACTTCAATATGGAAAGCAATCCATAAATTACTACCTAATGAAAAAACCATATATCTTGCTGATAGCGCCAATGCACCTTATGGACTGAAATCGAAACAAGAGATTGTAGCTTTGAGTATGAAAAATACCAATACGCTATTGGAGATGAAATGTAAATTAATTGTAGTTGCTTGTAATACGGCAACTACGAATGCCATCCAAGAATTAAGAGCGAAATATGACATTCCTTTTATTGGCATTGAGCCAGCAATAAAACCCGCAGTTACACATTCTAAAACACAAATAATAGGCATTCTGGCTACGCAAGGAACATTAAATAGCGAGTTATTTAACAAAACTACCGAGAAGTATCAAGACACAAAAATAATAGAACAAGTAGGCCACGGATTAGTACAACTCATTGAAAACGGGGACATCAATTCGCCAGAAATGACAACATTACTTCAATCTTACCTGACTCCAATGATAGCCGCTAATATTGATTATTTAGTATTAGGTTGTAGTCATTATCCATATTTGATTCCGCAGATAAAAAAAATACTTCCAGAACACATTAAAATCATAGATTCAGGTGAAGCCGTTGCGAAACAAACCCAAAATGTATTAAAGACTAAAGTAGGATTTTCAACAGCAGAAAATAGCAAACCTATTTTTTACACGAATACGAATCCGACCGTATTGAAAGAAATAGTAGGTAATGCATACACCGTCATAGAAAAAAAATTCTAGAAAAGACTATTCTTCCTCTTTAAACCAACTGGAATACATCACGTAATTATTGGAAATACGTTCGATTTCACCCGCAAAATCAGATTGATCAATGTCTTTGACTTTTTTTGCTGGAACTCCCGCCCAGATCGTACCGGAAGCAACAACTGTATTTTGAGTAACAACCGCTCCAGCTGCTACAATCGAATTGCTTTCGATAACACAATTATCCATCACAATTGCTCCCATTCCTATTAGCACATTATCATGAACTGTACATCCGTGTACAATTGCGTTGTGCCCAATAGAGACATTATTTCCTATAATTGTTGGGTGTTTTTTATACGTACAATGAATTACTGCCCCATCCTGAATATTTACTTTATTTCCAATTGTGATAAAATTTACATCGCCACGAATAACAGCGTTAAACCAAACACTACAATTTTCTCCAAAAGAAACATCACCAACAATAGTTGCATTTTCTGCAACATAACAATCATTCGGGATTGACGGTGACTTACCATTTATCGATTTTACTAGCATAATATAAAAGGGGAAATTAATTGATTGCTGGACAGTTGCAATCGTATTTGACAGGTTTACAAAACAGATCAATTCCTAAGGTAATTTGGTGATAGCCACCATTGTCAAACTTAACCGCACCAGACAACTGAGAATACGTATAAGCAAACATAAATTTATCAAAATTAACTCCTACAATTGGCGTAATGTATTGCAATTTTTGTTTCGAAACTGTACTGCCTTGCATGAATTCGGCACCATCAAAGCTTCTTCTATAGGATAATCCACCGAATATTTTTCCAAAATCTAGCGTTTTATAGGCCTTCAAATTAACGTCGATTGCCTTTTCTTTAGTTTTTTCGACCAATTGAAACAAAACAGAAGGTTCCCATAAGATTTTATCACGGTCTCCAAAAATATATCCAGCACTCAATAAATACTTTCTCAAATTATCACTCTCGTATTCCGTGTAGATATTTCTTCTAGTTTCGATTGCATTTTTGACTGTTCCATGTACATATAAATCCAAGAAATTATATGAAGCACCAATATCAACATTAAAATAAGAATCTTTTTGTACAATTGTTCCATTTATGATTTGATCAAAATTACCAGATTGAAGGAATTCTGTTTCGTCTAACTGACTTTGGATTAGTCCAGCACTGATTCCAAAAGACAGCTGATTCAAATCGATTTCATTTCTGGAAAACATCAAGTGATAGGCATACGTGAATTTGACACCTTTTTGGGAATGATACCCATTTTTATCATTAAAAACTATAATTCCTGCACCCGCTTTCTCTCCTACTCTACCATTGAAACTTAAGGTTTGGAGTTCTGGAGCATCGTCTTGATCAAACCACTGTTTACGACCAGTGAGTCTGACTTTGGCGCAATTTGCAGCTCCCGCCATAGAAGGATGAATTAAATAGTAATTATCCGTGAGATAATCCGAGTAAACAGGAATACCTTCCTGCGAATAGGAATAAAAGGAGATAAATAAAAGAGTAAATAGGAATTTAATTTTAGTGTGCATTTAATTACTTTTTAGTACGGAAGAATGATTCTAAATCAATAAAAGTTTTTTGGAAATAAAAGTCAAAATAGGTATCCAAAAGTAAAACTAAAGTTAATTTATTCATTAAAAATCAAATATAATTATTCTTAGAAAATAACTTTAGTAAATTTGTAAAAA
Organism: Flavobacterium sp. DT2-2; assembly: GCA_051990185.1. Taxonomy (GTDB): domain Bacteria; phylum Bacteroidota; class Bacteroidia; order Flavobacteriales; family Flavobacteriaceae; genus Flavobacterium. The sequence goes on along the minus strand of JAFCUE010000006.1, from coordinate 68,104 downwards.
TTTAAAAGTTATGAGCAAAATTAGCATAAAAGAAACACAAAACCCAACTATACTAAAATTTGAATTTCAAGATTTTATCACTCAAAATGAAAGTTTTGAATTTAAAAATATTGATGACGCAAAAACATCTCCTTTAGCACAGCAATTATTTTACTTACCGTTTGTAAAAACAGTTTATATTTCTGGAAATTTTATAGCAATCGAAAAATACAGTATTGTTGAATGGGATGATGTTAAAGATGATGTTGCTGAACAAATAGAGGAATTTGTAAACAACGGAGGAACCATAATCACCGTTGACGAAAACAAAACAAAAAAACAACCAGTAACTGTTTACGGTGAGACTACGCCAAATCCTGCTGCATTAAAATTTGTAGTAAGTAAAATGTTGACCAAAAACGCTATTGAATTTAAAAATATTGATCAAACTGGCGCTTCCCCACTAGCAAAGGAATTATTCAAATTTCCGTATGTGAAAGAAATTTTTATAGATGAAAATTACATCTCTGTAACAAAATATGAAATTAATGATTGGCAAGAAATAACATTAGAGTTACGAAGTTTCATTAAGCAATATATTGAAAACGGTGGAACAGTTCTAGATGAAAATTTCATTCTAGCCGTTACAGAAAAGGAAGATACCAAAGCAAAAGAATTTGATAATTTAGATGTGACCTCACAACAAATCATCAATATATTAGAGGAATACGTAAAACCAGCTGTTCAAGCTGACGGTGGAAATATTGCATTCGATTCGTATAACGAAACAGATAAAACTGTTAAAGTAATTCTTCAAGGTGCTTGTAGCGGTTGCCCATCCTCAACATTTACTTTAAAAAGTGGTATTGAAAACATGTTAAAAAGTATGCTGAACGATGAGGCCATTAAAGTGGAAGCCGTAAACGCATAAGCAGAATAAAAAATTACAGTTAATTGAATATGTTATAGTTATGTGAAAAAAATTGCCGTTTTAAATAAAATAGGTACATTTAGTATTTAACTTAACAAATAGAAATTATGTCAGTATTAAAAGTAATTGAAGTGCTTTCCAGTTCAGATATAAGTTGGGAAGATGCCACTCAAAAAGGAGTAGCAAAGGCAGCTAAAACCATTAATCACATACGATCTGTATACGTTAAGGACCAAAGTGCTGCCGTAAGTGGGGGAGAAATCACAGAATATAGAGTAACCCTAAAATTAACTTTCGAACTCGAATAGATTAATTTAACCGATTAATTTAAGCGTTCGCATTAGCGAACGCTTTTTTATTACTAGAGACTATTCAAGGCTATCGATTGCATTACTTTCTGCTGTCAGGCACTCCTTTGTATTTTTAAACTGAATGATTTTGGCTTAAACCAAAAAAATCAAATATTGTTTTTATAAACATGCTACATAAACAAGAAAATGTTGTTTTATGTTTGCCAAAACAGGACGAACTTGATGCCAAATACTGATTTTCAGTAAATTATTAATAATTTAATAAAGTAATCCTAGAAAAAATTGTTTAATATTGTGAGACTAATCAAATAAAATACCATGGGACTATCTTCATTTTTAAAAAATTTATTTGGCTCAGCCAAAGAAACTGCCGGCGAATTAGCTGACAAAGCGGAAACTACTTTTGAGCAAGCAAAAGAGACTGCTGCACCTTACCTTGAAAAAGCAGAAACATTTGCAGAAGAAACATTTGAAAAAGCAAAAGAAACGGCTACTCCTTACCTTGAAAAAGCAGAGGCTTTTGCTGAAAAAACATTTGAACAAGCGAAAGAAACTACAGCACCTTATATAGAAAAAGTAGAGACTTTTGCATCAGAAACATTCGATAAAGCTAAAGGAACTGCAGCTCCAATTGTAGAGAAAGTAGAGGATTTTGCTGGTCATGCTAAAGAAACCGTTACTGATCATTCTGAGAAAGCAGTAAAATCAGTAAAAGAAAATACTGCCACAGCCACAGAAAAAGTCGAAGAAATAGCAAGTGAAACTAAAACAATAACTACTGATGCTGTAGAAACTGTTTCTGAAAAAGTAAGTGAATTAGTAAAAGACGGTGATGCAGGCGCCACTGAAAAAGCAAAAGAAACTATAAATAAAATAGAAGAAGACGCAGATTAGTTTACAAGAAAATAAATTAATTGTATTTTTGCACTTTAAACACAACCTTCTCTTTTTGGGAAGGTTTTTTATTAGATTCTAAATGACTTTTATCCCTTATCAGTTAACAGATCATGCCAATACCTTTATTGCGGTATTGATTGATTATTCCCCGAAATTTATTTCAGCATGTTTGATTTTACTCGTTGGCCTTTATGCCATTCGGCTTATCAATAGATTCATCAGGAAACTGATGACTAAAAGAAATTTAGATCCTACTTTGACCAAATTTCTTGCTGATATTTTACTTTGGATTTTAAAAGTCCTATTATTTGTAACATTTATATCAAGGTTAGGAATAGAAACTTCATCATTTGTTGCTATCCTGGGTGCAATGGGACTTGCTGTTGGTTTATCACTTCAAGGTTCTTTATCGAATTTTGCAGGCGGTATGTTGATTATTCTTTTTAAACCCTTTAAGGTTAATGATACTATTGAAGCACAAGGAGTAATAGGAACGGTCAGCGAAATACAAATATTTGTAACGAAACTAATTACTGCTAATAATCAAACTATTTTTGTACCCAATGGCGCTTTGTCCAATGGAAATATCATCAATTATTCATTACAAAAAATTAGAAGAGTAGATTTGACTATTGCCATTTCTTATGACACAAATATTAAGAAAGTCAAGGAAATCATCACTGATATTTTAAAAAACAATCCCAAAGTACTTCAAAATCCTACTGTCGAAGTTTCTGTGAAAAACTTAACTGATAATGCCATTCAAATTGCGGTGAGACCATGGGCAAATAATGAAGATTATGGTATCGTTTTCTCTGAAACTCTCGAAAGTTGCAAGCTAGCTTTTGATGCGGCTGGGATTGTTATTCAGCCTTATGTTAGAGAATCAGCACAAAGTAGTTCTTTATAGTCCGCCATTATTTTTTTGAAGTTGTAATCATAAAGTCTTTTAAATAATAGGGTTCAAAATAAGCGACATCAACCGTGTCGTTTATTTTAAATTTTTCGAAGCTCAAAGTACTCATTTCCTTAGCCGAAGGGTATTTGATATTTTCTAAAAAAACATAATTGTCTTTTTTTAAGACGGTCTTGCATTTTTCAGCACAATCTCCCACAAAATAAATTGTCCCTTCTAAATCTTCAAAAGAATTCTCTGCAATTATTTCTGCGAGAACTCCTCGCTTACGCTCATAATTTGATGTAAAAACTGCACTATATACTTCCATCCTTCGAGCATCAATCATAGGGACAACAGATCCTTCTGTAATTGCAACTTGTGACGCTAAAGCTTGCAAAGTATCTACAGCAATTAATGGAATATCGAGTGCATAACACAATCCTTTTGCTGCAGAAACTCCTATGCGAAGTCCCGTATAGGAGCCAGGCCCTTGACTTACGGCTACCGCATTTAAATCTTGAAGCGTAATACCAGCTTCCTTGATGATGTCTTCAATAAAAACATGCAAACGTTCTGCGTGAGAGTAGCCCTCTTCTGCAACCTCTTTATAAAAAATTGTTTTCCCTTCTTTTGCAAGAGCAACAGAACAATTTTTTGTTGCAGTCTCAATGTTTAGTATATAACTCAATTTTGGGTTTTGTTTTAAATTAAAAATCACAACCACAAAATTATATTTTATGATTGTGATTTCAAAACTGTTCTTAAAGACAATTACTTTTTGCTATCGCCTTTTTTGTCTTTATCAGTAATTAAAGATACTTTATCACCCGAATTTAATTCTTTTGAAACTGTATTGTATGGGCCTGTAATGACAACATCGCCTTTTTTAAGACCTGATAAAACTTCAATATTAGAATCGTCTTGGATTCCTGTTTTGATAATTCTAATTTTAGCTTTATCCCCTACTTTTACGAACACACATTCAAATTTCTTATCACTTTTTGGTGCAGCTCCTTTTTGTTCTTCATTAGGATCATCCACTTTAATTTCTTTTACAGCCGCGGTATCAGATTTTACAACCACAGAACTAATGGGTACTGACAATACATTCGATTTTGTTTCTGTAATAATATCCACCGTTGCAGTCATTCCAGGTCTAAACGGAGAATAGGTGTCCGGTTTGCCCTCTAATAAATCAAGGTAGGATTCTTTTAGTATTCTAACTTTAACTTTAAAATTTGTTACTTGATCCGCCGTCAAAGCAGAACTAGCCGAATTAGAAATACTCGTCACTGTTCCTTTAAATTGCTTTTTTAAGTATGCGTCAACTTCGACATTTGCATCGTCGCCAACTTTTATTTTTACTATATCATTTTCATTTACATCTACTTCAACTTCCATATTGTTTAAGTTAGCCACTCTTAAAATTTCGGTACCAGTCATTTGTTGCGTTCCTAAAACACGCTCACCTAGTTCTACGTTTAACATCGAAATTGTTCCATCAGCTGGTGCATAAATGGTAGTTCGTCCTAAATTATCTTTGGCTTCGTTGACCGTTGCCGAAGCACTTTGTACATTAAAATAAGCAGTTTGCTTAGCTGCTTTGGCAACTTCATAGGATGCGACTGCTTTGTCCCAATCCGACTTTGAAATAATTCCTTTTTCGAACAATGTTCTATTACGGTCGTAACTTGATTTCGATTCCTTGAAAGAAGCATCAGCTTGACTTAAATTTGCTTTTGTTCCTGATAAATTTGAAACCGAACGATTGTAACCAGAAGTGTATAAATCGGGGTTTATTTTTACTAATAAATCGCCTTTTTTAACTACTTGACCTTCTTTTACATTCAAAGAAATAATCTCTCCCGACACCTCAGATGAGATTTTAACTTCAATTTCTGGTTGAATTTTTCCTGTCGCTGAAACCGTTTCTACAATCGTTATTGGATTGACTTGGGCAATTTCAATTTCGGTACCTTTATCTTTATTCCCTATCACACCCGATTTTGACAGTATTATTAGACCTGCAATGATTACTACTGCTCCACCTATTAGGATATAAATTGTTTTTTTTGACATAATAAATTAGTTTTTGATAAGTGGAATTCCAAAATAGAATTCTAATATTTTAATTTTAAAGATATAATCGTATTTGGTTCTTAGCACATCTGATTGTGCATTGGAAAGTAATGTCTGTGCTTGATTGAAATCAAAAGAATTCATTAAACCGACATCATATTTTTCTTTAGCATAATCATAAGCACCTTGTCTCGCTTCTACCGCTACAATAGCAGATTCGTAGGCATTAAGTGCACCTTTAGCATCTGCAAATCCGGTAAATACATTTCTTTGTAAATCTAAATCTTGTTGTTCTACAGCGATTTTTGATCGTTCTAAACTTACTTTAGAACGGTCTACATTGTTTCTAACTGCAAATCCATTAAATATTGGAATCGATAATTGGACCCCAAAAGATTGTCCTTTGTTATTACTAAATTGATCAAAAAACGGAGCGGGATTTCCTAAAACTCTAGTGAAATTTTGACTTAATACATTTTGATTTGATCCTTCAACAAAACCAATTATTGAGGTAGGATTTGTAGTATTTGAAGCAATACCTAAAACTCTGTCGCTGTTAGCAACTCTTGAACTAAAACTATAGAAGCCTTGTAAGGTAGGTTGAAAAGCGCCTTTAGAAATTGCTACATTTTTTTCTGCAATCTCTAAATTGGTTCTTGCGATTTTTAATTCTGTTCGCCCTTCTTTGGCTTTTTCATAAATAATACTTGGCGTTTGTGCCATAATATTATTTTCATCTTTACTGTCTGTATCATCAACAACATCAAAACTCTCAAAGTCCTTCAGCTGTAACAATTGAGCCAAACTTAATTTTGAAATCAACAAAACATTTTCTGCAGTAATCACGTTTTGATTGTTTGATGCTACAGTTGCTTTTACGTCTAATAAATCTCCTCGCGGAATAGATCCTGCCTTCACTAATTCTTCGGAGCGTGCTAATTGTTTTTGGTTAATCCCAAGTTGTTCCTGCTGTACTTTTAAATTTTCCTTGTTAAAAAGAACTTGCAAGAAAGCATTTGCCACATTTAAAGCCACATCCTCTTGCATTTTTAACAATTGATATTTTGCCGCAACAATAGAGAGGTTCGCTCTGCGCAACGTATTTTGATTTTGCAATCCTTTATAAATATCAATTCCAACATTGACTCCCGCAGAGGTAAATTGAGTAGTTTGATTTTGCAGTAAACCAGTTGTGATATCCTGATTCAAACCAATATTCCAAGAATGAGAAGCATTCGCATTCAAAGAAGGGAGAAAACTACCTAGAGCACCTCTTTTATCAATCAAAGCTGTTTTAGTATCTAACTCCGATTGTTTGATTGAGATATTATTTTGAATGGCATAATTTACACATTCTTGTAAAGTCCATTTCCTGGACTGTGCCTGCATAATAACGCAACTTAACACAAGTGCTATTAAACTGAAAAAACTTCTTTTTTTCATATATTTTTGAATAAAAGCGCAGTACAACTGCAAACAAATTTAACTTTTTATAAGAAAGATTTCTGTAAAAAATAGGAACTATTTTAATTCAAAATTATCTATCAAATCATTAGACTTTAGAAATTAGCATTTGTTACAAAAATTAATAAAAAAAGAATTCTTTTATTAATTTAGCTTTTCTAAAACATTCCTGAAAAATGCTAAAATTCACCTCCAACCTGCTTATACTTTTTTCCATTATTTTTACAACTAGCTGTTCAACAACAAATAAGATAGCCACTTTAAAACCTGAGCCAGACGATGCCACACCCTTAGTTTACGAGAGCATTCCTTCCTATATTAATTTACCAATTAGCATAAAACTAAAAGACATTGAAAACCAGACAAACACGCAACTAAATGGTTTAATTTATGAGGACAATAGTATCGATGATGATGATATAGAAATGAAGATCTGGAAGCTTGCTCCCATTACAATCAAAAATGACAACACTACTAATGGTCAAAAAATTATAACGGTATTGCCCTTAAAAGCTATTGTAAAATACAGGATTGGCACGAAAAAAATGGGTGTAGCATTATACAATATAAAAGAATTCAATTTAGATGGAGTGGTAACTTTGATAAGTGAAGTAAGTTTGACCAATTGGAAAATGAAATCCAAAACAGAACTTAAATCACTAGAGTGGAACGAAAGTCCAACAATAACTGTTTTTGGGAAAAATGTCCCTATCACCTATTTGATTAATCCAGCTATTAGCCTTTTTAAATCAAAAATTGAAAAGAAAATTGATAATGCCATTGAAAAATCAATGGATTTCAAACCTAATGTTTTGGTTGCTTTGGAAAAAATCTGTGCTCCTTTTCAAATGAGTGATACGTACCAAAGTTGGCTTAAGATTATACCAATCGAGATTTATTCTACCAATGCCAAACTCAAAAACGACACTTTTGTACTAGACATGGGAATGAAATGCACAATGGAAACCATCATTGGAAAACAACCTGAATCAAAATTTAATGCTAGCAAAATTATTTTAAAGTCGGTTTCTAAAATACCTCAAGATGTTTCAGCTAATATTGTAGCCGTTTCCACCTATCAAGAAGCTTCAAAACTAATGACAAAGAATTTTAGCGGACAAATATTTGGTACTGGCTCAAAGTCAATAAAAGTACAAAACGTTGCTATTTGGCATAAAAACGGAAAAATGATCATCGCTTTAGATGTACTAGGAGCTGTAAATGGAACGATTTATTTAGCTGGTTTTCCTCAATACGACGACAAAACTAAGGAAGTCTTTTTTGATCAATTGGACTACGCTTTGGACACAAAAAATAAATTGATGCAAACCGCCAATTGGTTGGCACAAGGATTGATTTTAAAAAAAATTGAGCAAAGCTGCCATTACTCCATAAAACCAAATCTTGAAGAAGGTCAAAAAAGTATCATGGCTTATCTAAGAAACTATTCTCCAATGCAAGGTGTTTTTGTAAATGGGACAATAGAAGCCATTCAATTTGAAAAAATTCAATTGACAAATCAAGCTATCATCGCCTTTCTTAATGTAAAAGGTACTGTGAATGTATCAGTTGATGGATTGAAATAAATTTTAACTAAAATTAACTTGATTTCTTCTTTTTCATTCGGTAAATGGCATACCCAATTCCTGCAACAAGCAGATAGGGAATCACCATTAAATAAACAATTCCGTCATTTACCGCTGCGGCTTGTGTTGCATTCTCATTACTTGTCAAAGCTGCGCGACACATTGCACATTGCGCCTGTGCGGGTATTGAAAAGAGATTTAAAACAAAAATTAACAATATGGAGTAAAGACAACCTACCCGATTGCTTCGAACTTTCTCCCGAGTTCCAACCACTTTAAATTTGGTTACTATATCTTTAGTATACATAATACGGTGAAATCATTAAATAAACAATTACGCCGGTAACCGCAACGTACAACCAAATAGGAAAGGTGATTCTGGATATTTTCTTATGAGACTCAAAATTCGCTGCTAAAGCTCGAACATAAGTCACTAAAACCATCGGTATGATAGCTATTGACAAAATGATGTGGGTTATTAATATAAAATAATATACATATTTAATAGCTCCTTCACCACCAAATTTTGTTGAGTCACTCGTCATATGATATGCCACATACATCACCAAAAACGCGAGAGATAGCGCAATTGCTGATGTCATCAACCACCTATGCAGTTTTCTATTTCCATTTTTTATGGCTATTACAGCCACAATCAGCAGGATTGCGGTTATTCCATTGGTAGTGGCATATATTGGAGGCAAAAAAGAAAGAGGTGTTACGTTATACCCAAAATCTTTTAGTTTTATTCCAAAAAGTATGGCGACCACTACCGGTATTACAATTGAAACTGCGATAATATATTTACTGAATTTTTGTTCTAACGAATTATGTTCCATCATTATTCTTTTAATAAAATATTAATGTCTTGTTGAATGTTTCGTACTCCTTTTTTATCAAGACCGTCATAATACAAAATTGGATTTCCAAAATCGTCTGTCCTGCAACGTATGTTTCCATTCTTATCAATTAGAGCAAACAATCCAGAATGCTCAAAACCTCCTGCTACTTTGTTATTTTGGCCTGCATAAAGATTAAAACCTTTATTAGCCAAATTAAAAATATACGCTTTGTCGCCAGTTAAAAAATTCCAATTAGCCGATTTTACACCCAAAAGATTTCTGTGATCATGGAGTACTTTTGCAGTATCATGGTCTGGGTCAATGGTTATTGAGACAATCCCGAAATTAGGGTTCCCAAAAAACTTCTTTTCCAACACCAACATGCTTTGATTCATTTTTGGACAAATAGTAGGGCAAGTCGAAAAGAAAAATTCTAAAACATACACTTTTCCTTTGTATGTTTCATTGGTTATTTTTTTACTGTCTTGATTGATGAGTTCGAATTTGGGAGCAGGACCTATTTTTAACAATTGTCCATCTGAACCAGAAACTGGATTCACACTATCCAATCGATCTCCTTGTACTACTTTATCATTCTTAATTCTTTCGACTATTTTTGGTATCGCATAAATACCAAAAATCAAAATAATAAAAGAAATTCCTATGTAAGATTTATTTTTGAACATACCCTATTATATTTTTCTGGTGGCGTTATTGTTCTTTTTTAGAGCAGCACGGTATTCATAAAGAATCACTTTAAAATCATCAAGCATTTCGTTACTCAACTCTGCTGGGTGAAAAGTATTATACCCTTCCTTAGTATTTTTAACTAATTTTCGACCGCGAAGATTCCGTTTTTTATCGACAATGTACACCTTTGGAGTTCCCAAATTATCGGCCAATTTTTCTGCTAGTTTTAATTGAGAATAATACGTTTTTATATCCTCTCTTGGAGCAAAAACAAAACGCCATTGTGCAACATCCGTAAAAGCAGCCAAAGCATCAATTACTTTTTTGGCATCTTTTTCAGTTCCAGTTGGACATACCATCACAAACTGAACGTCTTTGAACTCATGATACCTTTGATAAATCTTTTGATTTAAATTAAAAAGATTTCCCCTATTTCTCAAAAGATCAGTTCCCATAAAACCCAAAATGGTTACTTTACCATTCAAACTAACCTTTTTACCATCTAAAGATTCCCAATTACCTAAGTCGGCGGTATTGGGAGTTATAGTTGGCAATTTAGTAAACCCATTAACACCAGAGGCAAAAAAAAGGTATGCCACAATAGGTAGTATAAATAGAACGAAAAGAACAGTGTTTTTTTTCATTAGAACATTAAAAGTTAAAGTACAAAAATAAAAAAAGGTACGCAATGCGTACCCTCTTTTTGAATTAATATCTTGTTAAAAATTCCATTTGATGGTAGAATTTTTAAAAACCTCATAAATATAATCCCCTTCTGTCAAAAGAATGAAGAGCAAATATAAAATCAGAAAAATTACTGGAAAAACAACTGCACTTCTTAAAGAGCTTTTTTCACCTTCCATGTGCATAAATGCATAAACGATGTAATACGCTTTAAAAATGGTAAGAGCATAAAAGATCCAATTAAGTAAGTTCATACTTAAAAAATCATTCATGAAAAGAAAATCAGGTTTTAAAATCCCCAAATAAACTTCTACTACTGTAACGGCAGATAATATTCCGAAAACTTTCCAGATTCTACCTATGTTAGATACGTGTTCGTGTGACATTATAATTGCTTTTAGAAAATTAAACTAGATAGAAAACTGTAAATACAAATACCCAAACTAAATCGACAAAGTGCCAATAAAGACCCACTTTTTCTACCATTTCATAACTTTTCCTTTTTTCGTAAGTACCAACTAACACATTAAAAAATATGATAATATTAATGATTACTCCAGAAAAAACGTGAAATCCGTGAAATCCTGTGATAAAGAAAAAGAAGTCAGCAAATAATTTACTTCCGTATTCGTTTCTTTTCAAGTTTGCGCCTTCAACAACATAATGTGCTTGACTCAATCTTGCTTCAGACTCTGCTCTTGAAAGAATTGTCTTCTTTTTGTCTTTAGTTATAACTTCCGTTCTAATCAAAAGTTCTGGATGTGCTTTGAAACCAGCTTGAACTTCGGCAACTGAATACGAAGGCAAACTTGGTTCATCCATAAACCATTTCCCTTTATTTCTTGTTAGTTGTTCTCTTTCTTCAGGTAAAGTCGTTGCAAATTCTGCTAACGCAACACGGTTTCCTTCTTTATCTACAAACTGAAGTAAACTTCCTCCTTTTGTTTCAATTGCACCGTATTCACCTTTGATGAAATTTTTCCATTCCCAAGCTTGAGAACCTACGAAAATCATTCCACCTATGATCGTTAAGAACATGTAAAGAACTACTTTATTTTTTTTCAATTGATGTCCAGCATCAACAGCCAAAACCATTGTAACTGATGAAAAAATCAAAATAAAAGTCATCAACGCTACGTAATACATAGGAGCCGATACGCCATGCATGAATGGGAAGTGTGTAAACACCTCATCGGCCAATGGCCATGTTTCAATAAATTTAAATCGTGAAAAACCATACGCCGCCAGAAATCCAGAGAACGTTAAAGCATCTGACACGATAAAAAACCACATCATTAATTTGCCATAACTTGATCCCATTGGCTCATTGCCGCCTCCCCAAGTTTTCCCTTCACTATTTGCAGTAGTAACTGTCGCTTCCATAAAAATTATTCGTTAAAAAGTTCCCAAATTTACGTTTTTTTCTTATTTAAAGAAATATAAAAACAAAAACAAATAAACCCATAACAAGTCAAGAAAGTGCCAGTACATTGCACCGAGTTCAATTCCAAGGGTTTGAGATGAATTGTATTTTTGTTTAAAATGATTATAAATTATAATAAGAAGTGAAATCACACCACCAGCAAGGTGAATCATGTGCACAACTGTTACCACGTATAAAAAAGTAGTTGTAATAGAGCTTCCGCTTCCTGTGAAGTAATACCCATTATCTACTATTTGTCCAAATCCTACAAATTGCAAAATTACAAACAATATTCCTAGAATTAGTGTAGACAAAAGGAAAAGTGTCGTTTTACTTTGATTGTTTTTTTGAATTGCTTTTTTTGCCAAATAAAAAGTAACACTACAACCGATTATTACAGCCGTACTGTAGAAAAAAGCGGTTGGTAATTGAAAGTCTTTCAACCAGTCTGCTCTTGATTTACTCACAACAAATGCACTAGTTAAACCAGCAAACATCATTGTCATACTCACCATAGCGAACAACAAAATCAACTTATATGATCGTGCTGTTCTGGATTTTTGTTCCTCTGTTGTCATTATCGTATCCATAACTATCTTAAAAATTTATCAAATATATAAACCAATTGCAGCAATGTAATGTAAGAAACACTAACTAGCATCAAAGTCCTAGCAGCTTTTGGAGTTCTCACTTTATATAATTTTACTGCGTAAAAAAGCATCCACAATCCCAACAAGAAAACGACTACTGCTGCTACTGGCGTAATGAACAAACGTCCCGTGTAACCAAAAACAGGAATAAGCGAAGCTAAAATCAACCAAACGGTGTATAAAATAATCTGTAACGCTGTGCCTTTGTCTTTTTTGCCTGTGGGTAACATAAAGAAACCCGCCTTCTCATAATCATCATACAAAAACCATCCAATAGCCCAAAAATGTGGAAACTGCCAAAAAAACTGAATTAAGAATAATGTTCCTGCTTCTATTCCAAATTCGCCCGTAGCAGCAACCCAACCCAACATAAAAGGAATTGCTCCAGGAAAAGCACCTACAAAAACAGATAACGATGTAATTGTTTTTAAAGGAGTGTAAATACTTGTATACAAAAATATTGAAATAGCGCCAAACATAGCGGTTTTTGGATTGATTGTATAAAGTAATACAATCCCAATTATCGTCAAGAGGCTTGCTATAATCAGCGCGACGCCCAGAGACATTCTTCCAGTAGGAACGGGACGATTTTTAGTTCTATCCATCAAAGCATCTAAATCTTTTTCGATAATTTGATTGAAAGCGTTTGATGCACCTACCATACAGTACCCACCTAATGCCAATTTTAACAACACCATCCAATCCAAGGAATGCAAATCATAAATTCCAAGCATAAAGCCAGCAACAGACGAAAACACCACACTAATCGCTAAACGCGCCTTAGTGATTTCGCGGAAATCAATATAAATGGATTTTAGTGAAAATATATAAGGTGTTGCGTTCAATACTTGCGTTTATTTGTTTTAAAATCTTTGGCAAAAGTAGTGCATCAAAAGGGATTTGGCAAAAAACAATTCACAAAAGATTAATAATCAAAATACCAATTAAAAATATCAGCTCGTATCCCTAAAGTAAACCAATTAGTACTTTCAGTGAAAGTAGTAGCCGTGTTTTTTGAGGGATCAAAACTTCTATAAATATAACTTCCAAAAAGCTTTAGGTTAGTGGCTGGATTCACCAAATAACCTCCCTGAAAATCGACAATAAAAACAGCAGTTTTATTTCCTTGCCCTACTTTTACATTGCTATCAAAAGCTCTTTTTTCATCGTAATCTTTATAGATATTTCCTCCGTAGTTTAAATCATCTTCTGGAGTGTCAAAATCGAACCCTCGGGTACCCGCAGTAACTTTTGCGTCAGCAAAAAGCCTCCCTTTGTGGTAGCGAGCAATCGCAATAAATTCCTTGAAGTTTCCACCCCATTGGTGTCCAATACTTTGATTATTGTGCGCATAATTCGTAATTGGCATGCTGTGCGAATAAACATAGGGACGCACATGATTGTATTCTAGTTGTAGTTGCAAATTATCTACTTTAAAAGCATTATAATACTTAACCCCCAATTGATAACCGTACTTATTTTTCCAACTATTATTTCGCGCTTTGATGTCTCCCAAAGAAAACTCATCCAGAATAAATTGTCCATAAAAATTAATTCGATTACTCCATTTATACTTAAACGTCAATCCTAAAATAGCATTACCGCTTCGAGCCGAAGAAGCAAATTCAACAGCACGATAAAATATAATTGGATTTACAAAATTCACGTCGAAACCTCGATCGTTTGAATTAGTCCAAACTACTGATTCGAACAAACCAAGATTGAATTTATTAGAAATATTCCAACTCAAATAATGATTCGCCATGAATTTAGTGGCATAGGTTCGCTCTAGCGTGACTTCAGGACGAACATCTTTGAGCCACAGGTAAGTATTTGTGTATTTTATTTTCCAAAAAGTAGTATTCAATTTAAAATAGGGATACGGACTTGCACCATCACTTTCGAGCAAAGATCGATACCCATCTCCGATGAAATTTCTGCCGTAACCCAACTGTAAATCGATGAATTTGCTTGGGGCAAAAGTTAAATTAGCTTCCGCCAAAGGGAAATCATATGCAGAAGTTTTAAAATCTTTTGCAATGCCAATTCCTGGAATAATAGCCGGATTTCCTCCTGATGGCTTTATTGATTCCGCATATCTATTGAAATACCCAGCAAACCGACCCTGACTTTCAAAAACTGTAGTCGAAAAATTGATTTGTTTCCCCAATCCACCTCTAAAATTAATTCCTCTTGTGTTAACAAAAGTATTAGAGACTTCACTTTTTGACGCTTTTCCAACCTGTAAATCAAGAATAGGATTTAGTGTAAACCAATATCCCTCACCTTGAATTTCGACAGTACTCTCATTCCATAATTTTCTTGCCCACCAGCCAGAAGCCTTCTTTTTTAACTGTTCATTAACCGCTTTTAGATCATAATATTTCGAAACCTCAGCATAGGTGTATGGCTTTGAAGCGGTATGATTATTACTCCCCACTTGATTTAAAGAACTATCAAACTGTGCATAATAGCTATGCGAAAAAGGCACATTCAAATGACTTTCAAATTCTGGATTATTGTATTTTTTATAAACTATACTATCTAATTCAGTAAGTCTTGGTTTTGTATTTGAAATGATATCGGCCTTCGCCAAAGCTTCTGATTCTATCTCCGCCCTACTCTTTAATGGTATCGCTATAGTTAGGGTAAACTTAGAATAGACTGGATTCCCATTGTAGGTTGAAGGTTCTATTTTTGGAAAAATCGCAAAAACTCTTTTTGTTTCTTTGATTAGGAGTTCCTCATTTACATCCACATAAATAACTTTAAAAATACCCGTAGCATCCACCTCAAAAAGTACTTTTACATTGCCTTTAAAATTATTCTGTTTTAAAGATTCTGGAACTTGAAAGTTTAAAAAAATAAAGTCTTGAACCTGGTTATAAAAACATTTTTCTAATCCTTTGGACTGCAAGTTCAAACATTCTGCAAATATTGGAAAACGCTCTGCTGTATTGCCCGATTGTCCTGCAATAACATTTGTATCTTGAGAAAAAGCAAAAAAGGAGAACGAAAACAAAAATAAAGTGAAAAAGGCTTTTATCATATTTATACTTTTGGAGAATTTAATATTCATTTTGCAAATTTTGTCCATTTGCTATATTCTTTGCACCCGAGGTTCCAATTCGCTTTACTCCCAACTGAATCATCGCTACGGCCTCGTCATAGGTTCTTACACCTCCAGCCGCTTTAACAGGAAGTGGCGACGCATTTTCTAACATCATTTTTATTGCAGGTATAGTAGCACCATTTGGAAGATTGTCTTCCGTGTTATAAAATCCCGTAGAAGATTTTACAAAAACAGCAGAAAAAAGCTCTTGTTCAAAATTAGAAATAATCACGTTTTTTATCAAACTTGACAACTGTATAATTTCCATATCCGTGAGTGCAGCTACTTCAATAATCCACTTTACTACCTTGTTTTTGTTTAAACCTAATTGCGTACATTCAAAAATTTCCTCTTTAACCACAGAAAGTTCACCTCGTTTAAAAGCTGCATAGTTACATACAAAATCCAAATCATCAGCACCTTCATCGATCGCTAAACGCGCCTCACTAAGTTTGTCTTCTACAGAAGATGTCCCCTCAGGAAAATCAATAACGGTACCTACAAGCAAAATAGAATTCGCCTCAACAATCATCTTTTTGGCCAAAGAAACCATGTTTGGACGAATCATAATCAATTTAAAATTTTCCTCAATCGCTTCTTTGACAAACGCTTCGACTACCAAAGTATTCTCATTTTCAGTTAGTCCAGCTTGTTCAGCCGTTTTCAAATAGGTAGAATCTAAATATTGTTTGATATTCATGTGATTTAGTTTTCTAATTCTTAGCAAATTATGATATACAAAAATACATTTTATATAAACATAAGAGCATTTAAAATTTTTACTATTTATACGGTATTACTACGACCGACGTTTATTATTGCTTTTCATAAAAATCAATCTTACTAAAAAAAAGACTCTTAGAACTAGATATAAAATGAAAAATCCCACTAAAGTGGGATTTCATATGAAATTGATTTTTATCTGGACCTCGTTTTTAAATTCAATAAAAAAACAACGGCTATACCTAAAATGGCGCCAGATACATTTGCTACAACATCAAATACATCAGCATGTCTCGTGGTTGTAAATAATTCTTGAGTTATTTCTATACCTATTCCGAAAATAAAAGAAAAAAGAAACGCAAGTAATGCTGATTTCCAAGTATTTACCGAATTTGTATATTTTTGAAAAAACGAAAAACAAAAAATCGTTAAAACAAAATGAAAAAAAAGATGCACTACTTTATCTACGTTTGAAACATTTCCTAAAGGAACTGTATCGATTTGAACCAAACAAAAAAATGCAATTACTCCAGCCCAAAACAAAGTAGCCACAAAATAGAGCTGTTTAAGCACCAATAAGTTCTTTGTATGCCTCACTAGATAATAAATTATCTACTTCTGCCATATCTGAGATTTTTATCTTGATCATCCATCCCGCTCCGTAAGGATCAGAATTTACACTTTCTGGAGAACTTTCAAGTGCATCATTGAAAGCAATAATTTCACCTGACAATGGCTGGAACAAATCAGAAACAGTTTTAACCGCTTCAACGGTACCAAAAACCGCATCTTTGTCTAAGCTCTGATCTAAAGTTTCAACTTCAACATAAACAATATCTCCTAATTCTTTTTGTGCAAAATCAGTGATTCCTACTGTTGCAGTATCGCCATCAATATTAACCCATTCGTGATCTTTAGTGTATTTTAAATTTACTGGTATGTTCATAAAAATTGTAATTGATAATTAATTATTGATAATTTAAATTTTCAGACACAAATGTAACAATCTTATGCACAAAAATGGTTCTCAAAACGGAAAATTAATTTCCAAAATTATAGCGAATCGTAATTCCAGAACGAATATTTGTCAACGGAAATGAAGTTGAGATTACGGCTTTTGAAAACGAATGGTCGTAATAGAAAATGGCCGTTAGGTTTTTGCTAAAAGCATAATCTGCTTTAACTGTTATAGACCAAATATTTTGTCCGCCTGCTAATTGATTGTTGTCATAATCCAAATACCTCACAATTGTTTGGTTATTTCTATAGGTTATATCCGCCTTAAGATTGATGTCGCTTTTAATTATTCCAGTTGGATTATCGGCCAATCTTGAAGAGAAAATTACGTCCTTGAAACGATAACCCAATCCTACAACGTACTCAATACCTTTTACCTCAGTTAACAAATTATTATCAAAACTCATTGATAAAGCACGGTCTTTTTTAATTTCGGCTAATACTTTTAAGGAGCTCTTCAACTCAAAATCCATTCGCATTAAAGGATTAAACTGCTCCACTAAGTTAATATTTGACATGATGGTCTTATTGAAAAAGTTGCCGCTCGCATCGACTCCATTTGGGTCTTTATCGAATTCAAAATTAGATCTAAACGCATTAATAGTATAAGAAGCTCTGTAATTACTCTGCAATGAAAACCGTTTGAAATTCTTTTTAAAGATGCCATAACGCATCAAACCACTGTATTTTATAGACCAGTTTGGAATGGGGAAATTTCTAAAAATCCCGAGCGAAACATCACTTGCATTGCCACCAGAATACGCTGCTAGAAACGCAGGCAGTAAAACGGCCTGATTGTTTTTGCCATAACCAATAGGATATCCTTCAGTATCCAAATTAACTGGATTACTAATGTCGATACCGCGTTGCGAAGCCAATCTATTTGCTACTGTCAATCGATTTAATCTAAAATCGCTAAATGCTGCAGATGAATTTTCATCACTAGTCGAAAATGAAGTTTTTATCAACACTGTAGAAATTGAAAAAATACCGGTATCGTAAGGTGATCTAGGATTGTAAACACCATCCGTAACATCATACTGTTCCGAAGAGTTTTGAGAATAGGCACGATCAAGCGTCAAATCAATTTTTAAATCTGGAAACAAATCTACATTAGCGGTAGCTTTAAAGACCTTATTTGTTACCTGAGAGAAATTTTGGTTAAAATCAGGATAGTTTGTCAACCAGCCATTCTTAGCCGCTTCGTAACGAACATCATCTTGACTACCAAAAACAAACCCTAACGATGGTCTTGATGAACCCAAAAACCCAATACCTGGTGTATACCCCGGCAAAACCGTACCGCTATTGTGCGTATAATTCATTTGAATGTTTTTAATGCTGGTCAAAACACCGATAAAACCATCAACAAAAACATTATTTTTTGGAACCTGATTTGAATTTGTATTTACTATTTTTTCACCTGGTTTTGGCAAAGCTACTTTTGGTTTTGATGCTGTTTTATTTGCGTTTTTAGTCAAACCCAAATATTTGTACAACAGGTCCATATTCATTGTTGCGTTCAAATTATTAGAGCTTGCATTTTGCACCGTATTCCCTAAGTTGTAGTCTGTTCCATCAATTTTAATTTGAGATAGCGCATTAGAAGTACGCTGCCAAGTGTAATCACCCGTGTATGTATAATTAGCCTTGATAAAACTAAAAACTGGAATTTTATTAATTGGAATTTCATAATTGACAACTAATTGTTGCATGTGCTGATTGGGATCTCCAATATCCCAATAACTGTCCCAGATCGTAAAAGTATCTATTGGCTCGTTATTTTCGTTCAAATAATTTTTGACAATATTGCTCGAAGAAGCCGTGTAGTTTAACTTCAATGACTTAGTCAAATTAAAATTAAAACCATACTGATAATTGAAAGCAAAATTTCTCCGATATAAAGGATCTAATCCAATTCCTTCCACATCCACTTGCCTGAATTGCTGACGGTTGTACTGTCTATTTATATTCGTATTAAATGAGATATTAGAAGGCAAATAGTTAAAATTGAAATCCCTTAATAACTTCCAATAATTACTTTTCTTCATAAATTTTGTCTTCGTAAAAGGCTCGATAGGCTTTGGTTTAAAAGTATACGCATAGTCAACAGAGGAATTTACTTGCTGGTCTACATAATCCTCAATTTCAAAATCGTGTCTTTGCACTTCATTAATTGACTGCGAAAAAGTAAAGTTTTCCGGATCATAAACGTGCTGTTTTTGCTCTGCACCTCTTTCTTTTCTAACCCCGATGAAATTGATACTTTTACGTTTGGTATAATCAATGGCTCTTTTTTCAATATTGTCGCGTTCTTTTTGGTCTGCTGTATTTTCCAATAATTGTTTTAGTTTGATGTCTTGATTAAAAGGATCGTATTGCGGGGTTATGGTTTCCTCCCCAATAGCATAATTAAAAGGAAGATTAATTTGCCATTTTTGAGGTAATAATTTACCTAAATTCACATTGGTTACAATATTATATTGTTCGGTGTCCTCCCGATTTCTCTCGTTTGGTCCTTGCTCGAGAGTTCCGAAGCCTATGGTGCTCTTTTTTCCTGACATAGAAACGGTAGCAAAATCAGCAAAGTTGGTATCTACATTTAATAGTGCAGCCATACCACCTTGATTGTCCATATCAGCCAAACGCAATTCATTGAACCATACCTCTCCTTTGATATCATTTCGGGATTCATTGTTTTTAACTCCAACCATAAGAGTACGTACCAATCCAAAATTTGGATTTCCTTTTATACCCAATTTCAATCGATCACTTCCGTCACCATCCGTATTAGCCAGATCATTATCTGGATAATAAATTCCATCAAGCGGAAGTGTATTCGGATTAATACTCATAGCAAGAATCTTTAATTTGGTCAATAATGCCAACGATAAATCAATTTCATTTTCCTCTGGCCAAACCAAATCAGCACTCACAGGAGAACAATCTGATGTTGAGGCTGAGGAAGGGTTTGTTACTTTTAAAGGAATTTCAATTTGATAGAAATTTTGAGTAAAATCATTTCCAAAACGGATGAATCCAACCATTTGATTGTCTCTCAATGCTACTTCATTTGGCAATGATTCAGCATGCAAAAACATTTTCAATTTATTGAACTGACGCATATCAATACTTACATTTTTAAAAACGGCTCTAGAATCCTCAGGCTCTAGTCCGTTTCCAGAAACTCGTAATGCGAGTGATTGCTCATTTTGATTGAGCACGGTATTGTTGTTGTATAATTGTTCGCGCTGCACTCCTGGAGGAACAACATAGTTTATAGGACATCTTTGATTATTTTCTTGGACATTCACTGCTAAAACATCTAGGTTGGTATTGTCATCAGCAACATTAGTGTCATTAAAATCTAACGCATTAGTATAACGGCGCCATTCTCCTCTCACTAAATCTAACGCGCCAAAACGAACAGTTACTTGGTCATTAAAATCCGTCATAAACATTCTCATGAAGCGAATTGATCTAAAATCAGAAATGTTTCCTATCGTATTTTCTGGTTGTGAAACTGGTATTTTAAACTGCATCCATCTCGCTTCAGTAACAGAACCATCTAGTAAAGTCACCTGTGTATTTCTAATATCTGTAATGTAATTTTGCCCTACACTCATGTTAGGTTGCACATTAATGCTATATTCATAATACGCATTGATGGTATTCATGGTATTGTCTCTGTTAATATCTTCAACGTCAGGAACCGTAGTTGAACCTCTGTTTGGATCTGTAATATCAACTGCGGAATTTCCGTCGGTGCCATTGTATTGTTTGTAGCGGTCTAAAATTCCACCGGAAGCATTCAGGTAAAAAGAATAATCATCTGCCGCAGGATCTAATTCAGATGCAAAATTGGTGTACACCGATCCTTCATTGGTATTAGCCAAACCATCCAGACCAATATCTTGATTCTTTCTATTATCGGCATTGGTATCAAACGCATAAATTAATGACTGAGAAGCCGGAACATCACCCCACAAAGGTTGTGGATTTACTAAAATTTGATCTGGCCCAAGTCCGTTTTCATATTGTTTCCTTCCATCTTTTAAAACATCTTCCGAGATTTCTCCTAAATTGAAATAAATTTTCCCGGTATTAGATTGAGGAATCTTTCCGTTTCCTACATAAGGGTCTAACACCCAAAACTGAATGTACTCTACGTTACCTTGCTCAAAATTAGTCGAATTTATAGATCGCATGATCCCTCCAAAATTTTCTCTTGGATCAACAGCTACAGATGAACTATTGTTATACGGCCCTCTATCAGACGGATAATAGCTTAAATCCAGCGTATTTACTACTTGCGTTTGCCCTTGAGCAATGTCAGTCAAAGGATATAATTCCTCACTAAAAATTCTTCGGGTGGTGTTGAAAGACAAATCCTCATTAGAAATCCCAGAGGGTCTTTGGGCATAAAAAATGGGATCGATAGTATACCAAGCTAATTTGGCTCTTCTAAAACCGTAACTCAAATCAGTAGAATTGGCATTGAAATCATAGGTACTAAGCGCATTCCGCTCTGGTGTGGATGCCAAGGACCAAGCATAAGGAGAACGCATATCAATAGTAGACTGTGAACCTTCGAAATCATCAACATAAATCGTGGATTCCCCTTCAAATTGATCTGCTTTTGGGGTATCTGGTCTCAAAAAAGCAACTTCTCCTCGTACCGAAAGGTTAGATGGAACATCAGTATCGATATTTGGTAATTTATTGACTAAACGCGTAAAAAATGGCACTTCGGTTGAAAAGTTTGAATTGAATCCAAAAATAGTATTGTTTACGGATTCCTGACCAAAACTAGATTTTTGTGTAAATGGTCGCTCCGTCATCTTAAGCAATGTTCCACCGACTACAAAATTATCAAAAATTTTATGCTCTACATTGACTCCCATAAATCTTCTGGTTTGTAAACCAAAAACAGAATTGTTTTCTAAGGATACTTCTATTGGTGTATTAGATGCTTGTAATGCCGGATCTAAAATCTGGACTCTTCCTAATTGATAGTTCACGCTATAATCGATCCCTTCCACTAAAATTCTTCCTGCAGCGGTAACCACTACAGAACCTTGCGGCACATTCAAAGCGCCAATTGGTATGCCGTCTCCACCAGATGATTTGTACCTACCTCTTAATAAAAATTTATTTTTATCACTGTCTTGTAATGCTCCAGATTGGGTGTTGCGGTACATGCTGCGAAACACATATTTTTTCTGATTTTCATTGTAAGAACTCGTGTTGTTGTAATTTTCTCCTGCACCAGTATTTGACAATTTAGAAAATAATAATTCTCCAAAAGGTTCTTTGGTAGTGAAAATAATTCGACCGTATTGCGCATCCATCGTTAAACTTGGCAGAAAATCAAAAAAACCATCCCCTCCGGTTTGCGGATCGTTGTTGTAGTTTAATTTATCTAAATTGAACACTTTGAGCAAAGGTGTTTCAGCGACTTTATTTTCTGGGTTTGGATTGGAAGGAAAAGGACTTCCAGTCACTTCCGTAATATAATTTAAAGGCGAAGGATCTGTGTAAAGGATGTTAAATCTAAAATCTTCTTGCTTGACTTGATAAGCACCCGGAATTTGATAGATATTCTTCATCATCAGGTTCCAAACTGGATTTTTAACATTGGTCAAATTACTTTTCAGCATTTTCAAAATCAAACTCTGAGATATAATGGCTTGCGTTGCAGGCGTATTTCCTGTAACCACGGTAGCATCTACGCCATCGTTACCAAACTCTCCTACTTGGTATACTTGGTCTCCAATGGTGTATTGATATGCCACGGCCAAAACCTCGTCATTAGCCAAACGTTGTTGCAAAGAAATATATCCTAATTGAGGACTGAAGGTGTACTCGTTTGGATTCAGTTTTCGCGCGTTTTCAAGTTTCGAATAATCTTGCCCTTCACTCACCGTAGCATTAAATCCCGAATTTGCTGTAACAATTTCTCGGATATTAGGATTCAATAAACCGCCACCGGTCTGAATTAACTCCGGGTTGTAAGCATTGTTTTTATTATCTGTTGGAGTATCCAGCCCTGCCGTAAAAAATGGAGGAGTTGCTGGAATAGGATCCAAAACAACCACTTCATTATCTGCTAATCCACTCAATTGAGCTTCTCCTAAATCTTGCAATGCAATAATGTTTCGGAGATTATTATTCGTGGCTACTACCCTATTTTGTTTGTTGGTTACCCAAATTTCCAATCGGGTGATTTGAACTCTGCTGTCTATAAATGGATAATTGACAAGTGACTTATCGTATCTGTCTCTAAAATACTGGGATAAGAAAAAGTGTCGGTCACTATCATAATCCAAAGCAAACATATCAAAATCTTGAATCGTACCGCCACCTTGAGCAACTAAGCTTTTAGTTTGTGATTTTTGTTCCGAAAAAACGCCCGTAATTGTTGTTTTACCAAACTGCAATTGTGTTTTTACACCAAATAAACTTTGAGCACCTCGAATTAAAGAGCTGTTCAAAGGCATGGATACATTTCCTACTTCGATTTTTTGAATGATGTCGTCTTCAGTAGGCGCATATTCCAACTTCATTAAGTTTTGAAAGGCAAATGTTGATTGCGTATCATAATTTGCGTTGACGCTCAATCGGGTTCCTACTTTACCCATCAAACTCATACTAATTCTTTGATCAAAATCAAATGACAGATTTGATCTGTTGCGGGGTGAAAATGAGGGATTATCTTGTTTAGTATACCGAATACCCAAATCCATTTCTACAGATCCGGTGGGTTTCACATCAATAGTATTACTCCCAAAAATAGATTCAAAAAGCCCAGATTTTACATAATACCGCGGGAGTAAATCTTTTTTAGCATTTTCGCTGCCTTCTTTTTTTCCTTCAATTGCATCCAGCTTTTTTTTGAAATAATCCCGCATGGATTCTTTTAAAACCAGCTTTTCATATTCTTTTGGTGTCAATATAATGGGGTAATTAATAGAAAATCCATCTAATGAACTAGTATAGATGTATCGATCTGAAATGGGGTCATACGTGTAGGACGAAAGAATACTCTTTGGATTTTTTAGCTGTACTTTTCCAACAGAAAATCCAGTTTTAACAGTATCCTGAGCCGCCGGGTTTACTTGGCCTTGCATAAAAAAACCAGACAAAAAAACAAGCAGAAAAATGTAAATTTTACGCATACAAACGTGTTACTTGAATACCTTTATAAATTTTTAAGCGCTTTCTTGATTATGGACTCTACAGAAGCATCTGGCTCCTCTTTAACAATCTTTTCTACGACTCGTTCTGAAGCTTTTCTTAAAAAACCTAAAACCTCCAACGCTGATAACGCCTCATCACGATTTGTATTGCTTTGAGACATGGAAACTTCGTCTAAATCAAACAATTTCAACACTTTTTCTTTTAAATCTAGTATTACTCTTTGCGCGGTTTTGCTTCCAATTCCTTTTATAGACTGAATGGTAACTACATCAGCAGAGGCTATAGCATTGGTAATTTGTTTTGGATCTAATGAAGACAGCATCGTTCGAGCGATATTGGCTCCTATACCTGAAACCGACAGTAATAGTCTAAAAATCTCTCGCTCTGACTTTTCCATAAATCCAAAAAGTGTATGCGCATCCTCTTTTATTTGAAGATGCGTATATACTTTTATAAAATCTGTGTTGGGAAGCAAAGAATACGTGTGTAAAGAAATATTTACATGATAACCAACACCTCCACAATCTATAATAATTTGCGTTGGCGATTTCTCTACTAATTTTCCTTGTAAATGTGCTATCATTAATTTTTATATATATCTTCCAAATATAATAAAATTACGACATAATTATGTCCATTTATTAGATTTAACACACTTGTAATTTACTACGTTTAATACTAAATTAAATTTGCTTTTTTCTTTCCTTTCTCCTGCGCATCAATAACGGCAATAGCAGCCATATTGACCATTTCCTCTACACTTGCACCAAGTTGAAAAATGTGAACTGGTTTTCCCATTCCCAACATTATGGGACCTATAGAATCTACTTTATTCAATTCTTTCAACAATTTATAAGTGATATTTGCGGATTCCAAATTAGGAAAAATCAAGGTGTTGACTTTTTTTCCTGCTAACTTCGAAAAAGGAAATTTTTCTTTTAACATTTCAGGATTCAGAGCAAAATCAGCCTGAATTTCTCCATCAATAACCATATCAGGATGGTTTTTATGCAAGTAAGCTACTGCCTCTCTCACTTTGGCCGCATTTTCATGAGTGGATGACCCAAAATTAGAAAATGATATCATAGCGATTACTGGCTCTACCCCAAACATTTTAGCCGTTTTTGCAGTCATTATGGCAATTTTAGCCAAATCATCTGCAGATGGATTAATATTTATGGCGGTGTCCGATAAAAACATTGGTCCACGAGCCGTCATCATCATGTTTGTAGTGGCAACAATCGAGGCTCCATGCGCTTTCTCAATGAGCTGTAACATGGGTTTCACAACTGATGGATAACTTCTAGAATGCCCTGTCACTAACGCATCTGCCTCCCCTTCATTGACCATCATGGCGGCGAAATAGTTTCTTTCGCGCATTAATTTTTGTGCATCCAAAAAGGAAATCCCACGTCTTTGTCTGGAAGACCAATAGGTATTGGCAAATTTATTTCTGCGTGCTTCCTCTTCTTTAATTTTAGGATCTATAATTGGTACATCGGCATCAAAACCAATTTCCTCTTTTAATTCTAAAATAATTTCTTTATTCCCCAATAAAATAGGAAAACCGATACCCTCCTCCCATACAATTTGGGCAGCTTTCAAAACATCCAAATGATCTGCTTCCGCAAAAACAATTCGTTTGGGATCGATTTTGGCTCTGTTAGTAATCAAACGAACCATTTTATTATCGTTCCCGAGACGATCCATCAATTCCTCCTCGTATTTTTTCCAATCGGTAATAGGATTTAATGCTACACCAGAATCCATCGCAGCTTTTGCAACAGCTGGAGCAACAATGGTAATTAATCTTGGATCAAATGGTTTTGGAATAATATAGTCTCTACCAAAATTTAATTTGGTAGCACCATAAGCAATATTTACCTGTTCCGGAACGGATTCTTTAGTCAATAATGCAAGTGCTTTAACAGCAGCCATTTTCATGGCTTCATTAATCTTGGTTGCACGAACATCTAATGCTCCTCTAAAAATATATGGGAATCCAAGAACGTTATTGACCTGATTAGGGAAATCAGATCTTCCTGTTGCCATAATTACATCTTTACGGGTAGCAATTGCTAGGTTATAATCAATTTCTGGATCTGGATTTGCCATTGCAAAAACGATAGGATTATCTGACATCCCAAGTAGCATTTGCGCCGACATAATGTCGCCCGTTGACAAACCTAAAAACACATCTGCACCCACAAGTGCTTCCTCAAGATTTATTAAAGGAATATCTTTTGCATATTTTAATTGCAATTCGGATAATTTTGGATTGTCTTTAGTCAATAATCCTTTACTATTGAACATAAAAATATTTTCAATTTTTACACCCAATAAAACGTATAAATCAGCACAAGCTATCGCCGCTGAACCCGCTCCAGAAACTACTAGTTTTACATCTTCTGCCTTTTTATCAGCTAATTCTAAAGCGTTTAATAATGCTGCTGAAGAAATGATGGCTGTACCATGCTGGTCATCGTGCATTACAGGAATGTTTAACTCTTCAACCAGACGCCTTTCTATTTCAAACGATTCTGGTGCTTTGATATCCTCTAGGTTTATCCCACCAAAAGTTGGAGAAATATTTTTAACCGTCTGTATAAATTCTTCAATATCTTTTGTACCAATCTCGATATCAAATACATCAATATCAGCAAAAATTTTAAACAACAATCCCTTTCCTTCCATTACGGGTTTTGATGCTTCTGGACCAATATCGCCCAAACCTAAAACGGCTGTTCCATTGGTAATTACAGCTACTAAATTGCCTTTTGCAGTATATTTGTAAACGTTGTTGATGTCTTTGGCTATTTCTAAACAAGGCTCAGCAACCCCTGGAGAATACGCCAAAGATAAATCTCTTTGTGTTGCATATTTCTTGGTGGGAACTACTTGAATTTTTCCAGGAGTTGGCTTTGCGTGGTATAATAATGCTTCTCTTCTTTTACTGTTTTTATCCATTTTTTTAGATTTTATTCTAGCTCACAAAGATAGAAGACTTGGTTTAAAAAGTCAGCTTTTATACTATTCTTTTCAAAAAAATAGATTCATGACAGCGTATACTAACAAAAATAGCCACATCTAAATGCGGCTATTTTTACTTTTAATCTATTTGTACCTACTGTGTAATATATGAGTTCAAGTGTTGTATGGTATCTTTTTGCATTTCGATAATTGCTTTTACCACATCACTTATAGAAATAATTCCTATCACAATTTCGTTTTCTAAAACAGGCAAGTGTCGCACTCTTTTTGTACTCATTAATTCCATACAATACTCTAGGTTATCCGATGGACTTACAGTCACCACATCAGTCTCCATAATTTCATGAACAAAAGCTTTCTTTGAAGATTTAGCTTTCAAAACAATTTTTCGTGCATAATCCCTTTCAGACAAAACGCCTTTAAGAACAGTATCCTCGATGATTAGAATTGCACCAATGTTTTTTTCGCTCATTACTGTCAATGCTTCATAGACAGTGTTAGTAGAAAGTATAGAAAAAACGTCCTTTCCTTTGTTGCTTAAAATTTGATTAACTGTCATAATTGATTCCTTTAGTGAATGATAAAGTTAATAAAAATATGGATTCAAAAAACAAAAATTTCCACTCTAATAAACATCATTTCAAGAAATTAACGTTCTTACTATAATTTTAAATTCATTTTTTGGAAAACTTATACAATATCGAAAAGAAGCCTTTGCTCTACCAAAAATTTCTATTACAATGTGATCATAATCAGTTACTGAAATGCTACAAAAATGCGTGTAACCTGATTGGTTTTTAACTCTCTTTTACTTAATAAAATCTATGTTTCTTTTCAAGCCTTCGTATTTACTTCGTTTTAGTGGTGAATCTTTAAATACTGCTTTAAAAGTTTCTTCTGTGATTTCAATCCAATCTTTTTTAGACATGGAAAGTAGTTCTGGATTAGGGTTAAATAAGGGTTGGTTATGTGGTTTTGAAAATTTATTCCAAGGACAAACATCCTGACACACATCACAACCAAAGGCCCAATCATCAAATTTACCTTTCATCTCCTGAGGAATATTCTCCTTCAATTCAATTGTAAAATATGAAATACATTTACTTCCATCAACTACATAAGGTGCAACAATTGCTTGTGTTGGACAAGCATCAATACAAGCAGTGCAAGTACCACAATGGTCTGTAGTAGGATTGTCATAATCTAAATCTAAGTCGATAATAAGCTCCGCGATAAAATAAAAAGATCCTACTTTTTGCGTCAATAAGTTACTATTTTTCCCAATCCAGCCTAAACCACTTTTTGCCGCCCACGCCTTGTCGAGTACTGGGGCAGAATCTACAAAAGCACGTCCTGAAACTTCCCCGATAGTGGACTGAATAGTAAACAAAAATTCTTTCAACTTTTCCTTAATTACAAAATGGTAATCTGTACCATAAGCATATTTTGATATTTTAAAAGTATCCGAATTTTGAAGTTGCTCTGGGTAATAATTCAACAGAAGCGAGACGACACTTTTGGCGCTATCAACTAGTAACGTTGGATTTAAACGTTTGTCAAAATGGTTTTCCATGTAGGTCATTTGACCATTACTATTATTTTTTAACCAATTTTCTAATCGAGGTGCTTCTTTATCTAAAAATCCTGCTTGGGATATGCCACAAGACATGAAACCGAGCCGTTTCGCTTCAGATTTGATAAATTGCGTATATGTTGATTTATGACTTATGATAATCCGAATAGTAGTTAATAAACGAAAGCCCATAGCCCCGATAGCAGTGAAAATCCTTTCCTCTCGTTTGTTTAACGAGCGGAAAGATTGCAACGAATAGCGGGAAATAGCTCTAGAAAATATTAGAATAAGCCTCCTTGAATGTTGGTATTTAGTTTCCCTAGGTGTTTATAGGCTTTATCTGTAACTTCACGACCACGCGGCGTTCGCATAATGAAACCTTCTTGTATTAAAAACGGCTCGTACACTTCCTCGATGGTTTCACTGCTTTCTGATACGGCTGTAGCCAAAGTACTCAATCCTACTGGACCACCCTTGAATTTTTCAATAATTGTGGTAAGTATCTTATTGTCCATTTCATCTAATCCATGCGCATCCACATTAAGCGCTTTTAAGGCATAGCGAGCAATTTCAATATCAATTGTGCCATTACCTTTTATCTGAGCAAAATCACGTACACGACGCAATAATGCATTAGCTATTCGGGGTGTTCCCCTACTTCTACCTGCAATTTCTATAGCAGCTTCTAAAGATATTGGCATTTTAAATATAGCAGCACTTCGCTCTACAATAGTGGTCAAAAGCTCAGTAGTGTAATACTGCAAACGGGAAGATATTCCAAAACGTGCTCTCATGGGAGCTGTTAATAAACCGGAACGTGTGGTAGCACCAATTAAAGTGAAGGGATTTAAATTGATTTGAACCGTTCTTGCATTTGGTCCAGATTCTATCATGATATCAATTTTAAAATCCTCCATTGCAGAATATAAATATTCTTCTACAATAGGACTTAAACGATGAATCTCGTCTATAAATAATACATCACGTTCTTCCAGATTAGTCAACAAACCAGCTAAATCTCCCGGCTTGTCTAATACGGGACCAGATGTAATTTTAATTCCTACTTGCAATTCATTAGCTAGAATATTAGCCAACGTTGTTTTACCCAAACCAGGTGGTCCATGAAAAAGTGTATGATCAAGTGCTTCATTTCTTTGATTTGCAGCTTGTACAAAAACTTTTAAGTTCTCTAATATTTGGTCTTGGCCTGCAAAATCATCAAAAGAAAGGGGTCTTAATTTCTTTTCAAGATCTAGTTCTTCAGAGTCATAAGCATTGGATGTTGGATCTAGATTTTCATTCATAAAACAAAGATAACAAAGCTATGTTAAAATAAAATTTAAAATATTAATTGCTTTACATTAAACCGACAAATTTATTTGACGCATGATTTAACCAAAAAAACATATAAAAAAAAACCTCTACTTTCGCAGAGGCTTATTAATATATTTAGTGATGTAATTCTTCTTCTCCTTCTTTCATTGGAACATTTTGAGGAACAAAATCCACATCATGCAAAGGATTGCTGTAATCGTAAGGCCAACGGTGTACTTCTGGAATTTCACCTGGCCAGTTACCGTGTATGTGCTCAACTGGTGCAGTCCACTCAAGAGTATTTGATTTCCATGGATTCATTACAGACTTCTTACCATAAAAAATACTGCTGAAGAAGTTGTATAAGAATACCAACTGGAAAGCTCCACCGATCAGTGCAAAAGTTGTGATTAGAACATTTACGTTTTGCAAATCATCGAATAATGGAAAGTTTGTATTTGTGTAATAACGTCTTGGCAAACCAGCTAATCCAATAAAATGCATTGGAAAGAAAACTCCATAAGCACAAATTGCAGTTACCCAAAAATGCACGTATCCAAGGTTTTTATTTAACATTCTCCCAAACATTCTAGGAAACCAGTGGTAAATACCAGCAAACATTCCGTAAAGCGCAGATATACCCATTACTAAGTGAAAGTGTGCAACAACAAAATACGTATCGTGTACATTAATATCTAGCGTACTATCACCTAAAATAATTCCCGTTAAACCACCAGTAATAAAAGTGGATACCAAACCAATAGAAAACAACATGGCAGGGTTCAATTGCAAGTTCCCTTTCCACAATGTAGTGATGTAGTTAAAAGCTTTTACAGCGGAAGGAATCGCAATTAACAAAGTGGTAAACGTAAATACAGATCCCAAAAATGGATTCATACCAGATATAAACATGTGGTGACCCCAAACTATTGTAGATAAAAAAGCAATAGCTAAGATGGACATAATCATCGCTCTGTATCCAAAAATTGGCTTACGAGAATTCGTTGCAATAACCTCAGAAGTGATTCCCAAAGCAGGTAATAAAACGATATACACCTCAGGATGACCCAAGAACCAAAACAAATGCTCAAACAATACTGGTGAACCCCCTTGGTAATGCAATACTTCACCAGCAATATAAATATCAGAAAGGAAGAACGAGGTACCAAAACTTCTGTCAAAAATTAACAAAAGAGCCGCTGATAATAAAACTGGAAAAGAAACAATTCCGATAATGGCAGTTACAAAAAAGGCCCAAATTGTAAGTGGCAATCTTGTCATTGACATTCCTTTTGTTCTCAAATTTATAACTGTTACAACATAGTTTAAAGATCCCATTAAAGAGGAAGCAATAAAAATAGCCATAGAAACCAACCATAAAGTCATCCCCATACCGGAACCCGGAATTGCTTGCGGCAAAGCACTCAATGGAGGATAAATAGTCCATCCTGATGAAGCTGGGCCCGCTTCAACAAAAAGGGAACCAATCATAATTACACTTGATATGAAAAACAACCAATATGAAATCATATTCATGAATCCCGATGCCATATCTCTGGCACCAATTTGTAATGGAATCAATAAATTACTAAATGTACCACTAAGAGCAGCAGTAAGTACAAAGAATACCATAATAGTTCCGTGTATGGTAACTAATGCCAAATAAATATCGTTGGCCATTACGCCATTAGGTGCAAATTTATCACCAAGCAAAATATTGAAAATTTTGAAGGATTGCTCTGGCCATGCTAACTGCATTCTAAATAGCAAAGACATACCAACTCCAATAATCCCCATGAAGATACCCGTAATTAAGTATTGCTTGGCAATCATTTTATGATCAATACTAAAGATATATTTAGTAATAAAAGAGTCTTTATGGTGGTGTTCGTGTTCGTGATCGATTGCGTGATCGTGACCTTCTGCTGACATATATGTTAACTTTAAATTTTTCTTAATAATTATTTTGTACCCATTGGGGCCACAACATCCATTTCTTTAGCTTTTGTAGTATCAACAGCTACTCCATCTGCAGGTGCAGCAGGTGCAGCTAATGCCGCTTTTACTTCGCTAGCAATTGTAGCTTTATCTTTTAACCATGCTCTGTAATCCTCAGGCGTATCTACAATAATTTTCATTTGCATGTTATAGTGTGATGCTCCACAAATTTTATTGCAAAGCAATAAATAATCAAATGTATATGGATCTAAAGCAGTTTCACCATTAGCAACAAGATCGACGCTTTTTTTAGTTCTAATAGCATTAATATTTGCAACTTTCTCTACCATGAAAGGTAACTCTCTGTATTCATCCGTAGTATATATCGGTTCAAAGGCAAACTGTGTCACCATCCCAGGAACGCAATTCATCTGAGCTCTAAAGTAGGGCATGTAAGCGGAGTGAAGGACATCTTGAGAACGCATCTTAAAGAGAATTTTTTTTCCTTTAGGAATGTGTAATTCCGTAACTAAGATATCATCTTGAGCATAAGGATCGGCTAAATCGACACCAACAGCATTTGCACCCTCAATAAACCTAACATTTGCTTTGCCTAATACATTATCAGTTCCAGAATACCTTGCTTTCCAGTTGAACTGTTGTGCATATAATTCAATAACTATAGTGTCTTCATCTTCATCAACAAACATAATGTTAGTCCATGCGAAAAGACCGTAAAGGATTAAACCAGCCAAAACAACTGCAGGTATTACACTCCAAATCGCTTCTAGTTTATTATTATCCGCAAAATAAAGCGCTTTTTGATCTTTTTTACCTCTATATTTAAAAGCAAAATAATGTAACAAAACCTGAGTAATCGCTTGAACAATAAAAATAAGAGCCCAAGTTATGTTCATCAAATTATCAACTTCCGCACCATGAGCAGAGGCTGGAGTATGAAGAACAAGCGGACCCCATTTAAACAATCCATAAATTGAAAAAATGTAAATAAAAGCTAAAAACCCAAACATTAAATAACCTTGAACGTTATTATCATTATCTGTAGCTACTTCTGAACTATCTGAAACGATACCAACTTGGGTTAGATCGAATATTTTAGTCAATTGCCATAAAGCAACAGCTAATAAAACTAAAACTATAATTACCAACAAACTTGTCATCTGTTTTTTTCTTTAAATATTAATAATGAAAATGTTTACTCTCGTCAATGAAAGGATTTCTTTTAGGTAACAATGGATTTTTTGTAAGCGCTGTAAAAACAACATAAATAAATAATCCAAGGAAGAAAAGAACAGAAGCAATTTCTGAAATTCCAATAAACCATCTGTCACCTACAGTTCCTGGCATAATCATATTAAAGAAATCAATGTAATGACCAGCTAAAATTACGATACCAGCCATAACCAAAATCCAAGTAATTCTCTTGAAATCTGTATTAATTAATATTAATAAAGGGAACAAAAAGTTCATTACAACAGCCCCAAAAAATGGAAGGTTGTATAATTCAATTCTAGTTATAAAATAAGTTACTTCTTCTGGGATATTTGCATACCAAATTAACATGTACTGTGAAAACCACAAATAAGTCCAGAAAACACTAAATCCAAACATAAATTTAGCTAAATCATGAATGTGACTTGTATTAACATATTCCAAGAAACCTCTAGATTTTAAATATAATGTAACTAAAGCAATAGTTGTTATCGCACTAACAAAGAAACTAGCAAAAACGTACCAACCAAACAAAGTACTGAACCAATGAGGATCAATAGACATAATCCAATCCCAAGACATTATAGATTCAGAAACTATAAAGAAAACTAAAAACATTGCTGAAATATTAAAGTTCTTTTTGTAATTCAAATTATCATTTGCCTCATCTTGTGCCAAACAATTCTTTTTTGAATAGTATTGATATACACTCCACCCTGTTAAAAAAATTGCCGCTCTTATTATCCAAAAAGGAAAATTTAAATAACCCGATTTATTTGCAATTAATTTATCAGATGCTACTACCTCTGGATCTAACCATATAAAAAGATGATTGAAATGCAAACCACATAAAATTAGAATAACAAAGAAAATAACAGAACCAACCGGTAAATAAGAAGTAATACCCTGCATTACTCTAAACAATACTGGAGACCATCCCGCTTGTGCTACTTGTTGAATCGCATAAAACACTAATACACCCAATGAGATAAGCATAAAAAAGATACAAGCAACATACAAAGCAGACCAAGGCTTGTTTTGCAGTTGGTGTAAAACATGATTTAAATGCTCTTTATGTTCTGCTTCTTCAATAACATCATGTCCTTGCTTTTCAGCTGAAGATTCATTGTGTATTGATTCAACTGCCACAATCTCAGTACTGGTAACGGCATCTACCTTAACAGAATCTGTCTTCTGAGTACCTTCTGCTTCTTTAACTTCACTAACTTCACCGTGTTTAGTAGCAGGAGCGTGAGCAACAGTTGCTACTGCCTCATGTTTAGCCTCCCCATGTCCGCCATGACTTTCAGAAGCAAGTAGTTTTTCAACTTCTTGAATATCTTTTGGTGCAGTTAAAAAACCATATCCGATTCCTAAAAGACCTAAAGCCATTAAGATGAAAGAAAAAGTTTTTAATTTACTTGAAAATGTATACATATCTATTACGATCAGTTTGTTCTACAATTATAATTTTGCTCTTAGTTTAACAACATAAGAAGCAACCAACCAACGTTCATGCTGATCAATTTGGTTAGAGTAAGCACCCATGGAATTTAAACCATAAGTCATTACATGATAAATGCTTCCTTCATTTATATCTCTGTCTTTGTAATTAGGAATACCTAATAATTTACCTTGGGTTACTAATTTTCCTTTCCCATTACCTTCATTACCGTGACAGATGGCACAATAAATCTCATACAATTCTTTAGCTTTTGCTTCTTCTTTAATAGAAATTGTGTCTAAAGGTGACTTGGAATTCAATTTAGCTAAATCATATCCTTCAGTAGAGTTGTCATAACCGTAAGGTACAAATCCTCTTTTTAAAGTTCCATCAGCGGGTAATTGACCTTCTTTACCATTTTTAAATGCATTTGACTCGGAATATGTGTCATACCCAATGTGCTCATACATATTTGGAAAATACTGATAGTTTGGTGCTGCATTATTATGGCAAGATGAAACTAAAATAGTTATGCCAAATAAAAGTGTTATTTTATATACGCTTTTCATATCTATAATTAATGCTTTTCTATTACTTTAACTTCTACAGCTCCCGTGCTTTGGAAAAAAGAAACTAATTCTTCTTCGTTATCATTTACTGCAACCTCCATTAAAAAATGGTCATCTGTAGTTCTCACATCTGGATTCTCTGCTTCTTTAAAAGGCCACAATTTACTTCTCATGTAAAAAGTAATAACCATTAAGTGAGCGGCAAAAAACACTGTAAGTTCAAACATAATTGGAACAAAAGCTGGCATATTTTCAATGTAGCTAAAACTTGGTTTTCCACCAATATCTTGTGGCCAATCCTGAATCATAATATAATTCATCATTGCCGTTGCAACAGAGATTCCAACACATCCATAAAGAAAAGCACAAATAGCTAATCTTGTTGGTGCTATTCCCATAGCTTTATCCAAACCGTGAACCGGAAATGGAGTAAAAACCTCTTCAATATGATGATGAGCTGCTCTGGTTTTTTTAACCGCATCCATCAATATATCATCGTCATTATAAATGGCGTATATTACTTTATTACTCATGATGTGAATCTTTATTTGCTTCTCTTTCTCTTTTGTAATTATCTCCAGTAGCTTTCAAAATTGTTTTTACCTCTGCTTGCGCGATCACTGGAAAAGTTCTAGCATATAACAAAAATAAAACAAAGAAGAAACCAATTGTACCTATAAATATCCCAATATCTACAAATGTTGGTGAAAACATTGTCCAAGAAGATGGAAGGTAATCTCTATGTAACGAAGTTACGATAATTACAAATCTCTCAAACCACATTCCAATATTAACTACAATAGAAATAATAAATGAAAACATAATACTTGTTCTTAATTTCTTAAACCACATGAACTGTGGTGAAAACACATTACAAGTCATCATGGACCAATACGCCCACCAATACGGTCCAGTTGCTCTGTTAAGAAAAGCATATTGTTCGTACTCAACACCTGAATACCAAGCCACAAACAATTCTGTGATGTAAGCAACACCAACAATAGAACCAGTGATCATTATTACTATATTCATTAGTTCAATGTGTTGAACAGTAATGTAAGCTTCTAAGTTAGATACTTTTCTCATGATGATTAACAACGTATTAACCATTGCGAATCCAGAGAAAACGGCTCCTGCAACAAAGTATGGTGGAAAGATCGTTGTATGCCACCCTGGAATTACAGATGTAGCAAAGTCCATCGATACAATAGTATGTACAGAAAGTACTAGAGGAGTAGCTAATCCAGCAAGGACTAAGGATACTTCCTCAAAACGCTGCCAATCTTTTGCTCTACCGCTCCATCCAAAACTTAAGATAGAATACACTCTCTTATTAAATGGAGTAATAGCTCTATCACGCAACATCGCAAAATCAGGTAATAAACCAGTCCACCAGAAAACTAATGATACCGAAAGATATGTAGAAATTGCGAATACGTCCCAAAGTAATGGCGAATTAAAGTTGACCCATAAAGAACCAAATTGATTCGGAATTGGTAAAACCCAATACGCTAACCATGGACGACCCATGTGAATAATTGGAAATAAACCTGCTTGAATAACAGAGAAAATTGTCATTGCTTCTGCAGAACGGTTAATAGCCATTCTCCAACGCTGACGGAAAAGTAAGAGTACTGCAGAAATTAAAGTTCCTGCGTGACCAATACCAACCCACCAAACAAAGTTTGTGATATCCCAAGCCCAACCAACGGTTTTATTTAAACCCCAAGTTCCAATACCTGTTGATACTGTGTAAATGATACAGCATAGTCCCCAAAGGAAAGCTATTAATGCAATTGAAAATACAATCCACCAATGTTTATTTGCTTTACCTTCAACAGGCGCAGCTACATCTACAGTTATATCGTGATAGGATTTATCACCTATAACTAAGGGTTTTCTAATGGTTGCTTCGTAGTGAGACGACATAATCCTTTATATTGATTCTTAATTAATTATTTTGTACTAGGTATTTCTAACTTTAACGTGGTAAATAACATTTGGTTTTGTTCCAACATGCTCCAGTAAATGATACATTCTTTCGTCAGCAGCTAGCTTAGTGATTTCCGATTCTTTATCATTTACATCTCCAAATTTCATTGCTCCCGTAGAACAAGCATTTGAACAAGCCGTTTGGAATTCACCATCGACAATTGGTCTACCCTCGTTTTTAGCTTTCAAGATAGTCGCTTGTGTCATTTGAATACACATTGAACATTTCTCCATAACACCACGAGAACGTACATTTACATCTGGATTTAATACCATACGCCCTAAGTCATCATTCATGTGATAATCAAATTCACTGTTTTTGTTGTACAAGAACCAGTTAAAACGACGTACTTTATATGGACAGTTGTTTGCACAATAACGTGTTCCAACACACCTGTTATACGCCATATGGTTTTGACCTTGACGAGAGTGTGATGTTGCAGCAACAGGACAAACTGTTTCACAAGGTGCATGATTACAGTGCTGACACATTACTGGTTGGAAAGAAACCTGTGGATTATCACCCGCTTTTTCCATTTCATTAAATGTGGACAAGGAGCTGGATAAACCAGCGATATTTTCTTTTCTTTCGTTATCTCCTTCAAAAGTGCTTTCAGAAGAATAATACCTGTCAATACGCAACCAGTGCATATCACGACTTCTTCTAATTTCTTCTTTACCAACAACAGGAACATTATTCTCTGCGTGACAAGCAATAACACATGCACCACAACCAGTACAAGCATTTAAATCAATAGAAAGATTAAAGTGGTGACCCGTTGAACGATCAAATGAACCCCATAAATCTACTTTAGTTGCTTCAACTTCTTTATGATCCAATGAAACCATTGGTTGTTCATTCCAAATATGAGCATCTTTCGTATTGAAAATTTCTAAAGAGGTTTCTTTTATAATGTCCCCTCTTCCCATTAACGTTTTCTGACCTTGAACGCAAGCAAATTCATGTTCCCCATCGGCTTTCGCCAAAGTAACTGCTTGCACATTATCAAATCCTTTGTATAAAGAATAGGCATTTAAACCTACCATCATTTCTTCTTTCAACGCTGCTTTACGACCGTATCCTAAAGCCAGACCAATAGTTCCAACCGCTTGACCTGGTTGTACAATCACTGGCACATTTTCTAATTTGAATCCACCTGCAGTTGTAATAGTAGCATAACTTCCGTTTAATCCACCATTAGCAACAATTTCATTAGAAAGTTCGTATTTTTTAGCATCTGCATTAGATACCGTAACATAATTATCCCAAGAAACTCTTGTAATTGGATCCGGAAACTCTTGTAACCAAGGGTTGTTTGCTTGCTGCCCATCACCCATACCTGTCTTGGTGTACAAAACAAGCTCAAGTCCTGATACTGCTTTTGCTTTTGCCAAAGCGTTTGCAGCAGCACTGTAGTCAGCAGAACTCGCCGTAGAAGCAGACGCTAAGCCAACATAAATACCGTCATGTAATACTTGATTCCAAGTAGAACCTGTAATCAGTGTAGCAGAGTTAGCTTTGATATAATCATAAAACGTACCTGTTAATCCAGTTAAAGATAACAAGACATCTTGAAATTGTTTAGTACTAAAAAGAGGACGAATCGTTGGTTGTGTAATTCCGTAAGTTCCTTTTGTAATGCTCACGTCATTCCACGATTCTAAATAATGAGGAACAGCAGCAGCGATAGTACTCACTAAAGCAGTTTCATCTTCTTTTAACGAAAACGACACTGAAGTTTTAACTTTTTTAAGACCTTCAACAAATGTTGCACTGTCTGCTAAAGTGTATACAGGATTCACACCACTCATAATTAAAGTATGTACGCTTCCCGCTTTCATATCCTTGATTAGCTGAGTCACTTTTGCGTCTGATCCTTTTCTGATTTGTCTAACTCCTGAAGTACTGAACGCTTCACTTGCCAACACTTGGTTAATAGCCAACACGAGTAACTGGGCATTTTTATCTTGAATACCTGAAACCAAAACACCTTTGGATCCAGCTGCTTTTAATTGCATTGCAGCTTTTATAACTTCTGCTTTGTACTGATTGTCTAAAGTAACTGCAACAGCAGAACCTGTTACAGTATTGTATATATGAATTAACGCTTGTTTTTGATTTGCTGTAGACATTGGTAAACGTTTGTCAGCAGCCGCACCAGACAAAGTCATATTAGCTTCTAGCTGAAAATGACGTGACATTTTTCCAGCTTTGGGTATTCTACCCCTAGCATAACCCACATCAAAACCTCCACCTTGCCAATCTCCGAGAAAATCTGCGCCAACCGAAACTATAAGTGAAGCTTTAGAAAAATCGTAATCAACTAATGCTCTTTCACCATAAACCATCTCAAAAGCATCTAACGCCTCTGATTCAGATACAGCATCATAAACAACATGTTTAGCATTTGGATTTTTACCAATAAACTCAGCAATCAACTTTTCAGTTGATGGACTCGCTAATGTATTTGTCAAAAGAACAACCTGACCACCTTTTGCAACAGCATCAGAAAGACTAGTTTTAATTTTAGAATCTACAGCGGACCAAGTTGAATTTTTACCTTCAATCTTTGGTTCTTTCAAACGCATGCTGTCATATAATGAAAGTATCGAAGCATGAATTCTTGCATTTGCACTAAACTTTGCTCCAGCGATTGTGTTATTATCTATTTTAATAGGACGCCCTTCACGCGTTTTAACCAAAAGATTAGCAAAATCAAAACCATCAAAAACCGAAGTCGCATAATAATCTGCTACTCCAGGAATGATTTGTTCTGGCTGAAGAACATAAGGAATTGACTTGTTCACAGGACCTTCGCATGCTGCAAGGGTAGCTGCAGCAGTGCTAAAACCAACGTACTTTAAAAAGTCACGACGCGATGTTGATGAGGACGATAAAGCATCACCATTTCCTAAAAATTCATCAGTAGGAATTTCTTCAACAAATTCGTTATTTCTAAGCGCCTCAACAATAGAACTATTTTTGTCTAGTTCTTCAACACTTTTCCAGTATTTTTTGTTTGATGACATATATAAATATTAAAATCTTAATAATTTGATTAATAGTGGCATTTACCACATTCTAAACCTCCCATTTGTGCTGCAGTCAACTTATCTACACCGTACTTTTTAGAAAGCTCGTCATGAATTTTTGTATAATATTCATTTCCTTCCATTTTCACTTCGGTTTTTCTGTGACAATCTATACACCAACCCATAGTTAAAGGAGCGAATTGTTTTTGAATTTCATATTCCTGAACCGGTCCGTGACATGTTTGACATTCAACACCAGCAACATTTACGTGCTGTGAGTGATTGAAATACACGAATGAAGGCAAGTTGTGAATACGAACCCATTTCACAGGTTCTGTTTTACCAGTATATTTTTGATTAGTAGCATCCCATCCGACAGCCTTATATAGCTTTTGAATCTCCGCATCATAAAAAGCTTTGGAATATTCTGGAGTAGCTGTTGTATCTGAAACCTCAGCAATACTTTTGTGACAGTTCATACAAACGTTCAATGAAGGAATACCCGAATGCTTACTTACTCTCGAAGAAGAGTGACAATACTTACAGCTAATCCCATTGCTTCCAGCGTGAATCCTATGCGAATAGTGAATTGGCTGAATCGGAGAATAATCTTGGTCTACACCGACTTGCATTAAGAATCCGTACACAAAGTATGCACTTGCCAAAAGCAAAAATATTGCGCTTACTAAAATTAAGAATTGATTCTTAACAAAAGCTTTCCACAAGGATGGTGTTGGCGTTTTTGAAGCAATTTCAATTCCATTTGCTTTCGCTACTTTCGACAAAACGTTATTCACTAAAAACAACATCACTACCAAAACTAACATTACAAGAGCTAAAGCACCCAAAATAATGTTATTAGAAGTACCATTGTCAGCAACTACAGTTCCAGGAACGGCAGCACCGCCCGCAACTGGAAGAGCAACTTCAACTTTAGGCTCCGAAGTATACGCAATGATATTATCAATATCAGCATTTGACAATTGAGGAAAGGCAGACATTACCGCCTTGTTATTTTCTTCATAAACTTTTACCGCCTGAGCATCCCCAGACTTAATTAGTTCAGAACTGTTCTTAACCCATTTGTAAAGCCATGCCATTTCATACTTAGCCGCAATTCCTCTTAACGCAGGACCTGTAGCTTTTGCATCTAATTTGTGACATGCAGCACAATTTGCATTAAACAATTCCTTACCTTTTACAGCATCTCCACCTGTTGTGGTAGCAGGAGCCGCCGTTGCTGCAGTAGCAGCCGCATCAGTAGCCGCTGGAGCAGCTTCTTGAGCTAATGAAGTTAAAGAGAAAATTAAAGAAAAGGCTGCGCCTAAAAATAATTTCCTCGTGATCGAATTATGGTTACCCACCTTTTTCATATAGTTTAATGATTATCTACTAAAAATTGGCACAGTTTTTTCTATTTGCTTCGTAAAAACTGATCCTTATATTTAAAACTTCGACAAAAATACGACTTAAGAACTATTCTCAAAACCTTAAAATAGTCTTAATTTCAATTTATATCTATTCTAAATAACATTTATTACTTGCTTTCAACACTTAAATAGTACTTTTGCACAAAAACCATCACATTATGAGAATTTTAGCCCTTAGAAAAGCATTTTTCATCACTCTTACAATTTGTATTTCCTATTTAAATATTAATGCCCAAGTGGGAAATACTACAATAAAACAAGACTCGAAATTTGAACAATTATTAAATGAAAAGAGAAAAATAAATGTATCAAACACTGTAAATGACTATTATAAAATTCAAATATTCAGTGGTGATAGTGAAAAAGCAAAAAACACCTTGACTGAGTTCAGACAAGCGTTTTCGGGGATGGATGGAACCATCATTTTCAACACGCCAAACTACAAAGTATGGGTGGGAAATTACAAATCACGCATTGAAGCGGAGCGTAACCTTATCGATATTAAAAAAATGTATCCAAACGTACATTTGATCCGGCCAACAAGGTAATAGTACATTTTAATATGTTGTAAAAAACCGAGCAAATTGCTCGATTTTTTTAGGACTTGTTTAGTCTTGCTCTTGTTTGTTGGTACAGTTTGCAAAACTGCGCTATCGAACCGCTTACATATCAAGGACGTTCGAGTCTTTAAAATGGTCGATACTTTCTTAACCCAAAAGAAATTCAAAGACTTCTTTAAGAAAAATGTAGCAACACTATAAAAAAACAAAAGCAACCCATTTACGAGTTGCTTTTTTGTTTTTAGTATTGTTGTGGCTTATCGTTGCGGGCACGGTTTGCAAAACCGCGCTATCAAACCGCTTACATATTCGCGCCATCTGGTTTGCTTTTGTTTTATTACCCGCGTTATAAACGCTCTATTTTATCTTTCTATGTAAGTAGGTACTCGATGCAATCGAGCACCAGAATTACGGATAAACGAGCGCCAGTGGGGTAGCATTTTGCAGAAAAAAAAGCCTGCTTACAGAAGCTTTTAAACATAAAAAAACCTCGCCAGTTGGCGAGGTTATTACCCGCGTTATAAACGCTCTATTTTATCTTTCTATGTAAGTAGGTACTCGATGCAATCGAGCACCAGAATTACGGATAAACGAGCGCCAGTGGGGTTTGAACTAACGAATCTATCTTATTTTCTAAATGATATTTAGAATTTGGGAAGGAGTACGTTGAATAAGCCTTAGCTCCATTGGGAGCAAGACGGTACAAACGGTACAAATTGTAGGCAAAATAAATTAATCCAACGAGGATAACTAAAGTAATCATTTTAAGTGATTTTTTCATTTTTTAACTTATTGCTTCTTTATTTCCGGTAAAATAGTTTTGTTAAATTTTATTCTTTTAATTAGCTTTTGCTCTTCTGTTTTTTCTCTACGCTCCTATGATTTACAATCCATTATACACAATACCTAGGTTTTCATAAACTATTTTTTTATAACTCTTGTATTGTACACTTCTACCTTACTTTCAGTTCTTTCATCTGGTAGTACAAATTTTGAAGTATCTATATCTGTGGCAGGCTCATCTTTAAAATATTCAGCAAAACTAAACCCATCTTTTCCATATTCTGCCGCAAACCAAGTTCCCATTGTGACTTTTTCCCCTGTTACATTATCTAACCCTCCTTTTTTATATTTTGCAATCGTCTTTTTAGCTCTTTCGATATAGTCATTGTTCGCTTTGGTAGATTTCTTATCAAGAATACCTGAAAAGCCAACAATTTCATCATCGTCATAAGCCAAATCGTGTTGTAAACCATTAGCACAAGTTTCATCAATCGGCGCGAATTGATAGTCATCTGGGTAATCTCCTGTTTTCGGATTTATATCTTCCCAAAACTTTTTAGGATTATTCCCTCCTTGATATATACCGTGAAGGTTTTCTCTTATAATTGTATAACCACTTTCTAAGCCTTTATTACGCCCTGAACGTATAACTGTGTGAAACTGATAAGCTATTCCTTTTCCTAATTCGCCGTACCCGTTTTTAGTATCTCTGTGTGAAACAACTTTCATCAAAGATCTATTTCCATTTATATCTTGCTTTATATGAACCGTGTAGTATTCTAACCCTTCTAATTCTACACCATCTATTACTCTGTTCTCACTAAACGCATAAGTTGAGTTATGAGGATACTCTCTAAATAATGGGTCAATAGCAAAAACCTTCCAATCCTAGGATCATGCATCCTAAAAGTATAATTCAACGAGTTCCCTTCGCCTTTCAGCTCGTTATCCATCTCCTGTCCTTGGAAGCCGTATCTATAACTCCTTAACTAAAATACAAAAAATCCCGACGAATCGGGATTTTCTTATAAAATAAATAGGTATTCTACTTCAATTTCTTTTTAACTGCTACTTCATGATACGACTCAATAACATCTCTTTCTTCGATGTCGTTGAATCCTTTTACTTGAATTCCACAATCATATCCTTTAGCTACATCTTTTACATCGTCTTTGAAACGTTTCAATGCGAGTAAATCACCTGTAAAGACTACTACGCCTTCTCTAATGATTCTCATCTTAGCACTACGTACAATTTTACCATCCATAACCATACAACCTGCAATAGAACCTACTTTAGAAATTTTGAATATCTCTCTAATCTCAGCAGTTCCTAGAATTTCTTCTTTCATTTCAGGAGCTAACAATCCTTCCATTGCATCTTTCAAGTCATCGATTGCTGCATAAATAATAGAGTAGTAACGGATATCAATTTCTTCTTTAT
This sequence comes from Flavobacterium sp. DT2-2, assembly GCA_051990185.1. Lineage (GTDB taxonomy): Bacteria > Bacteroidota > Bacteroidia > Flavobacteriales > Flavobacteriaceae > Flavobacterium. The sequence continues at coordinate 23,315 of JAFCUE010000006.1, read as the reverse complement.
CTGCTAATTGTCTTGCATTTCCAGCAGGACGAACATTAAATCCAATAATAATTGCATCAGAAGCAGAAGCCAACATTACGTCAGTTTCAGTAATAGCTCCAACACCTTTATGGATAATATTGATTTGAATTTCTTCAGTAGATAATTTAGAGAACGAATCAGATAAGGCTTCCACAGAACCATCCACATCTCCTTTAAGGATAATGTTTAATTCTTTAAATTGACCCAAAGCGTTCTTAGACGCTTTCATTTTAAAAGCTAATTTGCAACAGCAACTTTCCTAAAACAAAAAAAACAGGCGTGATGCCTGTTTTTTTATAACCTTTATTTTATTTTGTTTGTGGGCACGGTTTGCAAAACCGCGCTATCGAACCCTTGCATATCAATGACGTTCGGGTTTTATTATTTAAATCCTGCATTTTTGATTTTAACGATATCTATAATCTCCTCATCAATCAAAATTTTTGAATTTTCAGGATTTTTATTTGATAAAATAACTTTATAATATCTATTTACACATTGTTCACCTTCAGCATAACTAATATCCTCATAATTTTTAAATTCTACACCATTATGATAGTAAGAAAAATAATAATACTTAAAACTTTTATTCCAAGTAAATTTATAAATTTTGCCTACGGTTTCTAATCGATTTAATTCAATATCCTTTTCAGCCTCTCTCTGTAAATAAATAGATTTGACTATAAAAATAATAGCAATTAAAAACACAATAAGAACAACTATAAATCTAAAAACCTTTCTTTTTTCCATTACCTCCAAATTTAAAACCACCACTTCTTGAATCATTTAATCCTCTATCCTTAAATACTTTATCTAATCCATCTTGTATAGGTTTTTGAGAAATATTCTCAAAAGATTCAATTAGTGTCCCAGATAATATATCCTTTATTGGCTTGACAAATTGAGCTGAACCATTAATAGAACTAGAGAAGTTATCAAATCTATCCCCTAATTTACCTCCATAATAATTTGTTGTAAATGAACTGGAAAATTCAGAAAAAGAACTCGTGGAAAATTTGAAATTACTATTTCTAAAATCAATATTAAATTTAAATGCTGATTCACCAAAATTAGAAATAGCACCAGTGAAAATAAATGCACTGATTGGCTGTGCCCAATTTATATTTTTGTCAATTCTACCGTTATTTGTCATAATCTGACCCGTTAAATTTGTAAAAGCACTTATACCTCTTTCATACAAACCTCTTTGAACAATACCACGATATGTAAAATTAGCTGCCATCTCGCTTCTCACAAAACCAGAAGATATATTATATACGGAAGTTAAACCCTCATATGCCATGCCTGTAGCTGCAGCATCGCCAAGCACTACTCCTCTAACTACTACTCCAGAAGTTATTGTTGTTCCAGCTATAATTTTAGATTGTAATCCAACAGTAGCTACAATAGCATCAGCTTTATAAAGATTATCTTTAGCTTTTTCTGAAATGTTGGGATAGTTATTTATTGTTTCATTACTACGTGTGATTGGTCCCACCATACTTTTTTTAGTATCTTGTAAGCTAATTTTAGTCTGGTCATTTGTATAGAAAGCCAAAGATCTATTCCTCCGTAAAATTCTTTGCCTTCCAAATCTATGCCGTCAATTACTCTATTCTCACTAAATGCATAAGGGCTATTCCACGGATATGATTTTGTCAAAGGATCTACTGCAAAAAACCTCCCCACCCTCGGGTCGTGCATCCTAAAGGTATAATTCAATGAATTTCCCTCGCCTTTCAGCTCATTATCCATTTCCTGTCCTTGGAAGCCATATCTATAACTCCTTAACTAAAATACAAAAAATCCCGACGAATCGGGATTTTATAATAAAATATATTGAATTCTATTTCAATTTCTTTTTAACTGCTACTTCATGGTACGATTCAATAACATCTCTTTCTTCGATGTCGTTGAATCCTTTTACTTGAATTCCACAATCATATCCTTTAGCTACATCTTTTACATCGTCTTTGAAACGTTTCAATGCGAGTAAATCACCTGTAAAGACTACTACGCCTTCTCTAATGATTCTCATCTTAGCACTACGTACAATTTTACCATCCATAACCATACAACCTGCAATAGAACCTACTTTAGAAATTTTGAATATCTCTCTAATCTCAGCAGTTCCTAGAATTTCTTCTTTCATTTCAGGAGCTAACATTCCTTCCATTGCATCTTTCAAGTCATCGATTGCTGCATAAATAATAGAGTAGTAACGGATATCAATTTCTTCTTTATCTGCTAATTGTCTTGCATTTCCAGCAGGACGAACATTAAATCCAATAATAATTGCATCAGAAGCAGAAGCCAACATTACGTCAGTTTCAGTAATAGCTCCAACACCTTTATGGATAATATTGATTTGAATTTCTTCAGTAGATAATTTAGAGAACGAATCAGATAAGGCTTCCACAGAACCATCCACATCTCCTTTAAGGATAATGTTTAATTCTTTAAATTGACCCAAAGCAATTCTACGTCCAATTTCATCCAATGTAATGTGACGTTGTGTACGTACGGATTGCTCACGCATCAACTGAGAACGTTTTGAAGCAATTTGTTTCGCTTCTTTTTCGTCTTCAAAAATATTGAATTTATCACCCGCAGTAGCTGCTCCATCAAGACCAAGTACTGAAACCGGAGTCGAAGGTCCCGCAACTGTAACTATATTCCCTCTTTCATCATGCATGGCTTTTATCTTACCATGATGCTTCCCTGCTAACATATAATCACCAACTCGTAACGTTCCGTGCTGTACTAATATGGTGGAAACATATCCTTTTCCTTTATCAAGGAATGCTTCAACAACAGTACCTTGTGCCGCTTTGTTTGGATTTGATTTTAGATCTAAAAGTTCTGCTTCAAGCAATACTTTTTCTAACAAATCTTTCACCCCTGTTCCTACTTTCGCAGAAATATCATGTGATTGAATTTTTCCACCCCAATCTTCAACAAGTAAATTCATACCTGCTAATCTTTCTTTCACTTTTTCTGGATTCGCATTTGGCTTATCAATTTTATTGATAGCAAATATAATTGGTACACCAGCTGCTTGAGCATGGCTAATAGCTTCTTTGGTTTGCGGCATGATATCATCATCAGCTGCAATTACAATAATAGCAATATCAGTAACTTGAGCACCACGCGCACGCATCGCAGTAAACGCTTCGTGACCCGGTGTATCTAAGAATGCAATTTTTTGACCGTTATCTAAGGTTACTCCGTAGGCACCAATATGTTGGGTTATTCCTCCAGATTCCCCAGCAATTACGTTTTCTTTACGAATATAATCCAGTAAGGATGTTTTACCGTGATCGACGTGACCCATTACCGTAACAATTGGCGCTCTAAATACTAAATCTTCTTCTTTATCTGCGACCACTTGGATCGCTTCTTCGATGTCTACAGTAATAAACTCGACTTCATAACCAAATTCATCGGCAACAATAGTCAACGTTTCTGCATCAAGACGTTGGTTCATGGTTACCATGATTCCAAGTGACATACACGTCCCAATCACCTTAGTAATTGGCACATCCATCATGATAGCAATTTCACCAACTGTAACAAATTCAGTAACCTTGATAGTTTTACTTCCTTCGTCAATAGCTCTTTGCTCATCATCAGATTTCTGACGGTGCGTATCTCTTTTATCTCTTCTATATTTAGCCGCTTTAGATTTACCACCTTTACCTTGTAGTTTCTCTAGCGTCTCTCTAATTTGATTTTTTACTTCCTCTTCTGTTGGCTCTACTTTAGCAACAATTGCAGGTCTATTTCCTTTTACGAAACCTGGCCTAGCACTTCTGTTAGCATTAAAACCTCCACCACCAGTATTTGGCGTGATCTTATTAGGATTTGGCGCACCTGGAACTCCCGGAACTGCCGGCGGTCTTGGGGCACCCGGTTTAGGGACGATCCTTTTACGCTTGTTTTTATTGGCATTAGCTGCCGCTGATCCTGGAGCACCCGGTTTATTCGGAGTGATTTTTGGTTCTTCTTTTTTCTTTTTAGGCTTATTAAATTGAGATAAATCAATTACCTGACCCGTTAAAGTGGTGCCCGAAAGCTTTTGATATTGCGTCGTGATGGTTTCATCTACTGGCACTTCATCTACTTTTGCAGCTTCGGTTTTTGCAATTACTTTTGCAATTACTTTTGGTTCAGCAACAACTTCTTTTGAAGCCTCTGATTTTACCTCTTTTATACCAGAAATTGGTTTTACCTCTTTTTTGTCTGAAATAAGTTTTTCTACTAGTGGTTTCTCAGGTGACGGTTTCTCAGATGAAACTTGTTTTGAAATAACTTTTACTTCAGGCACATTTGCTACTGGAGTGACAGCTTTTTCTGGCGCAACGATAGTTAGCTTTTTTGGATTCAGATCAATCTTACCTACTTGAACTGGACCCGCTATAACTGCTCTCGCTTTTATAACCTCTTGTTGCTTTACACGCTCTTCTTCGATCTTACGCTTGTCTTCGATTTCTTTTTCTCGTTCTAAACGCAGAGCTTCTTTTTCTTTTCTTTTCTCTTCGCCAACTTCTTTGGAAGCTTCTTTATTCCCTTTGTCACCAGCAAACTGACCGCACAAGACATTGTATACATCATCAGAAATTTTTGCGTTTGGATTTGCTTCAATAGCAATCCCCTTATCTTTTAGATAATCCACAGCTCTTTCTAAAGAAATATTCAATTCCCTCAAAACTTTGTTTATTCTAATAATTCTCTCTTCAGACATAAAACCTTTTTATTATTACCTTTTTTGTTATTCCTCACTTTACTCCCAACTCGACACCTGTCGAGTAAGAATTCATTGTAAAATGGCATGTTTATCGTTGAAGACCTATTGACTAACTGTCAAATTCTTCTTTCAATATTCTCATTACATCTAGAATTGTTTCCTCTTCTAGGTCTGTTCTTCTTACTAAGTCTTCTACATCTTGCTTCAAAATACTTTTAGCAGTATCCAATCCAATTTTTGCAAATTCTTCGATAACCCAGTCTTCAATTTCATCTGAAAACTCTGTTAATTCAACATCATCTTCATCGGCTGTAGCACCTGCAACATCTCCTTCACGAATAACGTCTAGTTCATAGCCAGTCAATAAACCTGCTAATTTAATATTGTGACCACCACGACCAATTGCTTTCGAAACTTCTTCTAATTTCAAGAAAACTTCAGCTCTTTTAGTCTCTTCATTTATCTTAATTGAAGATACTTTAGCTGGACTTAATGCCCTTGTAATAAACAACTGAATGTTGCTTGTATAATTGATAACGTCAATGTTTTCGTTTCCTAGTTCACGAACAATTCCGTGAATACGCGATCCTTTCATTCCCACACAAGCCCCTACCGGATCAATTCTATCGTCATAAGAATCAACAGCTACTTTTGCTTTTTCGCCTGGTATTCTTACCACTTTTTTAACCATAATTAAACCGTCAAAAACTTCAGGAATTTCTTGTTCAAACAATTTTTCTAAAAACTTCTCTGAAGTTCTAGACATGATTATCTGCGGTTTATTTCCTTTTAATTCAACGCTTTCAATGATTCCTCTTACATTATCTCCTTTGCGGAAAAAATCAGAAGGTATTTGTTTTTCTTTTGGCAAAATAATCTCATTCCCTTCATCATCAACCAAAATAACGACTCTTGGACGCACATGGTGCACCTCAGCAGTATAAATATCACCTATTAAATCTTTAAATTGCTTGTAAAGATTCGTATTATCATGTTCATGTATTTTAGAAATTAAATTCTGACGCAAAGCTAAAATTGCTCTTCTTCCCAAATCAATTAACTTCACTTCTTCAGAGACCTCTTCACCAATTTCAAAATCAGGTTCGATTTTTCTAGCTTCTGTTAATGTAATTTCAAGATGATCAAAGTCCAAGTCTTCATCAGCCACGATTACTCTTCTCTGCCATATCTCCATATCTCCCTTGTCAGGATTTATAATGATATCAAAATTATCATCTGAACCGTATTTTTTCTTCAATGCATTTCTAAATACATCTTCTAAAATTGCCATAAGCGTTACACGATCAATAAGTTTATCATCTTTAAACTCTGAGAATGAATCGATTAATGCTAAATTTTCCATGCGAATTCTTTAATTAAAATGTTACTGTAACAATTGCTTCTTTTATGTCTACGTAAGGCAATGTAAGTTCTTTTTGAACCGTCTCCTTCCCTTTTCCTAACTTCTTAGGTTCTCTTGCTTTCCACGACAAAATTACAAAATCATCATTAGCATTTACTAATTCTGCTTCAATAATTTCAGTGGAAGTCTTCACTATCAGTGTTCGACCTATATTTTTCTTGTATTGTCTAGTTAATTTTAATGGGGATCCAACACCTACCGAAGCGACTTCTAGAGAATAATCTTGTTCCTCTCTATCTAAGTTAGCATCAATGAATTTACTCACATCGATACAGTCTTGCAATGCAACTCCGTTATCACCGTCTAGCGTCACAATAACTTTGAAAGCATCAGTAATGATAAGGTCTATCAAAAAAATCGATGGCTTTTCTAACAAGCCTTCTGTCAACAATGTGGTTACTTTTTCTTTAAATGTCATATTTTTATAAAAAGAGGGGACATTTAGTCCCCTCATTATCTAGATTTTAATAAATAACGGTGCAAAGATAGTGTTTTTTTATAAACTAAAATAATCAGTTGCCGTAAAATAATTTCTTATCTTTATTGAAAGATCAGAATAAGAGTTTTTATCCCATTTTAAACTTTAAAGCTATGAAACGAATTTTAGTGCCTACCGATTTTTCTAATTTTGCCGAAAACGCATTACAAGTTGCCGCTTCAATTGCAAAAAAAAATAATTGTGAAATTTTTTTACTGCATTTATTAGAATTGCCGCATCAAATGAATGTCGCAGTAATTGGCAGAAGTAGTATTCCAGAGGTAATGTTATTTATCCAAAAAGCAAATGAAAATCTTCAAAAAATAAAAGAACAGCCCTATTTAGATGGGATTTCAGTTCACGCATCCATTCAATTTGAGAGAGCTTTTAGTGGTGTTTTATCCTTTAATAAAAAAAATGGAATTGATTTAATTGTTATGGGTTCACATGGAACTTCGGGTATTGAAGAAATAATTATTGGATCAAATACTGAAAAAATAGTACGGCTCTCCGAAATTCCAGTTCTCGTGATCAAAAAAAACAATCCAAACTTTACCTTCAACAATTTTGTTTTTGCATCTGATTTTTCGGAAGAAATTAAAAAACCTTTCCAAAAAATGGTCGAATTTGCTAAAATATTTAATGCCAATCTTTTTTTAGTGACGATCTGCACGCCCAATAGTTTTAAAACCACCAAGGAAGCCGAGGGCATCATGAAAAAATTCATTAAAAGCTTTGAAATCAAAAATTATACTGCTCATATTTATAATGATGTCAATGTAGAAAATGGAATTGTCAATTTCACCAACAGCATTAATGCCGATTTGATAGGCCTTTGCACACACGGGCGAACTGGTTTTGCTCACTTTTTTAACGGAAGCATCAGTGAGGACCTCGTTAACCATACCGTTAAACCAGTCATTACTTTCAAAATTTAGTGGGCTCAATGTAAAACCTTACCCTACTATAAATTTCTACATCTTTAAAAAGATAGTATTATAAACCTATGTAATGTAAAACATTGGATTCGTCCCATAAAAAAAACCCCTCAAAATGAGGGGTTTTACGTTGGTCTACTAGGACTCGAACCTAGAAAGACTGCACCAAAAACAGTTGTGTTACCATTACACCATAGACCAGCATTGCTACTAAGCGAGTGCAAATTTAAAATAAATTTTAGTTTGTACAAATTTATTTTACCTTTTTATGAAAAAAAAATTACTAAAACTTCAAAAAAATACAAAACCCGTTTACAATCAATGCGTTATTAAAATGTACTACTTTTCTAGAAAATAATGTTAATGGTATGCCTGTTCAACAAAAAAACATTTTCTTTGTAACTCAAAATTAAATTAAATTTTAGTACATGGATAAAGCAGCATTCAATTTCAATAAGTGGAATACAAGTATTGGTTGGCTTACATTTGGTATCGCATTGTTAACATACACTTTAACTGTTGAACCCACTATGAGTTTTTGGGATTGCGGGGAATATATTGCCACTGCGGCAAAATTGGAAGTAGGCCACCCTCCAGGAGCGCCTTTGTACCAGATGATTGGCGCTTTTTTTGCCATGTTTGCCTCCGACAATACAAAAATTGCCTTAATGGTCAATATGATGTCAGTATTTTCAAGTGCCTTTACCATTTTATTTTTATTTTGGTCTTCATCAATTATCTTAAGAAAATTAGTTTCTCGGTTTTCAGAACCGAATAAAAATAATGATGTTGTTATTCTTGGGAGTTCCTTCGTAGGGGCATTAGCCTATACTTTTTCGGATAGTTTTTGGTTTAATGCAGTTGAAGCCGAAGTATATGCCATGGCATCCTTATTTATTGCCTTGTTATTCTGGTTGGGTTTGCGCTGGGAACAAGATATGGACAAACCAAGAGGTAACAAATGGCTGTTGATTATCTCACTGGTTGTCGGACTTTCTTTTGGCGTTCACTTCATGGCTTTATTAACAATTCCTGCAATAGGTTTTCTTTACTTTTTCAAAAATTACAAAGTAGTTACGCTTAAAAACTTCATTATAGCTAACATAGTTGTTATTGCCATTTTGTTATTTATTTTCAAATTGCTTTTGCCTCTTACTATGGGATTCTTTGGTAAAACCGAAGTTTTTATGGTAAACAGTCTTGGGCTACCGTTTGATTCAGGAAGTATCTTTGTTACCGTATTGCTCATTGCGTTGTTTTATTTTGGTTTGCAATACACTAACAAAAAAGGGCTTGCAACTTACAATACCTTAATCTTGTGTGTTCTTTTTATCCTGATTGGTTTTTCAACTTGGATGATGCTGCCAATTCGTGCCAATGCTAATACCGTGATCAACGAAAATAAACCATCTGATGCTGCTGAAGTTCTAGCCTATTACAACAGAGAGCAATACGGAGTGAATCCTTTATTTTACGGACCACAATACACCGAGGGTTTTGCTGGTTTAGACAAGGAAAATCCGTATCTTGATAAAGCGCCCAATTATGAACGTGATTACAAAACTGGGAAATATATCATTACGAATAATTTCAAAAATGCCGATCAAAATACAGATAACAATCAGAAAACGATTTTACCTAGGATGTGGAGCGGTGATCACATTGAAAACTATATGAATTTTACCAACCCACCAGAGTTTAGATTGAATCCTGATTATCCATACGAAGATGATTTAGCTAAATACGGTATTGATCCAAGTCAATTGAGTGAGGAAGACTACAACAAAGCAATTGCGCAGTTGAGAAATGAAACTGAAAAAATTGTTACCGAATTCAGACAAGCCTATGCTCAAAAACAAATTGATAATGAAGGTTATGTTACCTTCTTAAAAAGTTATGGTGATTATTTATTGGTTGAAAAACCTACCACTATTGACAACCTAGGATTTATGGTTGAATATCAATTTGGTTACATGTATTGGAGGTATTTGATGTGGAATTTTGTTGGAAGACAAAATGATATTCAGGGAAAATACGATTATCTGGACGGAAACTGGCTCAGTGGTATCACTTTTATAGATGAATTACACTTGGGAAGTCAAGACAATCTCCCTTCGGATGTGCTCAACAATAAAGGTCGCAATGTGTATTTCTTTTTGCCTTTTATTTTAGGATTAATTGGTTTAATGTATCACGCCAATAAAGACTTGAAAAGCTTTTACGTTTTACTTGCTTTGTTCCTTTTTACGGGAATAGCATTAAAAATTTACTTGAACGAAAGACCTTTTGAACCACGAGAGCGCGATTATGCCTTGGTGGGTTCCTTTTATGTCTTTGCTATCTGGATTGGTTTTGGAGTGTATGCTTTATATGAGAGCGCTACAAAATATCTAGCTCCAAAACTAGCAGGACCAATACTAATAGCCGCAAGTTTACTGGCAGCTCCAGTGCTTATGGCATCTCAAAACTGGGATGATCACGATCGCTCTGGAAAATATACAGCTGTTGCTATGGCAAAAGCCTATTTAGAATCTTGTGATCCAAATGCCATTTTATTCACCATTGGTGATAATGACACGTTCCCACTCTGGTACGCACAAGAAATTGAAGGCGTAAGAACAGATGTCAAAATCGTAAATACAAGTTTGTTTATGACTGATTGGTATATTGATCAAATGAAAACTAAAACCTATGAATCAGATCCATTACCCATCTCCTTTACACACGATCAATATGTAGGTGACAAACTGGATTATGTAGCTCATATTCCAAAAGTAGAAAGCCGATGGGACATCAAGGATTTGATTAATTTTATCAAAAATCCAAAATCAACAGTAGACATGCAAAATGGTCAAACCATCCATTTTTATCCAACAAATAAGATCAGAATTCCTGTTGATAAAAATACAATTATTAAAAACAAAGTCGTTAACCCAAAAGATAATGACTCCATAGTTCCCTACATTGACCTAGACATTAAAGGAAATGCCTTGTACAAAAACAGGTTAATGATGCTTGATATTGTAGCTAATAATAACTGGAAAAGACCAATCTATTTTAGTGGTGGAGCATTTGATAGCGAAGACTATCTCTGGATGAAAGAATACCTTCAACTTGAAGGAATGGTTTACAAACTAGTTCCGATAAAAACAGTTTTAACAAAAGATGCAAGCCCACTTGACATGGGACAAATAGATGCGGATAAAATGTATGCCAAAGTAATGAAATGGGATTGGGGCAATAGCGAAAGCCCTAATATATACCATGATCCTGAAACAAGAAAGAACAGCGTTAATTACCGTTCCTATCTCTCAAGGCTAATGAACCAATTGATACTAGAAGGTAAAAAAGATAAAGCAAAAAACATTATCCATCTGGCAATGACAAAAATGCCAGTAGAATATTTTGACTATTATTCTTTAGTGGAGCCCTTTGCCGGTGGCTATTACAAAATTGATGAGCCACTAAAAGCACAACAATTACTAGACAAATTGATCATGAAGTACAGAGAAAACCTGAATTATTATGGCAAACTTGCTCCTTCAGAACAAACTAGCATTGCAATTCCTATCATTACAGATATTGAGCGATACCGCAGTCTTCTGACGGTTATGAAAGAGAATGGCGATTTAAATTTTTACAATAAAAACCGAATCATTTTCAATACGTACATCAAAATGTTTGAACGTTTTGGACGTGATAGGGAATAATTGAAACTTAAAAACTCCAATTAGAAAAATAGCGATGTTGAGAAATGTCGCTATTTTTTTTATATTTAAAAAACATGAAACTCTACTGGATCAAAACAAGTTGGATTGTTAAACAAATTTTCTCTCATTATACTTGGGATGTTTCCAATTTAGAAAAAGATAAAACCGTCTACCTCACCTTTGATGACGGACCTATTCCTGAAATCACTCCATGGGTTTTAAAGGAATTAAAAAAACACCAAGTACAAGCAACTTTTTTTTGCATTGGAGACAACATTGAAAAAAATCCTGAAGTATTTCAAACCATTATTAGCGAAGGTCACGCAATAGGAAACCACACCTACAACCATTTGAACGGTTGGAAAACTACAACAGCATCGTACCTTGCTAATGCTACATTATGTGAAGAAACAATTAAAAAATACAGCAATTATAATCTAAAACAGACCCTTTTTCGCCCTCCATATGGAAAAATAAAAGCGGCTCAATCAAGAAAATTAAGAGCAATGGGTTACACAATAATTATGTGGGATATATTGAGTGCTGATTTTGACGCAAATGTATCGCAGGAACAATGCCTCGAAAACGTACTGTCAAATATAAGACCAGGAAGCATACTTGTTTTTCATGATAGCCTAAAAGCTTTCAAAAACTTAGCATACGCGCTTCCTAAAACTTTAATTTATTTAAAAGAAAACAACTTTACTTGTGGAGTATTGTAAAAAATAAAATTACAATTGTTCTTGAACAATATTGATAATTGTATTGGCGTCTAATTCACCAGATTGTCTCCAGATCATTTGACCTTGTTTGTAAATCATCAACGTAGGTAAACCCTTGATGCGCAAAGCATCGGCTAATTCCTGATTCTTGTCTACATCAATCTTTATTACTTTAGCTTTATCGCCAAGAGCGGCTGCTACATCTCTAATTACAGGATGCATTAAAACTGAAGGTTCGTTCCATTCTGTGTAAAAGTCTATTAACACAGGTACTTGAGTATTTATAAGTTCTCCAAATTTTGACATAAAACCAAAAATTTAATTTTTTAAATTCACTAAAAAGAGATATTTATTTTACAAATGTAGCATTTTTAACGTATTATGCCACATTCGTTCCCTTTTTTAGTTCAATGACGGTAATTTCCGGCATAATACCTACTCTGCCCGGATACGCATGAAAACCAAATCCTCTGTTGACATAAACGTATCTTCCCAAGTTTTCATATAAACCAGCCCATTGTTTGTAAACATATTGTGCCAAACTCCATTTGAAATACCCTGGAATTTCAATACCAAATTGCATTCCGTGCGTGTGACCCGAAAGCGTCAGGTGATAATGTTTCTCATCATGTTGCACAACGTGCTCCCAATGCGAAGGATCGTGACTCATCAAAATCTTAAAATCTTCTTTCTTTAACGGTCCTGCAGCTTTATTTAAATCTCCGGCCTGCTTGAAGTTATGACCCCAGTTTTCGACACCAATTAATGCGATTTTTTCAGTTCCCTTTTCTATAAAAGTATGTTCGTTCAGCATTAACTTAAAACCTATTTGACCGTACAAATCTTTAATAGCTTTGAAATTATTTTCTTTGGCAGCCTCAGAAGGCCAAGTGACATATTCTCCATAATCATGATTCCCCAAAACAGAATACTTTCCATATTCGTGTTTTTTAATCGCGTTGAAGGCTTCTATCCAAGGATACATTTCGTTAGCATGCGTATTTACAATATCCCCGGTAAACAATAGCAAATCAGAATTTTGCTCGTTGACTAAGTCAATTGCATACTTAATTTTCTCTGGATTATCAAAACTACCGCTGTGTAAATCTGAGATTTGAGTGATGGTAAAACCATCAAATGCCTCTGGTAAATCTGGGAAGAAAATGCGTTGCTTTATGACCTTATAATTGTATTTACCAATGGTGATCCCATAAATTAAAGATAAAAAAGGAACTGCGGCAATCCCCAATCCAATTTGACTAACAAATTTTCTTCTCGATTTAATAAAATCAGTAGAATTATCATAGTCGACAAAATAATTGACAACTCCGGCACCAACTCTAAAAATATCTTCACCCAGTAATAAGAAGGTCAAGATTAACTTTGGCACGTAAACAATCAGCAACAAACCCATAGTAAACATCGTTTGTTGCGTTTGTCCAACGCTGCGATCAAATTGCATCAAGGCATACACAAGGTACACTAAAACCAAGATGCTCACTAGCTCAATTGAAATTAATATTGGTTTAGATTTTATTAAAGTTTTTAATACCTGAAAAGTATAAAGTTCAATTACGAGTAGAATTGAACACAAGAGTACGATACGAAAGATCATTAAAATTTATTTTTTGACAAAATAACAAAAGATTTGAACAAACTAACTTTGCATTAATTAAAATTTAACGATTGGTTAAGCTTCAAAAAAATATTCTCTGCCCATAAAAAAACCGCATCATTTAGTATATATTGACGCGGTTTATTACAATAGAAATTGTTTGATTAACAGCAAAGCTGTTGGTACTCTTTTTTGATTTTATTAAAAAGCGGTCAATGTCAGTGATGTTACTTTTATTGCGCCTGCTGGTCCCGAAAAATAATCGACAAAAACTTCGATAAAATCATTTGTGTTCATTTCTATGGATCCTGATAATGGAATCGCTGCTGTATCTGAAGTATTGGATGTAAAACCGTATATTTTTGTTTGTCCAATGACAACTCCACTTTTAGCAATATAAAATATATAAATTCCTGTCTTTCCAGCATTGTCTGCAACAAATGACAAACTACCAGAAAACTTAACAATTCGCTTTTTCAAACCCACATAAACTATTTTAGCATCATTTGTAGCAGTGGTGAATCTAAAATTTGAAGTTGTAGCAGACGTAGTTGTCAGATTAATTTTTGTTGGAGTTCCTGTATTCGGTATTGAAACAACAGCACCTGATCCTGCAGAATAATTTACGCTAAATTCTCCCGTGGCTGCAGCATCTATTTCGGTAGGTATACCTGCACTTCTAACATTCCATTTGTTATTAAAGTTATATCCCGCAAATGTCCCAGTGGTATAGGGATTTACATACTTACCTAGACCAGTAGGAGTTCCTGTAAAAACTACTGTTTCCATTACTGCATCTCCTGTTATCGTAGGATTGGCAGAAACATCTACACCTACAGCTGCACCGTTTACTTCAAAAAAACCACCCTGTTTTTGTATCAAAGAAAATGTACCAGTAAACTTTTCGAAAGTTCCTGTGTTATTGCCAAACCATGCTGTGTTGCTTAATAAAAGCCTAGTGATATTAGTGTACGTGATTCCAGTTGTATTCCCAGAATAGTTAATGATTGAAAAAAACACTAGATTAAAACCACTAATCGTACCTATACTTGCAGCACCCGATACTATGGCATCCCTAAAAATTATAGTTTGCGTATTCCCGGAACCAATCAAATTAAAAACAGTACATGCACCTGAAATAGTAACGTTTTTTACTAGTCCTCCCGTTGTACCATCAAATAGTAATCCACTACTTCTAACTATGATATCTTCATTAGTATCTAGTCCTATTAAACTGGCATTGTTCAAATCAATTGGTAAGTTAAAAACAACTACTCCATTTATTTCATAGTGGGTTGCACTATCTAGTACATATTTAATACCTCCGCCAGCAGCAAGTTCTGTTGCTAAAACAGTAGCTAAAGCATCACTAGATCTAATTCGTTTGAATTTTAATCGTCCTGTGGAGGCGCTATTAACAACGGTCCAAACTGCAGTTAAGGAATTGTAATAATGAAAAGCTTTTAGATCTGTGTCATACACCATTAATCCATCTGCCGGTAAAGCGATGGAAGTTCTTTGTGCGGTTGTCATACGAGGTGTCAACATACCTTGAGTTGTTGATGTAATATCTAGCACAGAACTAGCATTTGGGGTTACAGTTCCTATACCTACTTGGGCAAACACATTTGTAGTCAATATTAAAAAAAATAATATGCTGACGTGCAATACCTTTTTTGAAAAATAATTTTTTCCCATGATACAACGAATTAAAGATTAGAGAACTACGTCATTTTTAGTTCTAGTGTAAATATATAAAAATAATCGTTTAAATACATAAATAATCGTTAAAAAACAAAATAAGCCTTATTCAGTAGTTAAATTCTTGTTTATATTTAGATTTAAATTTCATTTGTAAATAATTAACCTTTTTTTTCCTATAAAATTTAATTTTGCTTTTTTCGAACAAAAAACCAATACGCTCCCAGAATAAGAATTGTTTAATTCCTTCACTCCATTTTCTCACAAGTTTTGTACTTTTGAGCACTTTACAAAAACACAACTATGTCTGCACAAAAACGACTGTTTCTCCTTGATGCCTATGCTTTAATTTTTAGAGGCTATTATGCTTTTATTAAAAACCCGAGAATCAACTCTAAAGGAATGGACACCTCAGCCATCATGGGGTTTATGAATTCCTTGATGGATGTCATCAAAAGAGAAAAGCCAGATCATTTAGCCGTAGCTTTTGATAAAGGGGGAAGTGAACTGCGCAATACTATTTTTCCAGAATACAAAGCACATCGGGACGCCACACCCGAAGCAATAAAAATAGCAGTTCCTTACATTCAGGATCTACTAAAAGCCATGCACATTCCTATTATCGAAGTTGCAGGCTATGAAGCCGATGATTTAATAGGAACTATTGCAAAACAAGCCGAGAAGCAAAACTACCAAGTTTTTATGGTGACTCCCGATAAGGATTTTGCACAACTCGTTTCCGAAAATATTTTCATGTACAAACCCGCTCGTATGGGTAATGGAATTGAGATTTGGGGTATTCCTGAGGTTTTGGCAAAATTTGAAATTGAACGACCAGATCAAGTAATTGACTTCCTAGGAATGATGGGAGATGCTGCCGATAATATTCCTGGACTACCAGGCGTGGGCGAAGTAACCGCTAAAAAATTGCTAAAAGAATTTGGTACTATGGAAAATCTTTTGGCTAATACCGATAAGCTAAAAGGCAAAATGAAAGAGAACATTGAAGCTAATAAAGAAAAAGGATTGCTATCCAAAACATTAGCCACAATATTACTAGATTGCCCTGTTGTTTTTAACGAAGAAGACTACGAGCTTTCTACGCCAGATGTAGAAAAAACAGATGCGCTTTTCAATGAATTAGAATTCAGACGAATGGCCGAGCAATTTGATGCTATTTTCAAAAAAGGCAATACCGCAATAGCCACATCAAATCCGGTTGACGAAAACAAACTGTATAAAAAAACACCAGCAAAAAACGAAGATCAGTTTGATCTTTTTGGGAGTACTACCGCAATTGATTCCGATGAAGAAACGCGTCATCAATTTTACAATACCTTAAACAATACCACACATTCGTATCAAATTATTCAAGGTGACTTGGGCTTGCGATTGCTGTTGCAAAATTTACAAAACCAAACTGCGGTGTGTTTTGATACCGAAACTACGGGATTAGATGCTTTGCACGCAGAATTGGTAGGAATCTCTTTCTCTTACGAAAAAGGGAAAGGATTTTACGTTCCTTTTCCAGAAAACCAAGACGAAGCACAATTTTTAATTGGAAAATTTATTCCTTTTTTTGAAAATGAAAACATCGAGAAAATTGGTCAGAATTTAAAATACGACTTAAAAATTCTCTCTAATTACAAGGTTATTGTAAAAGGAAAATTATTCGATACCATGATTGCACATTATCTGATTAATCCAGATATGCGTCATAATATGGATATTTTATCGGAAACGTATTTAAAATATTCGCCTCAATCTATTGAAGCTTTAATTGGAAAAAAAGGTAAGAATCAAAAATCAATGCGTGACGTTGCATTGGAAGAAATCAAAGAATATGCTGTTGAAGATGCTGATGTAACCTTGCAACTCAAAGAACTATTTACTTTGGAATTAGACAAAACAGGAACCAAAAAACTTTTTGAGGAAATTGAAATTCCATTGGTAAAAGTTCTGGCTGACATGGAAAAAGAAGGAATTCGTGTAGATGTTGATTTCTTGAAATCATTGTCGAAAACATTAGACGATGACATCAAAATATTAGAAATAAACATATTTGAAACTGCAGGAGAAAAATTCAACTTGGCTTCACCAAAACAGTTGGGTGATGTTTTGTTCGATAAATTAAAAATTGGTGGTGTAAAGCAAAAGAAAACCAAAACCGGTCAGTATGCAACAGGCGAGGAAATCTTAAGTTATTTAGCTGCCGAAAACCCAATTGTAAAAGACATTCTGGATTGGAGACAATTGGTAAAATTACAAAACACCTATGTTGAGGCTTTACCCAATCAGGTTGACAAAATCACAAATCGCATTCACACCGATTATATGCAAACGGTAGCCGCGACAGGCCGATTGAGTTCGAATAATCCCAACCTACAAAATATCCCTATTCGTACAGAACGTGGAAGACAGATTAGAAAAGCGTTTGTGGCCAGAGATGAGAATTACACCTTAGTTTCTGCGGATTATTCTCAAATAGAATTGCGCGTAATTGCAGCATTAAGTGGCGAAGAAAACATGATTAAAGCGTTCCAAAATCAGGAAGATATTCATAAATCTACTGCTTCAAAAGTATTTAATGTCCCGCTGGAAGAAGTGACTCGCGAGCAACGAAGCCATGCCAAAACGGTAAATTTTGGAATCATATATGGTGTTTCTGCTTTTGGATTAAGCAATCAAACCAACTTGTCTCGCAAAGAAAGTGCTGATTTGATTGAAGCTTATTACCAGACGTATCCCAGATTAAAATCTTATATTCAGGAACAAATAGATTTTGCAAGGGATAATGGTTTTGTACAAACTATAGTGGGGCGCCGCCGCTATTTAAAAGACATCAACTCACAAAATGCTATTGTTCGTGGTGGCGCAGAACGCAATGCGGTAAATGCACCTATTCAAGGAAGTGCTGCTGATATTATCAAAATTGCGATGATTAACATTCATCAAAAACTAACTGACGAAAACTGGAAGAGTAAAATGCTGCTTCAAGTACATGATGAATTGGTATTTGATGTTCACAATGATGAACTCGAAAAAATCAAACCTATGATTAAACACGAAATGGAACAAGCTTTCCAATTAGATGTTCCTTTGGAAGTAGAAATTGGTAAAGGAAAAAATTGGCTGGAAGCGCATTAAAAATAAATTTACTCAGAAAAAATCTCTAATCATTCAAAAACGATTAGAGATTTTTTTGTTGTTATAATACTGAGTTGCTACAATTTTCTTGTTGACTCTCTTTCTTTCAATTTGGTTTTTATGACAACGGTTTGATAAGGAAGATGCTCTTCCTTAGATTCTAATCGGTCAAGCAGTAATTTAGCAGCCACTTCTCCTATTTCGATTCCGTGTTGACTCACGGTTGTTAAACTGGGAGACAATCTGCGGGAGGCAAGAATTCCGTCGGCAAAACCAATAATAGAAATATCTTCTGGAACTTTAAACCCTTTTTTTAATGCCAGCCGCAAAGCAGAAACAGATCCATTTTCATTAACAGCAAAAATCCCATCTATCGTATGATCAAATATTTTATCCATTTTTCCTCTCAAATCATGCTCTCCATCCGCACGGATAATAATATCATCGTTTACCGCAATATTATTTTTTTCCAAAGCTTTCAAGTAGCCTTTAACTCTTAACTTTCCAACACTTAAATTATCTATAGAAGACAATAAAGCAATATTTTTGCATCCTAATTCAATTAAATGTTGGGTAGCATTTAAAGCAGAATCAAAATCATCTACAATTACTTTGTCACAATCAACACCTTCAGCAATTCGGTCAAACATAACAATAGGAGTTCCATCATTAATAATTGCAGAGAAATGATCGTACTCCTGGTTTTTTTGAGCTTCTTCAGACACTGAAACAATAAAGCCATCAATAGTTCCATTACTTAACATTTCTAGTGTATGTGCTTCTTTCTTTGAAGATTCATTGGAAATACACATAATAACGTTGTACCCTTTTGTGTCCGCTACTTTTTCAATACCGCTAAATACTTTAGCAAAAAAAGAATTGAGGATATTAGGGATAATCACACCAATAGTTTTAGTCTTTCTATTCTTGAGATTTTGTCCAATTACATTGGGTTTGTAATTTTTAAGTTTTGCGTATTCTTTGATTTTTATCTTAGTTTGGTCACTAATTTCCGGACTATCGTTCAAGGCTTTAGAAACTGTTGATACAGAAACATTTAATTCTTTAGCGATTTGTTTTAAAGTTGCTTTGGCTTTCATAATAGAAATTTTAGTCCGATTAAATAAGACAAATCAGCAAGAAGATTTGAATAAATCAATTATTAATTGTTCTGAAACCAAAAATAGCCAATAAAAGACTAAGTAGTCGCCACAAAAATTAAAAAAATCACTCAACATAATAAAACGGATGACACTTCTCGTAAACAGGTATTAAATTGTGAGACACGCTTTTGAACTTGTCCGCGTAATTCTAAATATACATTTGATAATCAGGGCAAATACCAGATTAAAATATTCATTTAAGGTATTTGTATTTAAAATAATTAATTGTACTTTTGCAACCCCTTTCTTAGGGATGGAATGTTTAATTAAAAATATATTATGGACGCATTAAGCTACAAGACACAATCAGCAAGCAAAGCCACCGTTACAAAAGAGTGGATTGTTGTTGATGCTGATGGTCATAACTTAGGTCGTCTTGCTTCAAAAGTCGCTATGATTTTGAGAGGTAAGTACAAGCCAAGTTATACACCACACGTGGACTGCGGGGATAACGTAATCGTTATCAACTCAGAAAAAATCAACCTTACAGGTAACAAAATGGACGAGAAGACTTACATCCGTCACACCGGTTACCCAGGGGGTCAAAGAACTTTAACTGCTAAAGTATTGCAAGCAAAAAACCCTGCATTATTAGTAGAGAAAGCAGTAAAAGGGATGTTACCTAAAAACAAATTAGGTGCTGAACTTTTTAGAAATTTAAATGTTGTTGTAGGTTCAGAGCACAAACAAGGCGCTCAAAAACCAAAGACAGTTAACCTTAACGATCTTAAGTAATGGGAGTTATTCACAAAATCGGTAGAAGAAAAACCGCTGTTGCACGTGTTTATGTTTCAGAAGGAACAGGAGTAATCACGGTAAACAAAAAAGCATTCGAAACATACTTCCCAACGGCAACTTTACAGTACAAAGTATTACAACCAATGTCTATGACAGAAAATGTAAGCAACTTTGACGTTAAAGTAAACGTTTATGGTGGTGGTTCAACTGGACAAGCAGAAGCTGTAAGAATGGCATTAGCACGCGTAATGTGTGAAGTAAATGCAGAAAACAGAGCAATCTTGAAACCAGAAGGTTTGTTAACTAGAGATCCAAGAATGGTTGAACGTAAGAAATTCGGTCAGAAGAAAGCTCGTAAGAGATTCCAATTCTCAAAACGTTAATATGCATTCTGGATTTAATTCAGATTTTCACGTTCATAAACTGGTTTTATTATCAGCTTAAACATAAAAAATACTGAAATAAATTTAGCGTAAAAATTTAAAAAACACAGTTGTTGTTGCTCTCCTATCGAGGTAGGAAATAGTTTAGCATCTAAATAAGCCGAAAGTCTGAAGACGCAAGTCTAAAAGTCGTATCAAAGAAACTTATTGCTAATCAACAGAACGTAAACTAGAACAAAAATGGCAAACAAAATAGAAGTTAAAGACTTACTAGAAGCAGGTGTTCACTTTGGACACATGACTAGAAAATGGGACCCGAACATGGCTCCTTACATTTATATGGAACGTAATGGTATTCACATTATCAATCTATATAAAACTGCGGCAAAAATTGAAGAGGCAAATGAAGCTTTGAAAAAAATCGCTGCATCAGGTAGAAAAATATTATTCGTTGCTACCAAAAAACAAGCAAAAGATATCGTTGCTGAAAAAGCAAAAGCTGCAAATATGCCGTACATCACTGAAAGATGGCCTGGTGGAATGCTAACTAACTTTGTAACTATCCGTAAAGCTGTTAAAAAAATGGCTACTATTGATAAAATGAAGAAAGATGGTACATTCATGACTCTTTCTAAAAAAGAGCGTTTGCAAGTAGATCGTCTTCGTGCTAAATTAGAGAAAAATTTAGGTTCAATCGCTGACATGTCAAGACTACCAGCTGCATTGTTCGTAGTTGATATCAAGGCGGAACACATCGCAATAAAAGAAGCACAAAAATTAAACATTCCAGTTTTCGCAATGGTGGATACTAATTCTGACCCAAGAGAGGTTGAATTCGTAATCCCATCTAACGATGATGCTTCTAAATCAATTGATAAAATTTTAACTTTGGTTACCGCTGCAATTGTTGAAGGACTTTCTGATAGAGGTTCTGACAAAGAAGGTGATGCTACTGCTGAAGTTGTTGCTCCTGCTGCTGAGGCTGCAGAAGTTGCTCCTGCTGTAGAAGTTACTCCTGCTCCAACTGCAACTGCAACTGAAGAATAAATAAACAATTTAAAGATTGAAAGATTTAAAAATTGAACGATTACTAATGTAACAATTATTAATTTTTCATGTATTTTTTAAATCCTTCAATCTTTTAATCTTTAAACAAAATATATTATGGCAACAATTACTGCTGCGGACGTAAATAAATTAAGACAAACTACAGGTGCCGGAATGATGGACTGTAAAAAAGCTTTAGTTGAAGCTGAAGGAGATTTCGATAAAGCGATACAAAACCTTAGAGAAAAAGGGCAAAAAGTTGCTGCTAACCGTTCTGACCGTGAGTCTTCTGAAGGAGCTGCTGTTTCTTTTATCAATACTGATAAAACTAAAGGAGCTATCATCACTTTAAATTGCGAAACAGATTTCGTAGGTAAAAATGAATCTTTCATAACTTTAGCTAAAGAATTAGTTGAAAAAGCGATTAACTTCTCTTCTAAAGAAGAATTCTTAGCTTCAGATTTCAACGGAATTACTGTTGCTGAAAAATTGATCGAGCAAACTGGTGTTATCGGCGAAAAAATCGAAATCGGTGGTTTTGAAATTTTAGAAGGTGCTTTCGTTGGATCGTATGTTCACGTAAACAAAATTGCTGCATTAACTGCTATTTCTGCTTCTGTTGCTAACGCAGAAGTTCTGACTAAAGACATCTCTATGCAAGTGGCATCGATGGGAGCTGATACATTATCTTATAAAGATTTTGACCCGTCTTTCGTTGATTCTGAACTTGCTGCTCGTATTGCTATAATCGAAAAAGAAAATGAAGAAGCAAAACGTTTAGGAAAAACTTTAAAAAATGTTCCTAAATATATTTCTTTCTCTCAATTAACTGAAGAAGTTTTAAAACAAGCTGAAGAAGATGCAAAAGCAGAATTAAAAGCAGAAGGCAAACCAGAACAAATTTGGGATAAAATTATTCCAGGTAAAGTACAGCGTTTCATCTCTGACAACACAACTTTAGATCAAGAAAAAGCATTATTGGATCAAAACTTCATCAAAGATGATAGTAAAAAAGTTGGTGATTATGTTAAAGAATTCAATGTTGAAATTACAGGTTTCAAAAGAGCTGCTTTAGGATAGATACCTTTTGATTTCAAATAAATGCTATTTGATTTCATGTTTTAATACAAAGCCCCATTTCAAATCATTTTGAAATGGGGCTTTTTTATGTACAGTCAAAATTTGCCTCCTCGAACTCAAGTTAGCATAAATTGGAACACCCTACATCCATCACATATTTTTCAATAAATTCACAATCGCACTTTAAAACAAGAATACAATACCCTTACACTAAGTACCTATTAAACTGCAGTATTAATAAGTTAATACAAAAACACCACAAATAAATTTTAGAAAAAAAACTGGTTCTTCGCCTAAATTAGTGGAAAGTCAAAAATTCACTTAATTTTAGGGTATGGAATTAGACGGATTAGGAGTTTTGTTGGGAGTTAAATCTCCATGGGTTTTAAAAAAGATAAATGT
>JAFCUE010000005.1:0-117248 GCA_051990185.1 Flavobacterium sp. DT2-2 | reverse complement strand
CCGCCCTTAAATAAAAAGCATAAAAAACAACGACAAAGTAAAGTGGCAGTAGTCCGCGAGTTGAGGACGAAGGACGAACGGCTCGGGCTGCGGAACGGCACTTTGAGGTAGTTTTTACGCTTTGTATTTTCAGGCTTGATCTTTTGTTTCTTTTGCATCAAGGCAAAAGAAAAAACGTTCTTCAGCAATACTATATCATAAAAATACAATCAGCCTATAAATATTATTTTTTTTTCTGGCAAAAATGAAAAAAAAGTTGTTCAGTAACCCATAACTCACCATTCACCATTCACTACTCTCTATTCACTACTCACCATTCACTTTTCACTTTTCACTTCTTACAATCCAGTACTCTTTTCATTAAAAAGCTTGGCACATAACAACGTAGTTGTATTATTTCTTGTTGGCAAAATTTTCAATGTATTATAAATCCGACTACAAAATTTAACATGTATAAAAGCAAACCATAAATCTTTGTTTTCTAGCCGAGCGAGTACAAAAGGCAATGGGCAGACACCAGCGTTCTTTTCTAATATAATTTCATTACTGTAAACCGTCTCATAAGCATCATTTACACAATTCCAGTTCGCCATTGCTAATTGAAGATGAACCTGAGTGGCTTCAGTAGGCCAGTCGATATGTTGCAGAGGATTAATTTTTTTAATACTAATCGCTCTTTTTTTCCAATTAAAAGCAACCTTCCTTTTTAAAACAGTTGCTAATGGTCTGGCTTTGTTTCCTTCAAACCCTGTAAAAAAACCCAAGGCTTCTTTGGTTTGCAATCCGGTTATTAATTGTCTGGAACCTCTGGAATGCACTAGATCCTCCTTCATAATCGCGTGCAACAATTGATGGCACCTTCCTGCTATCGAACCATCTTTTGCATGATCATAAAAGGCTTTAACCAGCTGCCGAAAAACACGTCCTTTTTTGGAACAAAGTCCAAAATCTTTGCTATGCAGCTTCATAGGGGTAAAAACAGGATTCTCTTTAAATTTTTTTTTAGTGTTGCCTGTTTTTCCTTTTTCCCGAACTATATTCCCGTCAGCGGTAATATAAAAATTCAAATCATCAAGTGTCCCCACAATTTGAATAGGACCAAATGCTTTTGCCATATCTTTTCTTTTAAAAGTAAGAATTATATCCATTACTTTTAACTAAATTTTCAATACAATTTAATGCGTTTTAAAGCATTTTGGAGCATTATTATAAAACTTTGCAGTCAGAAATATCTAAAACCCACAACCGCGAACTCACAACACACCATTTACTACTCACTTCGCAATCAAAACTCTGATTACTGAATACGGAACACTAATCACTAAAAACTCTTAATACTGATCCCTGAATACTGATCACTGACCACTAAACACTGAATACTGATCACTGATCACTGAACACTCCTCACTCCTCACTATCTAAAACTCCCAATCGATATCAGTAAAACCAGGCAATAGCATATCCTTTTCAGAAACAATAACTTCTTCAGGACGCAACTGCCAGTCAATAGCCAAAGTAGGATCATCATATCGGATGCCGCCTTCGCTCTCTTTATTGTAATATTGGTCACATTTGTAAAGCACTACAGCCGTTTCACTCAAAACCGAAAAACCATGGGCAAATCCTTGAGGAACGAGCAACTGTTTTTTATTCTCAGCAGATAGCAAAACAGAAAAATGCTTCCCAAAGGTGGGCGAATCTTTACGTAAATCAACTGCTACATCTATGATTTCTCCTTGTAATACCCGTACGAGTTTGGTTTGAGCAAACGGAGGATTTTGATAATGCAACCCTCTCAATGTCCCTTTTTGTGAAAAAGACTGATTGTCTTGAATGAAAGTATAGTGTATTCCTTTTTGATGGAATTTTTCCTGATTAAAGGCTTCAAAAAAATAACCACGCGCATCATTAAAAACGGTTGGAGCAATAAGTATTAAATCTTGAATGGCTGTTTTTTCAATGGTCATTGGATAATTTTAATTTTTTATAAATACAAAAACAAGCTCCTTGTTTTTAACGAATATGCCAACAAATATAAACTAATAAATAGTAAATTAGTTCAGAACCCAAGTTCTATAAACTGACTAACTTTTAAATTTAGATTGTTTTTTTTAGGATAACTTTACTTTTAACATGGCGTCTAATTCAACACGACTAAGTAAATCAATAGCTATTTTTCGATTCTAGCAATAAACTGAATAACCTTTCCAAAAAAAGTTATTCCAAACAAAACACCATCAAAGTAAATACATACTTATCCGTGAGACTGGGAGAAATTTGATTTCAAATAAAAAAGGCTCATTAAGAGTATCAATCTTTACAAACCTTTTTTAAGAAATGAAATAAAAATTACATTTTAAATATTTTTTTATACCAAGGTTTCGCTTGTACGGTCACACCATATCCATACCCGTAACCATACCCTTTAGTAGAATCTGTATCGTTAAGCAACAAACACATATTGGGTAGTTTTTCCTCTTTATATAGCGAATTCGGAATATTCAACATACGCTTTTCAAGGAAGTTAGCACGAGCCACGTATATAAAACAGTCTGCATGTTTTGCAATCAATAACGTGTCGGTAACCAAACTAACTGGGGCGGTATCGACAATGATATAATCGTATTTATTTTTTAAAGTCTCAAAAAGAGTATCTACTTTTTTATTCATCAACAATTCCGCTGGATTTGGTGGAATTATCCCCGCAGGCAATACATTGAAATCTTCAAATCCAGGATATTTCACAATTAGACTTTCTATCTGGATATCTTTAGAAGATAGATAATTGGTTACTCCAAGATCAGGTAAGGTCAAATAATCATCCAATCTAGGATTCCTAATATCCATACCAATTAATAATACTTTTTTTCCAGACAAAGCAAAAGTAGCAGCAAGATTAACCGAAACAAATGTTTTTCCCTCTTTAGGAAAAGTAGATGTTAGAAAAATAGTTTTCGCTTGACCATCTGGCACTTTACTAAGCATAAATTCTAAATTCGTACGGATAATGCGTAAGGCCTCCGCAGAACTAGATCGACTCTCGGCTTTAATAAGCTCTAATGGAGATTCTGAGGTAGGGACATCTCCAATGAATGGGATAGGTGACATCCCTTCCAGATCCAAACGACTCTTAATTTTGGTATCTAAAAAGTCAGCTAAAAATATAATTCCCACCGGAATCAATAAACCAATCAATAACCCTGCAAGATAAAATATCCTTGGTCTAGTAGACACGCGACCTGTCGATAAGGCAGCATCTATTACCTTGGCATTAGGTTCTGTTGAAGATAAGGCTAAAGCCGTTTCCTCCCTTTTTTGTAACAAATAGAGGTATAATTCTTCTTTAACTTTTTGTTGACGCTCAATCACCCTGAATTGGCGTTCTTGAGAAGGTACTTTTTCTATTTTACTATTGAATAAATTCTCGTTTTGTTCAACATTTTTTTGTTGGATTTTCAATATGGAGCGACTTTTCTCTAAACTTGCTAACAAAGTTGCTCGTAAGCTAGCCAATTGTTGGTCCAGTTTTATCAAAGTTGGATTGGATACCGTGGCAGATTTTAACATTCGGTTTCTTTCCAGTATCAATTCATTGTATGTATTAATTAACGAAGAAGCGTCTCCTGCCACATCAGAAAAAAGGTTGGCCGGCAACAAATTGTCATTATTACTCTTTTTTACGTAACCTACAACTGAATTTAAAACATTTAATTGTACCTGAATTTCAATAGCTTTCTTATTAAAATCGTTAGATCCTTCTACGTACAAATCTGATTCGGTTTCCAAATTAGTAAGCTTGTTATTTACTTTAAATTTTTCTACATCTTTTTCAACATTCTCAAGTTCCTTACTTATTAATCGTAATCTATTAGCTACAAAAATAGAGGTATTTTTGGAAATAAACTCCTTATCACTTACCGCATTTTCATTGTAAGCTTGAACCAAAGTATCTAAGAAAACTTCCGATTTCTTTTCTACTGCGTCTAAAACACTTAAAATGATTACATTGCTACCTTTGGTCAACGGATTAATTGTAAGTCTCCCTTTAAAACTTGCAACTACATTTTTTAATGGAGTAACGACGATAGATAAAGAACCAACATTAGCTAGTTTACTGTTATTTAATTTTGTAATAATTAAATCTCCAACTTTTGTTTTGATTGTTTGTCCATATCTAAAAGTAGTTTTATTCCCAATTATTACCTCTTCATCACTTGTCAATGTAAAATTACCAGTAGCTCCCTCTTCGAATTCAAAGATTAATTTTTTTTCATCAAAATCTGCGACTTGATTTATAAAATTAACTGCAATAGGTGCTTCGTTGTATAACTCTTTTTCTAGAACTTTACCTTTTGCTACAACGGCAATACTTAAATTTAGTTTTTTGACAACTTCCTCTATCAGCGTTCTAGAACGTAAAATTTCTATTTCGTCATCTACGTTCCTTGCTCCACTATTAATACCTAAATCAGAAAAAGCTGCGGCCTCTGAAAGCCTCCCACCTTTTTTAACATCCTTCATTAAAATAGTTAGAGTAGAATTGTAAATCGGCGTATCATATCGTATTTTAAAAAAAGCTAAACTTAACGCAATCAAAATACTAAGTAAAAACCATTTCCAATGAATGATATATTTACTTATTTCAGCCTTAAAATCAAACTCTTGTTCGAACTCTTCGTTCAAGCTATTTTTTTCCATATTATTATTTTGCAATTACTAAAATAAAAGATAGTATCGTTAATGCCAATGAACTAAAAGTAGAAACCAAAGTCACATCTGGACTTATGGTTCTATATTTAGGTTCTACGTAAACCACATCATTCTGAGCCATATAATAGTAAGGAGAATTAATAAAATCTGCCTTCGTCACATCTACTCTATGATGTGATTTAACACCATCTATGTCTCTAATTACTAGTATATTATCCCTTCTAGACGTCGGCTTTAAATCGCCGGCCATAGTTAGTGCTTCAATTATGGTAAAGCGATCTGAACTCACTTGAAAAACGCCAGGACCTCCAACTTCACCTTGAACGACTACCTTGAAATTTTCAAGACGAATGGTTATGATGGGGTTTTTAATATATAGTGAGATCTTCTTTTTAAAAAGAGCTAAGACTTCTGATCGAGTCAAACCACTTAACTTTAATTTACCTAATTCTGGAAAATCAATATAGCCATCAGCATCTACTAAATAATTGGTAATGGAAGATTTACTTGTAGCTGTTCCTCCAGCCCCTGAAATAACATTAGAAGGATTCAAATTAAATGGAGCCGTAATAGTAGGATCTTCAGCAGATATATTGATACTCAATAAATCATCTGGTTGAATCTTTATTTCATAAGAGTTTAATTTTTCTTGTGCTATGGCATCGATATTCTGATAGTACAATATATCTTTCTTTGGAGTACAAGAGAAAATTAATGGGATCAAAAAAAGTAAAAACGATTTTTCTGATAAAAAAAAATATTTCATAGTGTAATTTTATAATTTTATAATAATCGGCCTTATGCCTTTTAAGTAGTTTTTTGAACCTAAATAGAACTATTGTGTAGTTCATATCTGTTCTATTGTAGCGCAAATATAGGTATTAACTACTAGTCAGAACTAATTTTTAAATGGAGAACGCTATTTTTTCAGTGTGACAATATGAAACAGCTCTTATTGTATTGCTCCTAAAAAACAATAGTTAAAAGTTAAAAATTCTAAGTCTTTTAGCTTAATATCTTTGCGAAAGCATTTTTTATCCTTTCACGATCCATAGTTGATAGGTTGGAACCTGATGGCAAACAAAGACCCGTATTAAAAAGTGATTCGGCTACCTTGTTGCCATAGTAGAGATATTGTTCAAAAATAGGTTGTAAATGCATCGGCTTCCATAACGGTCTCGATTCGATATTTTCCTTTTCCAAAGCCAATCGGATCGTTTCGGCAGTTAGTCCATACGTTTTTTCGGAATCAATGGTGATCGCCGATAACCAATGATTGCAATAATAATCCTCGTTTGTTGGACTAAAAACAGTTATGCCATCCATATCGCGAAATATTTCTTGATAAAAGTTATGCATTTCTCTTCTAAGATCAACATGTTTATCCAACACTTCCATCTGGCCACGACCAATACCCGCGCAGATATTACTCATTCTGTAATTGTACCCTACTTCAGAGTGCTGGTAGTGCGGCGCAGCATCTCTAGCCTGAGTCGCTAGAAACACCGCTTTGTCTTTTACTGCTACGGTTGGAGTCACAATAGCTCCTCCTCCTGAAGTGGTAATGATTTTATTTCCATTAAAGGATAAAACACCGATATCACCAAAAGTCCCACATTTTTGACCTTTGTAAGTACTGCCTAATGCTTCAGCACTATCCTCTAAAATTGGGATTTTATATTTAGTAGCTACAGCCCTGACCTCAAAAACTTTATACGGCATCCCATATAAATGTACAGCAATAATTGCTTTAGGTTTTTTACCTTTTGCTATGCGATCGACAATTGCTTCTTCTAAAATTACGGGGCATAAATTCCAAGTATCGTTTTCACTATCTATAAAAACAGGAGTAGCACCCAAATATAAAATAGGATTCGCTGAAGCACTAAAGGTCATGCTTTGACAAATCACCTCATCTCCCCTTTTTACTCCCAGTAACACAAGTCCTAAATGTATTGCTGCGGTTCCTGAACTTAAGGCACCTACATGGCAATCATTACCTAAGTAATTTTCTAAATCCTTTTCAAGTCCATTCACATTAGGACCTAATGGTGCCACCCAGTTGGTATCAAATGCTTCTTGCACATAGTTGCTTTCGCTTCCACCCATGTGGGGGGAAGAAAGCCATATTTTTGTATTATTCATGTTCTTTGATGTATTTTATAATTTTGCCCGGATTCCCTACCACTAAGGCATAATCAGGGATGTCGCTAATAACTACTGAACCAGCACCTATTGTTGCCCATTTTCCAATTTTTATCCCTTGTATTACCGTTGCTCCTATTCCTATGTGTGCACCTTCCCCAACTGTCACACCTCCTGCCAAAGCTGCATTGGGCGAAACATGAACAAAGTCACCTACTTTGCAATCGTGTTCAATTACAGCAGAAGTATTGATGATACAGTGTTGCCCAATAACAACATCGGCATTTAATACAACTCCAGCCATAATAACGGTACCTTCACCTATAGTCGTATGACTGGAAACTATAGCTTTAGCATGCACAGCAATTGTATATGCAGCTGATAATTGAGATACAATTTTTTTTCTAGTACGATTATTTCCTACCGAAACAATAAACTGCTTGTCTGAAAAGGTTGCAAAACAATTTGTATTGAAAATAGGGATGCCATAAAGCGTTTCGATAAGAGGTTGATCATCGACTATTCCGTTAACTAATAATTCTTGTGTAGATGCAATTACATCTATTACAACTTTACAATGCCCGCTCGCTCCAAATAAATAAATTTTATTTTCCATTAAATGGCTCT
The DNA here is from genome assembly GCA_051990185.1 of Flavobacterium sp. DT2-2. Lineage (GTDB taxonomy): Bacteria > Bacteroidota > Bacteroidia > Flavobacteriales > Flavobacteriaceae > Flavobacterium. The sequence goes on along the minus strand of JAFCUE010000005.1, from coordinate 109,766 downwards.
ATTGTAGCGACATCTGCCGCATTAATCCCCTCACTTTTGATGACTTTCAATACAGTCTTAAATAGAATTTTCACATCCAAAACAAAGGAAAGGTGATCCACATACCATACGTCATATTCAAATTTTTTATCCCACGATATCGCATTTCTTCCATTCACTTGTGCCCAACCAGTTATTCCAGGACGAACATCATGCCTCCTATTTTGAAAATCAGAATACAAATCCAGATAATGGACTAATAACGGCCTTGGCCCTATCAAACTCATTTCGCCCTTTAAAACGTTTAACAATTGCGGAAGTTCATCAAGGGATGTTTTGCGAACAAAACGTCCTATGGACGTCAATCGCTCACCGTCAGATAATAAACTACCATTCGCATCTTTCTTGTCGCTCATGGTTTTGAACTTAATAATCTTGAAAATTATACCGTCTTTTCCGGGACGCATTTGAAAGAAAAAGGGTTTACCTTGGTTAGCAAAAAACAAACCCATGGTGACTAAAAAAAAAAGGGGACTTAAAACTGCTAAGCCAAAAAACGCTGCCAGACAATCTAGGACTCTTTTAAAAAAAGATTTATACATTTTAATAATTTTTATTTTTTTCTGATAATTGAGATCCCAGACAACGTAATGTGAATCCCGAGAAACTACAATTCAAATTTATCGTAGTATATACTATTCATCACTAAATAATAAATTAAAATATTGCAACCATAAGAAAGTCATTTTTTCTTTTGAAAAAAATTCTTGAATATATTTTCTACCATTAATTCCTAGTTCATGTCTTAATACATCATCTTCTACTAACATTTTAATTTTCTCAAAGATAGATTCAGTGTCATGGGCAATGTGCCTCAAACCTGTAAAATTATCAACAATGGTATCTTTTAGGCCATAGGTATCACTGCAAACTACAGGTTTTTCACAAGCAGAAGCCTCTATAACACTTAAGCCAAAAGCTTCTCGGTGACTTGGCAGACAAAAAATGTCGCAAGCCTGCATTAGGTTTTCAGGCTCTGTAGTTCCCCCGTATAAATAATAATTATCATTGCTTTTAAATTCAACTCTCAGCTTTTCAGAAATATTTTCTTCGTCTGGGCCTACTATTAAAAGTTTGACCCGAGGATAAAGCACTTGAAGCTTATTGAATGCCACTGCCAAATCAAGAATGCCCTTATCTCTATTTAACCTTCCTAAAAACATAAAAACTATATCTTCATCAGTGTAGTTCAATGATTTTCTAATTTTATTTCTAATTTCAGGTTTTGGACAAAATTTTTTCAAATCAATCCCACTTATAGTTCCTCTTCCAATTAGTACAGAATTATTTTCAGTCAAGATATTATTGTTAATTAAAAATTCTTGCTGCGGTCTTCCGTCTACAATAATATCTGTACTGAAATTAACCAATACTTTATCGAGAAACATTAAAAATCTTTTAAACATTCCTCTTTTTGTATGCCATACTTGTCCGGTAAAAAAATGAATTCTTTTTTTAATTCCAGCAAATTTACCGCTAAGAATTCCTAGTAAGCCCGCTTTCGGCGTGAAAGTTATGACTGCATGAAAGTGATTAGATTTTAAATATTTTGTAAGCAAAAACATGGCTTTGGTGTCCTGCAATATATTTATTTTACGAAAAATGGGAATATGCTTTATTTCTTTCAAATGTATGTTTGAATAATTAACAATTTCCATATCGTTCATATTTGCCACTAAATAAACATCATAATGATTTGAGAGTACTTCAAAATGATTTTCTAAAAATGCCTTTGCTGTGTAGGGTGTCGAAACAATAAAACAGATTTTTTTCTTCATCAAATATATTATAATTAAAGCCTTGCTTACTTTAAATTAATTTTAAAACTATTCTAAACAAAAAGAAATTATTTAGCAAAAAAATTCTAAAAAAATTTTTTCTTTTATCATAAATTGGAAATTTTACAAATAGAAGATTTTCTTTTTTTAAACTTTTTCTCATTTCCTGAAAATTTTTATAAGAATATTTATTTTTTAAAAGTTGATAAAATAAAGTTGCAGTCAGAAAGCTCAATCTCTGTTCAAAATAGGGTAATGAATTTAAATTCCCTTTATTTATTTCATTGCGATATTGTTCGTTTATTTTCTTAGTAACGATTATAATATCTTCCAGCATTTTATCTTGTTTTTCTCTATCGACATTGCGTGTGATGGAATTCGGAGTTTGTAAAAATTGTGCAACAATTAAACCCATTGCCATCACTTTTTTCGCCTTATAAAAAACTCGGGTATTAAATTCATAATCCTCAATAAACAATCGTTCTACAAAAGTAAGTTCATTCTTTACTAAAAAATCCCTGTTGTATAGCTTATTGCAAGCGGAATCCATATAATGGTATTTTTGATAGTATTGAATCCCGGTAAGAATAACATCATTGGAAGAAATAGATTTCGTATAGACATTTTTTTTGTCACTATTAATACCCTGAGCACCAAATTCGAGTATTTCCACATCGAATTGTATTGCTTTTTGAACCAATTTCTCAACTGTTTTAGGCAAGTACCAGTCATCTGAGTCTAAAAACAAAAGATAAGTTCCTCTAGCATGTTCAATTCCTGTATTTCTGGCACCACCTAATCCTTTGTTTTTTTGGGAAATAATCTTTACATTTTTTTTGTCTTTAGTTAAACTTGTAGCGATAGCTAGGCTGTTATCCGGAGATTCATCATCTACAAGAATAATTTCAAACTCCTCTTCATTTAATCCTTGATTATAAACAGACCCAATACATTTTTCAAGATATGATGCTACATTATACATAGGAATTATAACACTTAATTTTTTCATCATATCATAAAATTACATTCATAAAATAAGTAAACAAGAAATAAAAAAGCAGTAAACTTCCTAGTACATTGTGTTGGTTTTTAAAAAATTGTACTTTTAAAAAAGGATAAACTATGACTAACCCCATCATAAACCAAGACAAATAAGCAAATCTATTGGAAAAATTAGCCCGAATTACTAAAATCCAAAACCCATTGGTTATCAAATAAATATTGAAAAGTTGATGGTAAAACGGGTCTTTGAACTTTCTTTTAAAAATAAAGTACCAGCCCGCATATACCGCCGATGCACTGTACACTAAAAAATCCCAACGAAAGCCCGTACTACTAAATTCATCGTCATTTACATTTCCTGATGTTAGATAACTTAATCTCTCATCACTAAAACCAACACTACCAAAAGCAGATTCAAATACCCCTCCTGCCGCCAAAGACATAGGAATACACAGCAACCAAAAATAAAATATTTTTTTACTGTCTTTATAGAAAATAGTAAGAACATACGCTACAATTGGTAAAAGCATTGTTTTATGAAAAGATGCAGCAACAAACATCAAAGTAACTAATATTATTTTTTTATCCCTGTAAGCGAATGCTAGCAAAACAAAAGAGCTAGCTAGCCCGTTTCGTATTCCATTAGTGCCATAAGACCAAAAAGAAAAAGAAGCAACAAGTATTAGAAAAGAATAAAACCAGTACTCTCTAAATAATTTTTTTGAAGCTAGATACAATGGAAAAACATATAGAAAAGCGCAAAGTAAAAAAAAGAAATCCAATGACATTACTTTAGCTGAGAGAGACATAAAAAAATCAAATCCCATATCTTGTTGAAAAAACATTGATCCACCAGAAACATAATTATTAAAAAATTTAGCATAGGTCTCCATATCGCCAAAAAAAGCACCGCTTAGTGGCCTTAAACCCATATATAGTATAATACAAAAACATAAAAAAACACCTGAAATTTGTTTATTTTTTAGGTTTTTCTTATCAGTTAACTGACTATTTTTCGAACTGAACCAAGTCAGAAAAACGATCAACGCTATAAAATGAAAAAAGAGTGGCGTGTATAATTCTAAAGGAATAAAATCAATCATATTTTTTTAAATCAATTAGCAACTCTTTCCATTTATACATAACCCGATCCGTAGCAAAACGATTTGCATTTTTTTTAGCTTTATATCCCATTTGAATTCTTAATTCCTCATTTTTTATTAAAAGTAGGATTTTAACAACTAATTCTTCTACACTTTGATTCTCAACTAAAAATCCATCTTCATTATTTGTAATAATATTTCGTGGACCAGTAGGACAATCAAACGTGACTATTGGCAAACCAATTGCTAATGATTCTAACAATACCATCGGAAAGCATTCGGTGTGAGAAGTCATGATGTATAAGGAATAGTCTGTCATTCTATGCTGTAAATCCTCAACCGCTTTTTTGATAAATACATTTTTTTCTAAATTAGAAATTCTAATTAAATCTTGAAGTTGCGCTACATATTCTGGTTCCCCTTGTCCAAAAATATGCAATTCCCAATCTGGTTCCTGACTAGCAATTTCTTTCCAAGCGCTGATCGCATTTTCATACCCTTTTACTGGAGCAATCCGGCCAGCAGCAATAGCTTTTTTATTGTGCAACTTGGCTTGTATTTCTTTTGGAACTGTAACTGGATTGGGTATAATTTCAATATTTTTACTTTTGTAAAATTCTTTTTCATCCTCATTTAATACAATTAGTCTGGTGTATTTTGATTCTATAAAATCATCAAGAGATCGATTCCACTTTTTAAAAATAGAATCTTCTTTCCTAGCTCGCTCAACAAAATATCTAGAGGAATGAAATTCTTTCAACTTATGAATTTTCATTAGACAAAAAGGTGTCCAATAAAAATCAAACGCGTAATTGCATACAATAATAAAATCTGGATTTATGTTTTTAATGGCTTTTTTCCACTGCCTGAAATGATGTGGAATTTTGACAAGATTATCGGGATGAAAATAACTTTTATCCCTAATGTAATTAATATCTAAATCTGTTAACTCTATTGTCGAAGACAAAGTATAACATGGCTTTTTCTCCTTTTGTTCCGTAGTTATAATAAAAACTTCGTACCCTAAGACATCTGTAAAATAATTTGCTTTTTCAGCCATTACTTTTTCAATGCCGCCGTGAAGGTAGATCTGATCGGTGCTAAAAACAATTCTCATTGTGCCAATTCTTTAAATAACTGATCCCATTTCGGTAAAATATTTTCAGCTTGAAAACGCTTCACATTTTCCTTAGCTGAAACTCCCATTTTAAAACGTATCGCTTCATCTCCCATAAGTAACATGAGTTTTTTGGATAAGGCTATTGGATTTTCTTTTTCTACTAAAAAACCGTCTTCGCCATCTGTAATAATATCTCGCGGCCCCGATGGGCAGTCAAATGATACACAGGGCACCCCGCAAGCCATAGCTTCAATTAATACCATCCCGAAACCTTCAGAACGGGATGACATTACCATTATAGAAGCGTTTAAATACTTTTTTTGTATATCCGCAACAGGATTATGAAAAGTAACTGTGTTATGAACACCTAATTTTTTTGCTAGGTTCCCATATACGCAATCCTTATCAATGGTACCATAAATATGTAATTGCCATTCCGGATATCGTGACCCAACAAGTGTCCATGCTTCAAGTAAAAGATCATAACCCTTATTGTGAGAATGTGAGCCTACAGCAATTACTGTTTTTTGTTGTAGTTGCGCACGATCCGCAGGGTAAAAAGTCAGCGGATTTGGTATCACTTGTACATTTTTAGTATTCCATTCTAGAACATTTGACGCTGTTAATACTACAAAACAATCAAACGTTGCTCCCAGTTTTTGCATAAAAAAACGGATTATTTTTCCGTAAATTGTTTTAGTAGTATTAAAAGCGATAGATGCGTGACGTTCATAAATAACTGGAATTGTACTTTGAAGTAGCGTGGGTACAAAAAAACCTTTCAATCCATCATCACATACTGATATGACATCGGGTTGTATCCTTTTGACCGCTGAACGAATACCGCTAACATATGCAACACTATAGCGCAAAGGATTTCCTTTGACAGTAATGCTATGCAGCTTAATTTTTGGACTGAACGCATAGAATAAAGGTTCGTTTGCATAATTTATAGTCAAAACATGCACTTCATAATCCATGTAATCAGACAAATAGCTAGCTTTTATTGAAAGAACCCGCTCCAAACCGCCTGCTCCGTGAATGCCGTTTGTTATGTACAACAACTTCATATCTAAAACCTGATTTTCTTGTTAAGACAGCTCATTACAACGCGCTGTATGCTGTTTACTAAATAAGAAGCTGCCAAACACCATAAAACCAACCAGAAAAAAATCAATACTGGATATTTAGGCGAATAGATCAAATTTGGAAAATAAATTAGGTAAAAAAACATATGAATAAGCCAAATGTTAGTCGCATGAGGAGTAAAAAAATCAATTATTTTTTGAAAAAATGACGAGATGTCCATTTGACAATATATTAGAATGAAAACTAAACCAATAAAAGGAGCAATAAAGAAATTAGGAACCAAGCCATGAAGTATTACAAGAGCTACAATTGCTAAAACTAAGAGATAATTTTTGAATGGTAACATCTGTACCACTATACTTATTTTTGAATGCCAACGATAGTGCAATGTAAATGCACCAAGCATAAATTGAAATAAAGTGCAAAAATATAAAGCGCTTTGTACATGAAGCCATTTTATAAAAATAGAGGTAGACATTGAGCCACTGTATATTCTAAAATAAAAACCCAAAATATAAAGGACAAGCAACAAAATCAAATAAAAAATAGGATTCCATTTTAATAGTAGTTGAAACCAAAAAGAAGAAGTAATCACAAATAACAAATAAATTGTCATGAACCACCAAGCACCATTATAACTAGTATTTAAAGCGGTGAAATTCATAAAAAAAGTTGAAATATCTCCAATATAATCTACTTTACCCAATACACTGCCCAATAGCAAAACAAAAAGAAACAAAATGATCCAATAATTAATGTACAGATTTCGTATTCTGGTTTTATTCCCTTTCCAGTACTCGGTTTTAGCTTCTTTGAATTTATAAAATAAACCATAACCGCTAACAAAAGCGAAAATAGGAACACAAGCATCACAAAATAATGAAATATAATAGGACAAGGGCTGATTCCCAATAAACAATACGGGAACAAATACCCCTTGAAAAGGACGGTTAAATAAATGCAAGCAAAGCATCATCAATATGGCAATACTTTTGAGTTGATTGGACTTTTGAATGCTAATTTCCATTCTATTACAATCGTATTAGTTCATTAAACATAATAAGTGATGCCTCTTTCTCCATGTTTTTTTGGCTTGCTAAGCTTTCAATAATACGTTGCTTAAATAGTTGATTATCGATATATCTACAAATTGATTGTGCAATGGATGCTGCATTCATTTCACAAATAATTCCGGTTTCCTCGTTTTTAATAATTCCATACGCACTGGGGAAGTTTGTTGTTACAATCGCCTTTTGTAATAAACGAGCTTCGATCAATGTAATACAGAGCCCTTCATAAATTGAAGGTTGCACATATATATCTGCATGGGCAATGTAGGGATAAGGATTGCTTTTCATACCAAGAAGGATAAAGTTATTTTCTAACCCGTGTTGTGCAATTAAGGACTCTAACACTTTTCTTTCCTCTCCTTCTCCTACTACGTACCAAATCACTTTTTTACCACTATCAAGTAGTATTTTACAGGCCTGAATAGCTAAGGAAAAACCTTTTAATGGTATTAATCTGCCTACGCTCACAATAGTAAGTACTGATTTATCTTGTAAAAGTTCAATAGGGTCATGAGCTTTAGTATGTACTTCAATTTCATCAACAATATCCCGAAGCACCACCGTTTCAAAATATGTATTGGTACTGCTAAACGTTTTTTTAAAAACAGCTTCATTTTCTGCTGAAACAACTACAATTTTTTTATAACACGAATAAAAGGGTGTATCAAACGCTAAATTGTATCCTGCTTTATCATAATCTGTGTTAAGCCAAGTATATTTTACTGCTGCCTTTACTTTATCTGCAACAAAATAGGTCGAGAATCCTTGACCATAGGCAATTGCAATATCGTATTGCTGATCAATTCGATTATGAATGGTATTAAAACTTTTCCAATATAACTGCGCATTATGCAGTGTTTTGCTACCATTAAACCATCGGTCTATTTTAAACCGCACTCGAGCTGCAAAGAATTTCAAATTCAAAAAGCCATAATTCAAAGCTACAGTTTGAATATTTACCTTTTCTGGCACCAGATTTTCAAAAACACCTCCTCTGCTATGCAATCGTAAATCAATATCAAATTGATCGTAGTCAATAAATTTCAGGAGTGTCATTAAACTTTTTTCAGCACCCCCACATTCCAGCGAATCAATCACAAAAAGAATTTTCTTTTTATTCATAAATTTTATTTACTCTTTATGTCTTTCTTAAAATAATTACAACTATTGGCTACCAAAAGTATCTTGTTCGGATTTTTGACTGCTTAAAACACCATTGCCTGCCATCGCAGCTGCTACTCCTTGATTGTCAATAAGTATTTGGGTTCGAGCTGCCAATTCAACTAAATTGTTGTTTTCAACAATACAACCATTATAATTCTATTTTATAATATCCTGTAAGGACTCAAAAGCATTTATAGCGATTGGGACGCAACTCATTTTATGTACTTTCAATAGGATTATTGGCCAACTTTCATGGCGTGAAGTCATAAAAAAAATAGCAGCATTTCTATAAAATTCATTTGAATTTTTTCTAGCCTCAGCGACTACTCTTTTAAATTGCTATAGCACCAAATTTGTAGACTAGAGGAAAAGATACATGCAAAATAATTACTGAGAATGTTGCTAAAGCTCTCAACGTATTTACCCAAGGCATGTCTATACTTATATTTGTAGTAACTGTTGTTTTCAAAAAAATATCTTATCTATTTCAGTGATCGTATCGGTAGCTTTTAGATTTTTAGCAAATAAAAATCGTAAGTCGTCACGATCCATAAGTAACTTGACTCCTTCATAAATCGCATCTTCATTGACATCAACAATCAATCCGTCCTCATTATTTACTATTAAATTTACAGCACTTGCAACATTGGTTGTTACTACAGGTTTGTTAAAAATTTTTGCTTCATGAACTGTAAGGCAATATCCCTCGTGAAATGAAGTTTGAACATATAAATCACAATCCTTCATATAGCGGTACGGATTGTTTTGTGATCCCAAAAGTAGTAACGCATCGCTTATTTCAAGTTGGATTATAGCAGCACTGATTTTGTTATATAAATCACCATCTCCTATGAGGTACCATCTAAATTTTAAATTTTTCTTTTTTAATTTACTAACAATAGCAGGAATCATCTGCTGTCCTTTTTCTTCAGATAATCTCCCAACTGTGAGTATACGCAAACCATCAAAACCATCATCAAAAGTAGAACCTGATGTTGCTAGGCAATTGAGTTCCTTACTTGATACAATATTTTTAAACACCACTGTTTTAGAGGACAATTGTGTAAACATTTTATCGAAAATTATTTTTGCATTTTCTGAAACACAAAAAATAGTATCAAATTGAGCATAGAATTTGTTACCAAAATTAGTGTTGAATAATACTTTACTGACATCAAAATGAATCCATTGGTACTTTTTTGGGGCTACAACATAATTTAAAATAAAATAAGAAATAAAATCCGAAGGACCTGCGTAGGCGATGGCAATATCTGCACTATAGATTGATGTATAACTAGCCAATGCTGCAGCGTAGTTAAGATACCATGACTTTGACAATTTTACTTTTGCATACCTTACCAGGGTGCTGATACTTTTACCAATCTCCTTTTTTTTGAGTTGTTGTTTAATTAAATCTAAGGGCGGGTCAAAAATGATGGGTTTAATGCTGTCAAATAATTCTAGAATTTGTACATCGACCCAATCTGGTATCTCATCTCTTAAGGCTCCACCATCTTCCAATAATAGCACCGTAACCTTTACTCCTTTCCCTTTTATGGCACCAATAAATGAAAGCATAGCCTTTTCGGTACCACCTAAATTCATTTTATGAGACATTATAAGTATGTGCTTCACGATTTATTTTCTATTTATATAAGCTGCACTTTACTGCAACAAAAATTTAGTAGTCAAAAATGTAGTTGTTTTCAAATTATTAGTGCTAAAAAAAAGCCTAGGATTTGACGCTAAAAGCAATGCATTATATTTAAAAATATGCTTAAAAGCACTATTTTTATATCCTGCTTCACTCAGTAATTTACTTTTTATTAAAAACTGTTCTGCCTTCCATTTTTGAATTTCATTCACAGTTATTTTATCATTTAGAATAGTATAATAGGCAATCATATTATCGAGTGAACTGATACTCATTTCAAATCGTTTCTCATCACTCACTTTACTCCAAACACCAACATCACTCACCCTGTAACAGGCTCCATTAAAATCAAAATAATGTGTTTTACCTAACTGATGCAAACGATAAATCAAAAATGTATCTCCATTTTTTGCCTGCTCAAAATAGGTGTAAAACAAACTATCAAAGGGAATATTTCGATAAAATAACGTTTGGACAAAGGTATCTTTATCTACTTTGGTCGTCTGTTGATTTTTTATAAGTATATTATTTTGCTCATCCACAACATTCCTATCATGGCAGCACATAATATAATCGGGATGCTGCTCCATAAAATCAAATTGCTGTTGTAACTTGGTTGGATCAGTCCAATAATCATCCCCTTCACAAAGGGCAATGTATTTGCCGGCACATTGCTTTAAAGCAAAAATCCCATTAGCACACATACCAATGTTTTTTTCATGAAGATGATATTTTATCAAATGTCCTTTAGCATTGGTATTTATAATCTCTCTTATTATAGATTCCGTACCATCTGGAGAACAATCGTCAGCAATTACTAAATCATATTCAAATGTTGTTTTTTGCATTAATACGCCTTCAATAGCTTGAGCAATGTAGGCCTCATGTTTATAGGTTATCATAATAACAGAAACCATCAATTTCTTTTCCATTAAAATTCAATTTTTTTTGCAGGATTTCCAAAGACAGTAGTGTTTTCTTTTACATTTCTTAAAACAACACTACCCGCACCAACAGTTGCTCCCTGACCAATTTTTAAATGGGCTAAAATTGTGGCTCTTACGTAAATAGTAACTTCATCAAGAATTTTAGTGTGGCCCCCAAAAAAACTAAATGCACCAACATGAACAAAATTACCTATTGATACATCATGTCCAATCACTACATTAGGATGAATGGTTACAAAATCTTTGATTTGAACATCATTGCTTATACCTGTTGGACCCCATAAGATACATCCTATTCCTAATTCTAAATTCAAGCTAAAAACTACTTTTTTATGAATTAAATTGATAAAAACCGCTCCTTTTTCAATTAAAAAATTCACGTAATGTTTTTTAGCTTGTACAGATCCTAACGCACAAATAAAAACATCATTTTCCTGTATTTCATATCCTTCAACTGAACTTAATATTTGCGGATAATTACTAAATCCATCTAAGGCATTACTATTATCATCTAAAAAACCCTTTACAACAAATGCTTCTTTATAACCAACGGATTGAAGTGCAAGTGAATATACTTCTCTACCGAATCCTCGAGCACCAATAATAATTAAATTTTTCATGCTCTTTTTATTAAATTACAGCTTGCCCATGAACAACATACTTCAAATACAGAAAGCACTACATTTTTACAATTTACAAATCTATTAGCTGTTAGTGCTTCACTCATAGCTATGGGAATTGTTGATGAAATCATGTTGCATCAATGTTCCATGGCAATAAAAAAAATCTTCAGGTATCCCAATTTTTTTTCGTAAATGATTCAGCATGTATTTATTAGATTAATAAAAAAAATCTACAGATTAAATAGTTAAATTTGCTTTTTCTACTATGGCCTTTTGTTAAATTACGAACAGATTCGCTGGTAAAATTAAAAATCTCGCTACCATTCCTATACAAATTGTTGTCCTTTCTAACATTGACATATTCATCAACAATACCTTCATTATCTTGAACTTTATTTCGAATACCTCCATTTTTTACAATCAAGTTCTCCGCTCCTGAACCATCTGTCCCAAAAATAAAATCGCCTATTTCAAAAAGCCCTACTTCAGATGATATTAATTTTGCTGCAACCCCAACCATAAAAATTGTTTTATTGCTTTTGTCTTTAGGGTGTATAAATATAGATTATGTTTTGGAGGCAATCAATAACACATTAGGAGCTAATAGTAGCAATAAATTTTTTGGCTAAACCTAAGCCATAAACATAACCTGAACAGCCAAAATTGAAGTCTAAAGCACCATCTATTATTTATAATCCCAATTTATCGTGAAATATACAAGATGTAGTAGGCAAAAAATAATTAGGTGATTGGGTACATAACAGTAAAAAATCGATAGAATTTTTATCTATATTGTGTTCTTCAAATAATTTAGTTGCGACTTGCAAAGACATATCCGAAGTAAATTCGTTTTTACCACTGATATGTCTAAAGGTAATACCTGTTTTAGAACTTATTATATTAATATCCCATTCTGGAAAATACTCATGAATCAATTCATTCGACAAGACATTTTTTGGAAGATAATATGAAATGTTATTTATATATGCCTTCATAAGTCGCTTTTATTGTGCTGTAAATCCACCATCGACCACTATTTTAGTACCTGTAATCCATTTACTAGCACTGGATAGTAGATAAACACAAGCATTTGCAACATCTTCGGGTTGACCATAAGTACCTAACGGATATTTTTTTTTATCTTCAAGTATGGCATCTTTAGATACTACATTTTCTATTTCAAATGCACCAGATGTCTCAATCATTCCAGGTGCAACTTCATTAACTCTTATATTTTTTTTGGCTAAATCAATAGCCATGCCTTTAACCATTCCGCTTACAGCGCCTTTAGATGCCGCATACATAGAGTTAGCTTTACTACCAATTAAAGATCCCGTAATTGAAGAAATATAAACAATAGATGCATTGTTATTAATTTTTTTCTTCTTTACTAATTCTAGTGACAGTAAAGTAGGTGCAGTAAAATTGATATTCATCATTTCATTTAAATCGTTTGAAGCAATAAATTTAAATGGCAACAATCGCATAATACCAGCTGCATGTACTAATCCGTCAAGTTTAGGTATCGTTTCTACTAAAGTTTTTATTGTAGTAGACTCCGTTAAATCACCTGAAACTATTATCGTAGAATTTTTATTGATTATTTTAGCTACTTCATTTAATCGCTCAACATTTCTTCCATTCAAAATTACAGCTGCACCCATTTTTGCAATAGAAATTGCAACTTCTTTTCCAATACCTGATGAAGCTCCAGTAACAAGAATTGATTTATTCTCTAAACTAAAAGGATTATTCATAATTTGAAAAAATTAATTTTGTTTCTTTTTTTAAGTTTAGATGAGCAGTGCCCCAAGATAAACCAACACCAAAACCACAAATAATAAAACTAGAATCTTTTAATTTTACTTGCTCTTGCAATTCCGTTATTATGGTTAATGGTATGGTTGCAGAGGAAGTGTTTCCAAACTTTTTAAGAGAGTAAGGTAATTTTTCATCCGGCAACGACAATTTTCTAGCTATTTTAGTATTCATTAGCATATTGGCTTGATGAAATACAAAATAATCGATACTTTCTTTATCCAGAGAAAAAGTACTGAGCAGCTTGTTAACAGTCTTTGGAGCTTGAGATATCCCAAACGAAAAGACATCCATTCCGTTTAGATGCAATTGATTTTGATTTCTAGTGATACCAGGAGCCTGCTCTATTGATTCTAAAGATTGTGAAGTGATTCTATTTCTACTACCTCCAGCAGGTACAATAATAGCTTCATATCCACTACCATCTGTTCCTAAATCAAAGTAGATTTTAGAATTGCTCTCATCTAATTCAAAAGCAGTAGCACTACCAGCATCTCCAAAAAGAGGGAACGTACTTTTATCGTCTTTCGAAATAAATTTACTGCAGGTATCTCCTGCTAAAAAAAGACCTCTTTTTAATCCAAATGCTTTCATCATACCTGTAATAACTGACATACCGTACACATATCCTGAACACCCCAAGGGGATATCAAAGGCAATACAGTTTTTAGATAATTGCAATCGATCCTGTAAAATGGCGCAAGTTATTGGAGCAAGATAATCAGGACTTTGAGAAACAAAAATAATAATATCGACTGAATCTCTATCCCATTCCAAGGAACTGAAGAGGTCATCAGCAGCTCTAACACACAAATCAGATGTACAAACATCTTTTGAAGCTATTCGACGTTCTTCAATGCCAGTTGATTTAATAATTTTTTGTATCTCTTCTTTCGGTTGATTGGTAATGTCACTATTTCGTTCAATTTTTGATGGTACACAACACGATATACCTTTGATAGAAATTCCTTCCACGGATAAAGTAGCCATAATTACAGTTTAGAACTTACTTTTTCATATAAGTCTTTAATAGTTATTGAAGACTTAATATCGTCACCAGTTAATTTAACTGAATATTCATCATCAACCATAGCGATTAAAGATAAGGCAGTTAACGAATCCCATTCTTCTAAATCTCTAAATGCTACATCTTCCACAATTGATGTAACATTGGTATCGTCTAACATGTCCGCAAAATTTTGTAAAAAAGCTGCAATTTCCATCATTGGATATTATAATTATTAATTAATTTGATAATTTTAACACATCATTTTTTTTTCCATACAATCATATAAATGTATGCATTGCATTTTAGGTTCCACTTGAACTTTTTCTAGTACTAAATAAGAAATAAAAAATGAAGGACCTGCGAAGGCGATGGCAATATCCGCACTATAGATTGAGGTATAACCAGCCAAGGCTGTAGTGTATTTAAAATACCACGACTTTGACAATTTTACTTTTGCATACCTTCCCAAGGTGCCGATACTTTTACCAATTTCCTTTTTTTTGAGTTGTTCTTTAATTAAATCTAAGTGAGGGTCAAAAATGATGGGTTTAATGCTGTCAAATAATTCTATAATTTGAACATCGACCCAATCTGGTATCTCATCTCTTAATGCTCCGCCATCTTCCAATAACAGTACCGTAACCTTTACTTCTTTCCCTTTTAATGATACCAATAAATAAAAGTATTGCCTTTTCGGTACCACCTAAATTCATTTAATGAGACATTAAAATTATGTGCTTCACGATTTATTTTATTTTATTTTTCGCTGTACACTATTGCAACAAAAATTTAGTGGTCAAAAATGTAGTTGTTTTCAAATTATTAGCGCTAAAAAAAAGCCTAGGATTTGTCGCTAAAAGCAATGCATTATATTTAAAAATATGCTTAAAAGCACTGTTTTTATATCCTGCCTCACTCAGTAATTTACTTTTTATTAAAAACTGTTCTGCCTTCCATTTTTGAATTTCATTCACGGTTTTTTTATCATTCAGCATAGTATAATAGGCAATCATATTATCGAGTGAACTGATACTCATTTCGAATCGTTTCTCATCACTCACTTTACTCCAGACACCAGCATCACTCACCCTGTAACAGGCTCCATTAAAATCAAAATAATGTGTTTTACCTAACTGATGCAACTTATAAATTAAAAATGTGTCGCCGTTTTTTGCTTTCTCAAAATACTCGTAAAACAAATCATCAAAGGCAATATTGCGATAAAATAATGTTTGGACAAAGGTATCTTTATCTACTTTGGTCGTCTGTTGATTTTTTATAAGTATATTATTTTGATCATCCACAACATTTCGATCATGACAACACATAATATAATCGGGATGCTGCTCCATAAAATCAAATTGCTGTTGTAACTTGGTTGGATCGGTCCAATAATCATCCCCTTCACAAAGAGCAATGTACTTACCAGTACAGTTTTTCAAAACTAGTTCTTGGTTTTTATTCGCACCAATGTTTTGATCGTGTAATAATAATTTAAATTTACCTGGATATTTCTCATTGAAATCTAAAATAATATTTCTTGAATTATCTGTTGAACAATCTTCACCTAAGACTACGAGATAATTAAAATTACATTTTTGCATTAAAAATCCATTTAAACACTCAGTTATAAATTTTTCATGATTGTAAACCATGCAAAAAATACTAACAGTTGGATTTGGTCTTTTTTCTAAAACACAGACCATCTTCAACCCCGTATCACTATGATTCTTTCTTTCAAATCCATTTTTTTCGTAAACAGTAATAGCGGATAAATTATCACTATTAACATGAAGGTAGACTTCTTTTAAATTTAAAATCTCTTTTGCGTAATTTAATATTTGAAATGTTGCCAATTGACCAATCCCTTTTCCCCAATATTCCTTATTACCAATAAAAATATGATATTGAGCTGATTCATCAGTTAAATTTGTCAACTGAATATTACCAACATAAACATCATCTACAATAATAGAAAAACGCTTAGAAGAAGAATCTTTGAGAACAGTATTAATCCATTCCTTTTCTATTTCGTAAGTGATTTCCTTGTCAGGTCTATTTCCTGTAAACTTCCATACTTGTGTATCATTTCGCCAAAGCCACGAAGTTTTAGAATCTTCCTGTTCCAATGGTCTTATATAAACATTATACATTATTAATGATTTTTTTCATATCCTCGATTGAATATCGTTGATCTATTGGTAAATGAATTATATGTTCTGCCATTTCACATTCTAAAAAACTCCCATTCCAATTTTTTACATTAGGCCAATATTTTGCACAATATATTTTATTGTCTAATAAACGCTGGCGAAGTGTTTTGTCGTCGGTCCAAAAAGGATAGACCATTGGGATTTGTGATATGTTTTTAAGTACCTTAAACTTATTTAGAGTACTTAAATTGGAGTGTAAAAAATCATAATTCTCTACTCTTTTTTCTTTTATAATATTATAATCTAGTGATTGTAAAACAGATTCTGTAAATCCTGACATTTGTAAAATAGGTTGGCCTATTAAGCTCAAGTCATTAATTGAAAACTCATTGTAACCTTCCTCAGCAGATTTATCCAACCTTGTTATCAAGTGGCTCAACCGACCACCAGAAAAATCCTTTTTTATTACATCATTGTCAAGTATATTAGTATATAAATACGCTCCGTCAGCTACACCAATAAACTTTCTTGCTGAATAGAATGTGTCCATACCACTTAAGGGTTTTGAAAAAAAAGATTGGGCATTATCAATCGCTACGTTAATATTATATTTAGACAAGATATTTAAGTACTCATCTTTTAATCCAAAATAATTCGTGTATAAAAATAACTCGTTTGGCTGAACATTATCATAATCAAAAATAGGTTCTAAATTTTCATCAACATGATAAAATTCATAAGAGTAGTCTATCTTAAGTAAAGGTTCTAATAAAACATCACAGGTGAAATATGGTAAATAAATTTTACTATAATTATTAACTTTCAAAATGTATTCTAAACAATTTCTACCCGTGTTTAATTTAACACAATTGGAGCCACTATGGTAGTGATTTCCTGATTGTAACTCCAGTCCAAAATATCCTCCGATAGCCTCCATTTAGATCAATTTATAATTATCTAGCATTACATTAATTTCTTCGGGAGAATTGAACATCAAAACGTCTATAATTGATAAACCAGGTTCGAAAATTGGTCTTTTCTGATTATACTCTTCTAATATAACATTTTGAAAAAAAAGATTTATCCCTTGCGCATCATATTTATTCTTATCAAAAAAAGTTAAACCTCCAATAGGATTCCAGTATTCGGTAATATCGGGTAACCTTCTACAAATATTAAGGGCCCATTCGTCAGGCGCATTGGCTGTTTCAATATCTAAATTCATCTTAGAGAAAATTTCAATTTTATGATTTATAGCTAAATAATCACAAATCTTTTCGAGGGAGATCTTATTTAACTCTACAATTGAATCAAAACTTTGTTCAAAAATCAAAGTGATCAATTGAATAACTTTGAAATAATGAGGAGCAGTTTTTTTATATACGATTAATTGCGAAATAATTTTTTTTTGCCATAATTCGGCATTATTTATTTTTAAATCTTTGATTAGTGTATCACGTCCTTTATTTACTGATGGTACTTGTATATAAAGCCAAGAATTGTCCTGCTTTAAAATTCTGTTTCTGTCTATCCATCCATGTCTTATATACTGCACGGTATCGAACAAAATAAAGCGTTCAGTGTGTTTTATCAAACTAAAATACCCTATATATGGGAAAAAATAAGGTTGCATGATTGCAATTTTCATATTTTACTTATTTATTATAGATATAATTCGCAACACATCATCCTCTTCCAAACCTTCATATAAAGGCAAACACATCACTCGTGCAGCAATACTTTCGGATACTGGCATACTGGCACCGTTCACGTAAGGAATCGTATTTAGCGAAGGAAAAAAATACCTTCTGGGAAAAATTTCTGCTTCATTCAAAGACTTTTGCACTTCCAGTAACTGAGTTTCACTTTCAAAAACCACGGGATAATAACTATAATTCCAAACTGTATTTTCCCTGATTTTTAGTGGTGTAACTTTACTGAAATCCAGTAGTGTTGCATACTGATCTACTACCTTTTTTCTACTGGCTACAACATAATCCATGTGAGGTAATACACTCAATCCCATGGCTGCTTGCAATTCGGATATTTTTCCATTGATGCCCAATCCAAAAAACTCCAAAGGTCCGTTGTGACCAAAATTATGACTGTAAAACAATTTGTGATTTAAAGCGGCATCCTTGCAGAAAATAGCGCCGCCTTCGCCGGTATGGAATAATTTTGTAGCATGGAAACTGCACGTACTTACATCGCCATATTCAAATATTGATTTTCCGTTATAAGTTACTCCAAACGCATGAGCAGCATCATAAATTACTTTGATGTTGTGCTTTTTGGCAATAGCTTCAATGGCTTCAATGGCACATGGGTTCCCAAATACATGAGTAGCTAAAATAGCGGTAGTTTTAGGCGTAATGGCAGCCTCAATTTTAGTCTCATCAATAGTCAAGTACTCGGGATGAATGTCTACAAAAACGGGCGTGCAGTTTTCCCACATAATAGCGGCTGTTGTCGCCACATAACTAAAGGGTGTGGTAATAATTTCACCTTGCTGTCCTAAAACTTTGAGTGCAATTTGTAGCGGAATCGTACCATTATTCATTAATAAAATACTCGAAACCTCAAGGTAGGATTGTAATTTTGTTTCTAGTTCAACTACCAATTCACCGCGATTGGTTAACCATTGATTTTTCCAAATACGTTCCAACTGCTGGTTGTATTCAATTAAAGGCGGAAAAAAACTCTTTGTTACTGGTATCATAATTCGTGTTGCTTATTAGGTCCTGGCATTGTTCTTAAACTTTTACAATTAAGAAACAAGACTACTAAATGGTCAATAATTGTTTTGAAAACAATTGTATTTTTACGCGTATTCAATCAAATTAAAAACGCTGAAAACGGCAAACAGTTGCGGTATTTATAAATGTTTAACAACTAATAACAAGTGGATATTATAAACATCGCACTCGTAGGAGCTAGCTGTTTTTATTTCTTTTTAGGAAAATAATAATTTTTAAAGGTTGCCAATAAAGGCCGGATGTACTTCGTACTCCACTTTGTTTTACTTAAGATAGAGGGTAGAAATTGCCATAAATTTCTTTGATTGTAAACTGTATGTAAGAAATAGATGTACACCATCATTCGCGTAAAAGCGATAGCACTTTTTCCTTGCGTACCCATATCAAGATACACTTGCTTTAATTCGTTTACGGCTTCAAACCTCTTTAAATACTCTTTGGGACTAATGGTATGTGTTTCTTGAGCCTCATGAATTCGCCAGTGATAAACCGGCTGATCGTTTATAATGATATTTCCAGTTGAAATGCATTTTAGGAAAGAAAAATAATCAATATCTAATAAATTCCTATTGTAAATATTGACACTTTTAGCTTTATCGGTATGGTACAATTGCGCTCCGTGTGAAAACCCAAAATCATGCTGCAGATTGGCTAAATAGTCTTTGTTATCTATCAAAAAAGTATGGGCACTCAACTTTGTTTTTGTTATTTTTGATTCTTCGATTTTTTGGAGTGAAGTGTTCCCTTTGTAAAAGGCAATTTCCTCGTTTTTGCACTGATTAATACTAGCTATCGCATTGGTAATGAAATTTTTATTTATTAAAAAATCATCCCCATCCAAATTCATAAACCATTCCCCTTTTACCAAATGATATAAACATGCCCTATAATTTGCTACTCGACCCATATTCGTAGAATTTCTATGTAGGAGTACTTTTGGGTTGTCTTTGTAATCAGATAAATATTCAAAAATATCATAATTAGTAGAGCAATCATCTGCTACAATAATTTGCACATTTTCATACGTTTGAGCTAAGGCTGAGTCTATTGCTTCTTTAATGTATTGTACTTGGTTGTAGGTGGGAATTTGAATAGAAACAAGTGGATTGACGCTCATAAAGTAATGCTATTAAGCTAGTAAATAATTATGCTCTTTTTTTATAATCTTGTAGTTTAAATAAATCAGCTCTACAGACAGCTTTTTTAAAAATTGTTTAGCAGAAGCTACGATTGTACACTAGTACTGTTTAACGTGATTATTGCCAACTGTCATTGTATTAGCTATTTTTTACAGGCAGTTTACCAATCAATTTTTTTTAAGTATTGCAATCATCATTTTGCAAAAATAAAATCGGCATGACTACTTTTTCGTAAGTTATTGCACATTATACTAAAGTAGAAATTGGTGTACTGCATTCTAAAACATAAATCTCTATTCAATTGTAGAAATTAGAGTTTTATTTGCAAAAAACAATCAAAAAACAAATGTAAATTAGTCCTAGTACTTACTGGTATTTTATTGGGTAGATTCGGCAATGAATGTATCAATGTCATTAGATAAGATTAATGATTTTTTATTTTTTATTTCCTCGATGTCCCAATTCCACCAAGCAATTTCGGTTAATTTATTTATTTTTTCACTGTCAAATCTATACCTTATAATTTTTGCTGGGTTACCTCCTACAATGGCATAATCGGGTATATTTTTAGTAACAATGCTTCCCGCACCAATGACAACTCCATTTCCTATAGTTACGCCAGATAAAATCGTCACATTATTACCTATCCAAACATCACTTCCAATCAAGACATCTCCTTTTGATTTGTTATCATTTTTTACAGTAATCATATCCTTATTTAAACCTGAAAATGGGTATGTTGTTACCCAATCTGTTTGATGCTCTCCACCAAGTAAAATTGAAACATTACCGCCAATAGAACAGTAATTTCCTATGGTTAAACTTGTTTGTTGACTCCAGTCATATATGTAGGGCGTACCATAAGTCCCAATCCCAATAGAATATTTAATATACTGTGGATTTTCTCTCATGTAGATACTCGCACCTAAAGCATTTGATTCAACACCTAGCATTTTTCTTAATGTTCTTTTTAAAAATTCCCTCATTATATATTCATTTAAAAGTTATACTATTAAACTCGCTTTTAGAAACTATACTAATTTCGCTGAGGATATTGTCTGTACGCTATAACCGTCTTTTATGTTGCCACTTACAAAAAAACTACGTTTAATATATACACAAACATCATTAGAGTTTAAACTATGTTCTTTAAAGATTAGAGTTGTATTACTCTTCAGCTTTGCTGCTTTTCATCTTCATCTAGCGTTAAAAAAACATACGGTAAACCGCTTGCTTATCCCTTAAAAATTTCGAAAAGACTGCAAAAAAAGTCAAGAAAGTTGATTCTTTATTTAGTATTTATTTTACGCGTCCTAAAAACTAAATTATTTTGATAAAAAACGCTACATCCCCTGTAAAAGGGTTAAGTTTTTGAAATATTCTGATTGCAGCTTTAATGTTTCAAAATCGCCAGAAGCTTTTATTTTGCCATCACCAATTAAGTATATGGTATCGGCATTTTTAATAGTAGACAACCTATGTGCAATTGAAATAATAGTAATTTTACCTTGCAAATACTCAATACTATCCTTAATTTCTTTTTCTGTTTGTGAATCAAGAGCAGAGGTTGCCTCATCCATAATTAAGATATCAATATCACGGTATAACTCACGTGCAATCGAGATTCGTTGTTTTTGACCTCCACTTAAATTTAAACCATTGTTGCCCAAAACTTCATCGTATCCGTTCGCGAGACCTTTTATAAATTGCTCAATGCTACTTAATTGAATCGCCTTCCAAAATCGTTCTAGATTTTCGGGAGTTCGATCTGCCCAAAAAGTAACATTATCAAAAATATCTCCATTAAAAATGGTTGTATCTTGGGTAATATATCCTATTCGAGAACGATAGGACTCCAAACTAATTTCGTTTAAAAGGATATCGTTAACACGAACTAAACCCTCATTGACATGCAACAATGCCGAAACAATATTAACTAAGGTAGTTTTGCCAGAACCAGTTTCACCAATAAATGCGATGGATGTATTTTTGTCAATTTTTAAATTAATTCCTTTTATAACCTGCTTATCTTGATATGACAAATAAATATCTTGCAGCTCTATTTTGTCAATTTTGTCAATTGTAATTATTCCGGTATCTACCTCTTTGTGCTTGATTAAATAACGTTCAAAATCCCGCATGTTCTCCATAGAACCAATACTACTTAAATAAGAATTCCATGATACTTGGACAGACATGACATAAGCCATAGCTCTATAAAATAATACCAGTATAATTAAAACCGCTGAAAGTGATGACTTAAACACTAATAGTTGCACTCCTATAACAGCACATATGACTAAAATCATAATAGGTTCCCGCATGGAAGTGATAAGACCAATTAACTTACCACCTTTAATAGCATTTTCAATCGCTAGATCTAAAACCTTAAGCATCCGAGTGTTTAATAATTTATTGCGCTGGGTTGCCTTCAAATATTTAAAATTATTTACTGATTGAATGACCAAACCAGAATATTCATGTGCATATTTTGTATTTTCTATTGACAATGCAATGGTATGCTTATAAAACAATCTATAGAGGACATTAGAAAGTGCTCCTCCTACTACAACTAACAGAGAAAATTTCCAGTCCATAAAAAAAGCAAAACCAAGATACACCATAACCACCATGCCATTTTTTATTGTCTCGATGTAGGAACGGCAAGCATTAACAACTAAGTTAGCCTCACCAGTAAGCGTGTTTTGCAAACGGCCAATATCAGTAGAGACAAACTCACTGTACTGAAGTGAGCTAAGGCCTACAGTATTAGCAATACGGATTTTTTTAACAAATGCCTCTAAATTTATTACTTGATACGCCATAGTGAAATAGGTAAATACCGCCTTGAGTACAAATAATAAAATAATAAGTAACAACATGGAAACCACGTTCATTGATAGATGTAAAAAATCGAACATTAATTGTGTATATTCAATTAATTTACCGTTCGCACCATCCATATTGGTGTTACCGTCAGCTATTTGTAGTAAGGGGATAAACATGGTTAAACCCAAACCATCCATTAAAACGTACAAAAAATTAAAAAGAAGTAATAAAAAAATATTGTTCCCGATATATTTGTAAAAATAATAGAGGGTGTCAAATTTTTTAGCAATAAATAATTTAAGCTTGTTTATCATTATGTTTTTTCTTTTTAATTTTTCCTGTCTAGTTTTGTTCTAGTCTAGCGCTGGTATGGGTAGGCTCTTGAATTTATTAAGATAAGGTTATGTTTTTTTGAATGTAATTATGAGCCATCTAAGGTGTTGTATTTGGCGCATATCTATTTTTATACAATAGCTTTGAAACAGTCTATGGTTTTTAATCAGGTCTTCATTGAGTTGTACTTTAGGTCCATATCCTTGTAGCTTTCCTTTTGTACAGGTAATACCGGACTGATGCTGTTTAGGATCTTTCTGAGGCAGCGACAGGTGTGTGATTTTTGATTTAGAACCTTTTAAGACAATTACGGCCTCAGCATGTTCAACAATCGTAAATTCATTTAGATTACCAATGTTATCATGACCTAGAAAACTATCCTCAGAATCTATCATTCGGATCATTCTTTCTACTAGATCATCTACATATTGAAAAGAACGGGTTTGTATACCATCTCCAAAAGTAGTGATGCCTTATTTTTATAATGCTTGAACGATAAAATGAGAAACTACACGATCATCAGCAGGATTTATATTAGGGCCGTGAGTATTAAAATACGGATGATTTTAATATTTACTTGATTTTGATTGTGGTAATCCATAAACAAATTCTCGTCACAATGATTCCCTTTGTCATAGCAAGAACGAATTCCGATAGGGTTTACATTTCCAAAATAGCTCTCCGGCTTTGGTTGCACGGTTGAATCGTCATAAACTTCACTTGTACTTGCTTGTAATATTTTAGGTTTCACGCACTTTGAAAGTTCTAAGATATTAATAGCTCCCATTACGGATGTCTCAATCGTTTTTATAGGATTGTACTGATCGTTGACTGGGCTAGCTGGACAAGCGAGGTTCTAGATTTCATCAACCTCTGCTAAAAACGGTTCTTTTATATCATGACCCATCACCTCAAAACGAAGATTGCCAAGCAAATGTAAAATGTTTTTTTGTCACCAGTAAAATATTTTTCCAAAAAATAATATCGTGACCCTCGTTGATTAAACGAGCACACAAATGAGATTCAACAAAGCCAGCGCAACCAGTAACTAATATTTTTTTCATGCTATTTTTTTGAAATACTCAAAGATAAAATTGATTGGCTATAAAGACTATTATGTACGAATGATCACTTAACCCTAATTGTTAAAAAATATACTTGATCAAATTTACTAATTCAACAAATCTGACTTATCGCGTTCAAGAGCATTATACACACTCTTGACATCCTGTGAAAATTCTTTTTTCAAAATTAAATTAGCGGTATCGGTATGTACAAAAATAGTATCCTTGACCCCTACAAAAGCCGTATAATTAGTGGTTCCAATGACCATATTCCCATTTTCATCTACTGGATGACCTATGCTGATCAAATAATCATACACGGATTCAAAGGATCCTAAATCGGACCATTCAAATTGAGACGACACCACTTTTATTTTTTTACTGCGTTCCATTACCGCATAATCAATACTAATAGAAGGAATAGCCAGAGAGAGATCCAAATCTAAATTTCCCGCCTTATTGTTTTCCCAAGCTAATTTTGAAGTTTCGTATACTTCAGGAGCATACAGCTTTAATTCCTCTAAAAACACCGCTGCTCTAAAGCAGAACATACCGCTGTTCCACAGAAAATTCCCTCTAGCGATAAACTCTCTAGCCATTACTTGATTTGGTTTTTCTCTAAAGGAAACCACGTCATCCCCTTTGCGTTCTATATACCCATAGCCTGTTTCGGGTTTCGTAGGGATAATTCCAAAAGTTACGATAAACCCGTTAGCTGCTTTTGCAATAGCTTCTTGAATGGCCGCTTCATACAACTCCATCCCGCCAATAATGTGATCTGATGGTGTAACAATTAATATATCATCTGGCCCTGATGCAAAAGCTGCAAAAGCGATAGCCGCAGCTGTGTTTCTTGGCGTAGACTCAATAATATCGATATATTCTGTTTTTGATTTTTCTAATACTTGTTTACTCAAATGACAATTGTCGATATTACCCACAACCAATATAGTATCGGCAATAGCGCGATTGCGGTCTACCGTCATTTCAAATAAAGACTTTCCATCAAAAATAGCAAGGTATTGCTTGGGTTGACTTTTACGAGAAAGTGGCCATAACCTACTACCAACGCCTCCTGTGAGTATAACATGTTTTATTAAATGCTTTTCCATAAAAATGTATTTATTAAACTATGATTTTGTTTTACAAGGACTACAGTCTTCCATCTGCTATTGTACCCAACACGCCTTTAACATCGTACAACAAACTCGTTGGTTTTTGCAAAAGCGAATAATCCAATCCTAAAAACTGATCGTGCGCTACTCCAAGTACGACAGCATCAAATTGCTGTTTAGGCAATTCATTATTAGTAACTAGATTGTATTCTTTTTTTACTTCCAAGGGATTAGCAATAGGATCATAAGTAGTTACTGCAATACCATAATCGGTTAAGGCAGCAATTACATCTACAATTTTTGTATTGCGAACATCGGGACAGTTTTCCTTAAAGGTAATTCCTAACATCAAAACAGTAGCACCATTTACCGAAATTCCTTTTTTAATCATCAGTTTAACTACTTGAGAGGCCACGTATTCGCCCATGCTATCATTCAATCTCCTTCCTGCTAGTATAATCTCAGGATGGTAACCAAATTCTTGAGCGCGTTGGGCTAAGTAATAAGGATCAACTCCGATACAATGCCCACCTACCAAACCCGGTTTAAAGGGTAAAAAATTCCATTTGGTTCGTGCTGCTGCTAAAACGGCTTGCGTATCAATTTGCATCAAATTGAATATTTTAGCCAACTCGTTTACGAAAGCAATATTAATATCGCGCTGGGAGTTCTCGATTACTTTGGCCGCTTCAGCCACTTTTATTGAAGGTGCCAAGTGCGTTCCCGCAGTAATAACCGATTGATATAATTCATTGACTTGACGTCCTGTTTCTGGTGTAGAACCCGACGTGATTTTCAAAATTTTTTCAACCGTATGTTCTTTATCGCCTGGATTAATGCGTTCAGGAGAATAGCCTGCAAAAAAATCAACATTGAATTGCATTCCTGATACCCGTTCTAAAACAGGCACACATTCTTCCTCAGTTACGCCGGGATATACGGTAGATTCATAAATAACAATATCCCCTTTCTTTAAAACACTACCAACGGTTTCACTCGATTTATATAAAGGAGTCAAATTGGGACGGTTGTTTTTATCAACTGGTGTAGGAACGGTTACAATATAATAGGTACATGCTGCAATAGCATTTACATCAGTGGTGCAATACAAACCTGGGGCATCAGTTGGGGCAGGAACTAAAACGTTCTGCAGTGTGACCTCATCTACTTCAAACGTACTATCTAAACCAGATTGTAGCGCAGCAACTCTGGAGTGATTAATATCATACCCTACTACAGCATATTTGGTGGCAAATAATCGTGCCAATGGCAAACCAACATAACCCAAACCAATTACCGCTATTTTTATACTTGAATCCATTTTGATTAATTAAAAGCAGCGTTTATTCACTTTATCCTACTGCTTCGCACTCCACACCCACATAAAAAGCAGCGTACAGAAAATTATAAGTGGGCAAAGATAGAAACATTATGTCATTTTTGGTTGTATAATTTACAGTTGATCGTCTAGCCATTTTTTCTCAAACAGTGTACACATGATAAATGATTGAAATTCAAAAAGAAAGAGGCAGTAACTTGCTTTAATCTACATTCAAATATCACCTAAATTAGTGATAAAAAAATTGAATAGCAGCAATTAAAAACGGGTACCACAGTATTTAAATCAACCGAACCCGTAATCTGATTTGGTCACATCGAGCGCAGTTGAGATGCTCAGAAATACAATATACCAAAAACAGGTACTGTTTTCGTAAACTACTTGATTTTCATTTTTAAAACACATCCCAAAGACTCTAAAACTAGCACATAATGCGTATTTGTTACTTCTTGAACAGTTGCTTTTTGACTGGAAAAAGGTCCTGATTCTAATTGTATGGCATCCCCTACCTGAAAGGAAAATAGGCTTACATCATTGGCTTGAGCCGGATCTAACCATTTTTTTATGGTTTCAATTTCTTCATCACGAACAATGGCAGGCTTACCCAGCCAAAACAAATAACGCACCACGCCTACTGATTGAAAAACCATATTTCGTTCTTTATCAGGCAATTGAACAAAAACATACGAATTGAACAAGGGCACTTCTACCTTTTTCTTTCGATCAGACCATTGCCGAACCTGCATAACCAACGGGCAATAGCAAGCAATCCCTTTATTTTTTAATTGTTCTGCAACTTTTTTCTCCCATTTGGGCTTTGTATACACTACATACCAATTCATCATTTTCTTTGTATTGAAATAACATCTTCTTGTTATTCCGTTATTTTATATAAATATCTGTTTATTGTTCGCTAACTATTTTTAGCCAGG
Source organism: Flavobacterium sp. DT2-2 (assembly GCA_051990185.1). Lineage (GTDB taxonomy): Bacteria > Bacteroidota > Bacteroidia > Flavobacteriales > Flavobacteriaceae > Flavobacterium. The sequence continues at coordinate 81,690 of JAFCUE010000005.1, read as the reverse complement.
AATTACACAAATCGGCACTAAATTATGTGTTAGCGAAACTACTTGACTCGCTTATATCCGTTTTAACCGCAAATTACCACATTACTATTTAAACTACTTTCAATAGCGATCGCGCTTTTAATATAATAGTATGGTTTTACTTTTTTAGGGCAATTACTTTTATTTAAGTGGTGTTCGCTAAATCTTCAATTTGTCATGATCAAAAAAAACAATACGGGAATGCGTGGTAATAGGAAGTAAAATACGTTGGCATAACACTAAAATATTCCTGTTTTTAATATTGTTTTTTGGGTATTAATTAATCTTCGATTTCACTGTCTGATCCCGATAGCTACCGAGCGCTTCGAGAAGTATTTTATAAAATAGCGAAAGCATTTTTATAAAAATGTATCGAGAATCGCAGCCGAAAACTAATTTTACTAGCTATCTAACAGGTACAAATTTATTTAATAAACAAACTCCTTTTTTTCGCTTAGCCTCCCTATCCTTCGGAAAGGGCTGGGGTGAGGATTTAAGAACCAATAGCCTGATAAACAAAACCAATTGCTTCTAATGCTGGGCCATTCAACAAATTTCTCCCATCAAAAATAAAAGCTGGTTTTTGCATCGAATCGTATATTTTCTGCCAATCATAGGTTGTAAACTCATCCCATTCAGTGAGCACTGCGATGGCATGGGCATTTTGACAGGCTTCGTATGGATTTTCAAAGGAAAAGACGCTACTGGCATTATCTTCACTAGTTCTAGAATTCAGATAATTTAAATCATCCTGTATCTTTTTAAGGGATACTTTAGGATCATAAACCGCAATTTGCGCATGTTCATTTATCAAATCATCCGCAATATAAATAGCTGCTGATTCTCTTGTATCATTAGTATCTTTTTTAAAAGCCCATCCTAAAAAAGTTATTTTTTTGTCGGACACCGTATTGTATAGTGTTTGGACAATACGGTTGGAAAAACGTCTTTTTTGATGATCGTTCATAATAATCACCTGTTCCCAATAATCTGCTACCTGATGCAATCCGTATGATTTTGCTATGTAAACTAAATTCAGAATGTCTTTTTGGAAACAAGAACCACCAAAACCTACCGAAGCTTTCAGAAATTTAGATCCAATTCGGCTATCCATTCCTATTGCTTTTGCAACTTCATTTACATTTGCTCCTGTTTTTTCACACAGCTCAGACATTGCATTTATTGATGAAATACGTTGTGCCAAGAAGGCATTTGCTGTCAGCTTAGACAATTCTGACGACCAAACATTAGTAGTCAATATTTTATCAACGGGAACCCAATTTGCGTACACATCAACCAGTGCTTGTATTGCTCTTTGACCGTCCTCAGAGGAATCTCCTCCAATTAATATACGGTCTGGATGTAGTAAATCATCAACAGCAGTTCCCTCGGCTAAAAATTCTGGATTTGACAAAATTTGAAATTGTACGCCGTTGCCCGTATTATCTAGAATGCTTTTGATAGCCTCAGCGGTACGTACAGGAAGTGTCGATTTTTCGACTACTATTTTATTGTCTTTTGCAACCTTTGCAATTTGTCTGGCACACAATTCAATATATTTCAAGTCAGCTGCCATTCCTTTCCCTTTTCCATAGGTTTTGGTTGGGGTATTCACCGAAATAAAAATAACTTGCGCTTCTTCAATTGCTTTTTCAACCTGAGTAGAAAAAAATAAGTTTCTACCTCTCGCTTCGGCAACAATTTCGCTCAAACCCGGTTCATAAATAGGTATATTATTTACATTTTCATCATTCCAGGCCGCAATTCGCTCTTCATTTAAATCGACTACTGTGACCTGAATTTCCGGACATTTTTGAGCTATTACTGCCATGGTTGGACCTCCTACATATCCCGCTCCAATGCAACATATTTTTGTAATTTTCATTTCTTTATTTTCTGTTTTATCCAACTATTCTAATTTTCATTTACTTCTCACTATTCACTTTTCACTATTCACTTCTCACTTCTAACTATTCACGATTCACTCCTCACTCCTCACTCCTCACTTCTCACTCCTCACTCCTCACTTCTCACTTCTCACTCCTCACTCCTCACTCCTCACTTCTCACGATTCACTTCTCACTATTCACTTCTCACTATTCACTTCCCACTTCTCACTCCTCACTCCTCACTTCAAATTATTCCAATACCACTCCACCGCTTCCTTTAGTCCTTCCTGCATGGAATACTTTGGATCATAGCCCAACAGCATTTTTGCTTTATCAATACTTGCCAAAGAGTGTGGGATATCCCCCGCTCTGTTGGGTCCATAAGCAATAGGAACAGTTCCAATTCTTTCATCGTATGCCGCGAGATACTCTTTTAAATACCCTACTAAATTGTTCAATGTATTCCGATCGCCATACGCGGTATTGTAAACCGTATTAATGGCCTCTGGATTTTGGGTAAGCATGGCCAAAGCATTCATCTGGATCACATTATCGATATAGGTAAAATCACGGGAATAATTTCCATCACCGTTTATTTTTGGACTTTCTAATTGCATCAACTGCATTACAAATTTAGGAATAACCGCAGCATAGGCACCGTTTGGATCTTGTTTTCGACCGAAAACATTAAAATAACGCAACCCAATCGTTTCTAAACCATACGTTCTACTAAATATATCCGCATACAATTCATTCACAAATTTTGTAATAGCATAAGGCGAAAGTGGCTTTCCAATCACGTCTTCCACTTTTGGCAACGCTTCGGAGTCACCGTAAGTCGAGGAACTTGCCGCATACACAAACCGTTTTACTTTGGCATCCCTAGAGGCTACTAACATATTCAAAAAACCAGCAATATTAACATCATTGGTTGTAACCGGATCATTAATCGATCTGGGTACAGAACCTAAGGCGGCTTGGTGCAAGACATAATCTACTCCCTGCACTGCGTTATTGCATTCGCTAGCATTGCGTATATCTCCTTCAATCAAATTGAAATTAGGATGATTGATAAAGTCTTTTAAATTATGCCTGTAGCCTGTTGCAAAATTATCAAAACAAATCACTTTATAGCTTTGGGACAAAAAATACTCACACAGATTAGAACCTATAAATCCTGCGCCTCCTGTTATCAAAACCGTACTTTTGGTTGCTTCTAGCATCTGCTTTTGTTATAAAAAATTACTTTATTTGTTTCTTTAGGATTTTCTCTCCAATTCTTTGATACCACTTTTTGGTTCTCTCTTCTTCATAATAACCATTTGCATAGTTTCCATAGCCGTACCCATATCCGTATCCTGTACCATATTTTGCTTTATTTTCTAAACCATTCAAAATAATACTGGCGTTTCGCAATTCACCTCTTTTTACCCTATTGTTTAATAAAGTAATCATGTCTTTTTTAGTAAAATTCTGCCTTACGATATATAAGGTTACATCACAATATTGAACCAACTCTAGAGCGTCAGACACCAAACCTACCGGTGGTGTGTCCAGAATAATATAATCGTATTTTTTCTTCAGCTCTTCTATCAATTCGCCCATACCTTCGCTCAGGATCATCTCTGAGGGATTTGGCGGAATTGGTCCTGACAATATAACGTCCAGAAATGGTATGTGCGTATGGTTTGTTATTTCATCGATCGTTTTTTGTTTAATTAAATAATTGACTATCCCCACTTCATTAGACAAATTAAATTCGGCAAACAGCTTTGGTTTTCTTAAATCCAATCCTAAAACAACCGTCTTTTTCTCGCTCAAGGCAAAAACTGTAGCGATGTTTATAGCGCAAAATGTTTTTCCCTCCCCACTTACTGAAGATGTAATCATTAGCGTTTTTGCTCCGTCTAAATTTTGTTGCTTGTACAAAAATTGGAGCGAAGATCGAATGGCTCTAAAAGATTCTGATAGCGCAGATTTTGGTCTGTCAAAAACCGCTAAGTTGGTGCTTTCCTTATTCACACCAACAATACCTATCAACGGAAGCTTTGTCATTTTACTAATATCCTCTGCATTTTGAACAGAATTATTGATAAAGAAAATAGTAAATACAAAAATCAATGGGATCAGTATTCCCAGAAACAAAGCCAAGACATAATTAACGGATGTTTTGGGCCCGATAAGTCCGCCTCCTACATCCTTTGCAGGATCAATAAAATGAACATCCGATAAGTTGGCCGCTTTTACAATATCTGCTTCGCTTCTTTTTTGAAGGAACGTACTGTAAATATTATCACTTAAATCATATTTTCGTTTAATTTTAATAAGTTCTTGCTGATCCTCGGGAAGTTGTTTTATCGTGCTTTCAGTTTCATTTATTTTACTGCTTACCATAGCTAAATCATATTGTAAAGCCGATTTGGCAGTAGCAATATTTTCTAACAAAACATTTTTGATGGCCTCCATCTGATTATCAAAATCCTTGAATATTTTGTCGCTTTTTACGGCATAAGCCATTTCAGAGCGTTGTGTTGATAAAGCGATTAACTTAGAAACATTTACAACAATATTGGGATCGTCAATCCCTGCTACAGTTGGCGCAGGAAGTTTAGCATAGTTTACGCTACTTTTTAAGTAAGCTTTCAACGAATTGTAATAGGCTATTTTACGATTTACCTCATCTTTCTGTACATCAAAGCTCAAAATCTTTTCAGAAAATTTAGAACCACCTTCTTCAATGTCGTATATATTTTTACCTTTTCTAAATGATTTTAATTCGTTTCCCGTTTCCTTGAGCTGCGACTCCATGGCCACTAACGTGCTGTCAATAAAAGCTATCGTATTGGTAGCAAATTGGTTCTTCCCGTCTAACTGCCTTTTTATCAACATCTTGACTGTGGCATTCAAGTATTCTACCATTCTGGCTTTATTAGGGCCTTGCATTGCTAAAGTGATTATCGAACTGCCTTTTTCATCTGATTTAACATTAATCCCTCTGTAGGTTCCAACGGTTCCGTTAAAATCATTAAACTGTACAAAATATTCATTCCCTTTATAAAAACCAGGATTTTCATTTATCTGTAACTTCCAATTCAAAAAAGGCAACGACACTTTTTCGCCCACTTTGTACCGTTGAACAAAATCCTCGGCAGCAACCGCAGTGGTGCTATAGGACTGATCAGCATACGTAATTAAAGAAGCACTCTGGTTCTGAAATGGAATTGTAATTTCATAAGTGTTTTCATTAATAAATTTAATCCCAATTAAAGTGCCTGATACTTGTCCTTTTGATTTATCTATAGTTACATAAAAGGGAACCGATCCATATCCATCTATTAAATTGTATTCTCCTTGTACCAGATAATTAATGTAGAATTGCAATTTATCGACCACCAATTCATTATGAGATCTGGACTGTAAAGTAGTGGTAATGGTCTGAACTTGATCTGAAGTCCCACCCCAATTAAAGACCAAGCTGGTATTGGATGTAAACAAAGGATTGCTTTCTTCTTTCACAGAAATAAGCGTATCCATGCCGTATATTTTTTCTTTACGAATATTCACCTGATACGCAATGGTGAAAGTAATGAGTAAACTTATCAAAAACCACTTCCAATAACTCCCGATTTTTATTAAGAACCCCTTAAAGTCAAAACTGACTTGGTTTTCAAAAATCGAAAAATCTTTTAAATCTAACATATTTTGGGCGGTGTTTTAATTTTTTAAAAGCAAAAAAGTAGTTGTTGCCAAAGACAACAAGGTAATAATAGTTCCTAGAGATTCTATTCCTGTCTTTCCAGTCCCCCAAGTTTTTTGCTTGAGTGGTTTTATGTAAATATAATCATTGGGCTGCAAATAGTAAAAAGGGGATTTCATTGCATTGATATCTGTAAGATCTATATCTTGCATAACAACTCCTGTAGGAGTTTTTCGCATCACGGTTACGGCTTTTCGATCACCAGTAATAGTGATATCGCCAGCATTTGCGATAGCCTCCATTATAGTGACTTGTTCTTGAAATAACGTTTTTGTACCCGGACTCGCTATTTCTCCGTTGATGGTAAATCTAAGACCTCCTAATTTAACGGTAACAAAAATATTAGCCTCTTTATTAAAATATTCAGCTAGGAGTTGCTTTTCAATTCGTACTCTAATCTCTTCTAAGGTGTAACCAATAACATTTAACTCTCCCAAAATAGGAATTCTAATGGCTCCATGATCATCAACTGTAAAACCATCAAAATAAAGTCCTGAATCTGATTTACCGACCACACTTCCCTCATTAGTAGGGCTAAACATCGCTACTAATTTAGGATCTATAGCTTTGATGGTGATGCTTATAATGTCATTTGTTTGCAACCTGTAGGGCTTTGACTCTACAGCCGAAATGGTATTCGCAGCATCGGAATTGTTCTTATTTTGAAGGTAAATTAAATCTTGAGTTGGAATACAAGAAGTAAACAATACGCTAACAAACAACAAATAGAGTACGGATTTGCTCATTTTTTACTATTTTATAAACAAATATAGCTTTTCATTTAGTATTTAAAAAGCTTCGCTGTTCATTATCTGGTTTAATTATTTTTAAATGATTTTTCAAAAGGTACTCTTTGCAAAATACTTCTTCCTAAGGTAACTTCATCGGCATATTCCAGTTCGTCTCCTACCGAAATTCCTCTGGCTATTGTAGACATGATTATGTCACTATCCCCAATTTGTTTGTAAATGTAAAAATTAGTGGTATCTCCCTCCATAGTGGAGCTTAAAGCAAAAATAACTTCAATCACACTACCTGATTTTACTTTTTCAACAAGCGTAGTGATATTCAACTGACTGGGACCCACTCCATCAATTGGAGAAATTTTGCCACCTAAAACATGATAAATTCCTCTAAACTGTCCGGTGTTTTCAATGGCCATCACATCCCGAATATCTTCTACAACACAGATAATTTGTTGGTTTCTGTTTTGATTGGCACAAATTTCACACCGCTCACTATCCGAGATGTTATGACAGCTGTTGCAATACTTAATATCTTCACGCATCGCAACTAAGGCTTGCGATAAAAAACCGGTTTGTTCCTTGGGTTGTTTTAATAAATGCAATACTAATCGCAGTGCTGTTCTCTTACCAATTCCTGGCAATTGAGACATTTCATTGACTGCTTTTTCTATAAGTTTTGATGAGAATTCCATAACAACAAAAGTAGTTAATTAGTTTAATTGTTCCATTGGTAATTTGTGCAATCGAACCTGCACATTGACACTTTTTCAAACAAATGAAATAACCCACAAACGAATTAACCAAAAAATCGTATTTTGGCTTCAAATAAAAACTGCAATGACTCCGAGCACCATTTTAACACTCATAATCGTTTATTTTGGAATTTTATTTTTCATCTCCTACACAGTAAGCAAAAAAGACAACGGAAATGATGCGTTTTTTAAAGCCAATAAAAACTCTAAATGGTACTTAGTCGCTTTTGGGATGATTGGAACAGCACTTTCTGGAGTTACTTTTATCTCTGTTCCTGGGGAAGTTGGCGCTCCAAATGGAGAACAATTTAAATATTTTCAATTTGTTTTAGGCAATGCCATTGGCTTTATTATCATTGCAAAAGTATTACTACCCTTGTATTACCGGATGAACCTGACTTCTATTTATGGGTATATCGAACAACGTTTAGGTCTGTATTCCTATAAAACTGCTGCCACTATTTTCCTAATTAGCCGAACGATTGGATCGGCTTTCCGACTGTATCTTGTGGTGATCGTATTACAGCGTTTTGTTTTTGATTTTTATGGAATTCCTTTTGCGATGACCGTGTTTATTTCCTTGGCATTGATATTTGCTTATACCTATCGTGGCGGATTAAAAACGATCATTATCACCGATACTTTACAAACATTTTTTCTGGTTACTTCGGTTTTCTTGACTATTGTGTTTATTTGCAATAGTTTGGATTTCTCTGCTTTTGAAGCTTTTGAAGCAGTGAAAAACAGCAACTATTCTAAAGTATTCTTTTTTGAGGATTTCATTAGCAGTAAATTCCATTTTGTAAAACAAATCGTGGGTGGTATATTCGTTACCATCGCCATGGTAGGTTTGGATCAGGATTTGATGCAGAAAAATTTAAGTTGTGCAACCATTGGCGAAGCCCAAAAAAACATGTTCACTTTTACAGGGATATTTGTTGCGATTAATATATTCTTTCTTAGCGTAGGCGCTTTACTTTATATTTATGCAGCTAAAAACGGAATTGAAGTTCCGACAGATTTAGTAACAGGAAAGCCAAGAACCGATTTACTTTTTCCTGAAATAGCTTTTAACCATTTGGCACTAATTCCATCTATAATTTTCTTATTGGGTTTAACCGCAGCGACCTTTGCTACTACAGACTCTGCATTAACAGCACTTACAACCTCGTTTTGCATTGATTTTTTAGGAATGGACAAAGAAGAAAATCGAAGCAAACCCAATGTAGTGCGAACGAGACATGCTGTTCATATTACCTTTTCGTTCCTAATGTTTTTGGTAATTATTTTATTTAACGCGATCAACGATAGTTCTGTGGTGGGCATGATTTTTCGGGTTGCCTCGTATACGTATGGTCCACTTTTAGGATTGTATTGCTTTGGATTATTAGTGCAATCAAAAACAGTGCAAGATAAATTTGTTCCTCTAGTTTGTTTAGCATCACCAGCCATTACCTTCTTGATCAGCGAAAATTCAAAAACTTTATTATGGGGTTATGTATTCGATAATGAATTGATTCTTGTAAATGGAATGATCACTTTATTAGGACTTCTACTGATTAGTAAAAAAACCACAACTGTAACTCGATTTTAAGTACGAGTTCATCGATAAACTTTATTAGTAATTACAAAGTTCCTAATAGTACTTGCAAATCTAGGCTTCCTTTTAATGTGCTACATTGATTTAGAAATTTTTACTGTTAAACTTTAGAAAACAGCGCTAAAAGAATTGATTCTCTACTATTTGTGTTAGATACTTGAACCGTAGCCCTGATAAAAATGGAAATCCTTTTGAATAAAACAGTCCTTTTTTCTCATAAAAAAAGAGCGACCAACGGAAGCTCCTTTATTTATATAGAAAAATACTGTTTTATCAAAAGATTGAAATGGATAGCAGGAAATAGCTTCGAAAAAATCTAATACTGATTGGTCGTCAACAAAACTAAAGTACAGGCTACTTCTACTTTAATATCATTCAATTTCAACAATTGATAGAATTCTGGATTTTCAGTCCCAGGATTGAAAATCACACGTTTGGGTTTGGCCTCAACGATATAATTATAATAATCGCGTTGGCGTGTTGGGTTTAAATATAGGGTAACCGTATCGATGTTTTTTAATGGAATGGCTTTCGTCTGGATTTTGACACCTGCTACTTCGCCCGCATTTTGTCCCAACGCAAGCACTGAATGTCCTTTATCGACCAACATGCTTACCGCTTTGAAGGCGTACCGTTCTGGTTTAGTTGTCGCTCCAAGTACTAATGTTTTTTTATTCTTTGTCATTTTCAAATAATATATTTAACAAAAGTAATCAAAAAGGTTTATTCGATTGGTAATTTTAAGGTTTTGTTATGCCGCTAATAAAAACATTCGCCTAACATTAAAAAACAAAAAAAGAGTATTTTTACACTCTTAAACATAAAATATGGACTTATTCATTTATCTATTTGTGGCTCTTTTCTCTGTTTTAAACCCAATAGGGACTGTACCAATTTTTGTGGGACTAACGCAAAATGATACTAAAAAAGAGCGTTCTAGAATTTCACTATGGACAGCAATAAATGTATTTATAATTCTAATTGTCTCCTTTTTTATTGGACAATACGTCCTGCTTTTTTTCGGAATCAGCATTGATGCATTGCGTATTGCGGGTGGAATTATTATTGTAAGTTCCGGTTTTTCATTACTTTCAGGAAAATTTACTAAGAAACGAGGCATCAATAAAAAAGCCGAAACGGATGCGCAACAACGAAATGATATTGCATTGACCCCGCTGGCAATACCCATGCTGGCTGGACCTGGATCAATCTCATTACTAATCGCATTTTATCAGGAGCACAACACTACAATGGAAATTATTATTTCCTCGATTGCGATTCTTGCCATTGCAGTTGCCATTTTTATCATTCTAAAAAGTGCTCATTATCTCGCTAAAATACTGGGAGCATCGGGGATTATAGCGATTTCAAGAATTGTAGGATTCATTGTAATTGCAATAGGAATACAATATATTGTGAGTGCAATTATCAATATTATAAAAGGGAATCTCTCGATATAGAAATAAAAAAAGCGGATAAGAATTTAATCCTATCCGCCTTTTTATTACTTTCTTGGCAAGAAAATTTCAGCCATCATGCATCGGGCACTTCCTCCGCCACAGGCTTCAATCGTATCTAAACTAGAACTCAAAATTTCAGCATGTTTTTCTAGCTGTTCAATCTGTTTGGGAGTTAGCACTTGATGTGCCGAAGCACTCATAACCAAATAGCGTTTGTCATTTGCTCCACGAAGTTCCAACATATTTCCAGCAAAATTATTTATTTGAGACTCGGTAATTAAAATGACTTCTTTCCCATTTTCTCTTAGGTTATCCAGCACCATTTTACGCTCTTTCTTATCATCGATACAATCTGAACAAATTACGGCAAAAGTTTCTCCGAGACACATCATGACGTTGGTATGATAAATCAATTTTCGTTCTGAATCCACAGTTTGAAAGGCTTCAAAAATTACGGGTGCATAATCAAAATCTTCACAGAATTCAATAAATAATTCTTCGTCTGCTCGCGGGGACAGAGCGCAATATGCTTTTGAATTGGTTCGGTCTAAGAGCAAACTTCCTGTTCCTTCTAAGAAAAAACCATCTTCCTCCGCACTTGTATAATCAACGATATTATTAATCACAAAACCTTTGTCTTCTAGCAGATCTAATATATCTTCACGACGTTCGGCTCTGCGATTCTCAGCAAACATTGGGTATAATGCAACATCGCCATTTTCATGAAATGAAATCCAGTTGTTCGGGAAAATACTGTCGGGAGTATCGAGATTTGAGTCGTCGTCAACAACTGTGACATCGACACCCACAGCAATCAATTTTTCTACAAAAGTATCAAACTCTTGCTGTGCTTTTGCGTTCACTGTTGCTGGTAAAAGTCCATCTAGTACTTTTTGATAATAATTATTGACTGTAGTTTGCTCATTCATTCTAAACGCAACCGGGCGAATCATCAAAATAGAATTGGTAGTTTGTTTCATGATATTTTATTTTTTTATTATTGTAGAGACGCACTGCAGTGCGTCTCTACGGTGCGTCTCTACGAAATTATTCTCTAATTAAAGGCAAAGTAGAGCATCGTAGCAATCCTTCTTGTTTCGCAATTTCGGAACATGGAATTTCTTCGACAACAAAGCCGTTTTCACGCAACCAATTATTGAGTCGCGTAAAATTTCGTTCAGAAACCACAACATGCGTGTCAATAGAGAAAATATTAGAATTCATCTGGTACATTTCATCTCTAGTTAGGTAAAATAGGTTTTCTTTTCCAAAAAGATCAACTAGAAATAAGTAATCAGCCTATTCCCGAAAACCATTTTTGTAAACAATCCCTTTGTCATTTCCTACAGGTTGAAAACGACAGTCTAAATGTAACGCGTTGTATTTAGCTTCAGTTTTTGATTTTACCAAATCAAACTCTTTAATAATTCTGTTTGGAAATAAATTCTTGAGGTACTGTACACCCAGTAAATTGGTTCGTGCAGTAATGTATTCTTTATAGTCGCCTCCTTTATAAGTTCCCACAAAAATATAATTTTCCCACAACATCACATCACCACCTTCTATATGAACCTCCTCTGGTGGACGAACCACTTTTTTTGGATTAATTGTTTCTATTAGATATTGAATCGCCTCGAGTTCTCGTTCACGATCTGGCAAAATATTAGACTTTATAAAAATGTTATCAATTACAAAACCAATGTCTCTACTAAAGATTTAATTGTAATTTTAAATCATTTCAGGTCGATACACCTTTACATTATATTTTTTTAAAACAGCACTAAAAGCTTCCATTTCATGAACCAAATCTTTCTCCATTGGATACGTACCAACTATAATATTTTCTAATGATTTTGGATCGTATGCCTTCAACAGTCGGTGTCGGTCCATTATGAGTTGCTAAACCTAGCACTACAGCTCGAAGCCGTGATGTTTCATTATGTACGTTTAACTCTAACTTGTGTTTTTCGCTTTTGACAAATATAAAAAAAGCTTCACAAAATAGTGAAGCTTTTTACAGTGATTTTATCTATTGTCGGATGTTTTAAAATCCCTCAAAGGATGACCAGTATAAATCTGTCTCGGTCTTCCTATTGGTTCTTTATTTTCTCTCATTTCTTTCCATTGTGCAATCCAACCTGGTAAACGACCTATTGCAAACATTACAGTAAACATATCTGTTGGTATCCCTAAAGCTCTGTAAATAATTCCAGAATAAAAATCTACGTTAGGATATAATTTTCTTGAAACAAAGTACTCATCAACAAGTGCTGATTCCTCTAATTTTTTTGCAATCGCAAGAATTGGATCATCAACCCCTAAAGTAGCCAGTACTTCATCAGCCGCTTTTTTGATAATCTTCGCTCTTGGATCGAAATTCTTGTAAACTCTGTGACCAAATCCCATCAAACGGAATGGATCATTTTTGTCTTTGGCTTTAGCCAAATATTTATCAGCATCACCACCAGTTCTATGAATTTCTTCTAACATTTCTAATACAGCTTGGTTTGCTCCACCGTGTAAAGGTCCCCAAAGTGCTGAAACTCCAGCTGAGATAGAGGCAAACAATCCTGCGTGTGAGGATCCTACCATTCTTACTGTAGAGGTAGAACAGTTTTGTTCATGATCTGCATGAAGAATAAATAATTTATCCAAAGCATCAATAACTACTGGATTTGGCGTGTAAGGTCCTGTAGGCAATTCAAACATTAATCGCATGAAGTTTTCTACATATCCTTTAGTATTGTCATAATAATTTAAAGGATAACCCATACTTTTTCTGTAGGTCCAAGTTGCAATAACTAAGAATTTACCCATAGTTTTACATACCGCCTCATACATTTCCTTTTCATTCTCTACATTTACTGACTTTGGATTAAAAGCCGTTAATGCACTTGTCAATGCAGACAAAACACCCATCGGATGTGCTGTTTTAGGAAAACCATCAATGATGCTTTTCATTTCCTCATTGACTAAAGTATATTTTCTGATGTTGGTTTCAAAATTTTCTAATTGCGCTACAGTTGGCAACTCACCAAAAATAACTAAATAAGATACTTCTAGAAAATGTCCTTTTGCTGCTAAATCTTCTATTGAATATCCCCTGTAACGAAGAATTCCTAGTTCCCCATCGAGAAAAGTAATTTCACTAGTACAGGCACCTGAATTTTTGTATCCAGGATCAAGAGTAATCACTCCAGACAAATCACGTAATTTGTTAATATCAACGGCAACTTCATTTTCACTACCTACGATAACAGGAAGTTCAAATTTTTTACCATCAATTTCTAATGTTGCTATTTTTGACATAATATAATTGAAAATAAACTTTTAAAATAATAATTTCTCAAATTTAAGGAATTAAACAATAATTAGAAAGAGAATTCAACAATGAAATTGTTAAATATTACAAAAAAAAGCCATTCACATGAAGTGAATGGCTTTCATTAAGAAATAAATTAGAATTATTTTATTTTAAAAGCATTTTTACCAGGAAAATAAGCAGAATTACCTAATTCCTCCTCAATTCTTAATAATTGATTGTATTTTGCCATACGATCCGAACGAGATGCTGAACCTGTTTTTATTTGACCACAATTTAGTGCTACCGCTAAATCAGCAATTGTATTATCCTCAGTTTCTCCAGAACGATGCGACATAACAGAGGTATACCCAGCATTTTTTGCCATGTTTACTGCTGCAATTGTTTCTGTTAAAGTTCCAATTTGATTCACTTTAATAAGAATGGAATTTGCGATTCCTTTTTCAATACCTGTTGACAAGCGTTCTACGTTAGTAACAAATAAATCGTCCCCAACTAATTGTACTTTGTCGCCAATCCTTTCTGTAAGCAATTTCCAACCATCCCAATCATTTTCATCCATTCCGTCTTCGATAGAAATAATTGGATATTTAGCTGCCAATTCCGCTAAATAATCTACTTGCTCTTCAGAAGATCTCACTTTACCCGTTTCTCCTTCAAATTTAGAATAATCATATTTTCCATTTGAGTAAAACTCTGCAGCTGCACAGTCTAAGGCAATCATGATTTCATCCCCAAAAGTATATCCTGCAGCTTCTACGGCTTTTTTAATAGTATCTAAAGCGTCTTCTGTTCCCCCAGCTAAATTAGGTGCAAAACCACCCTCATCACCTACGGCCGTTGAAAGTCCTCTATCATGCAAAACTTTTTTCAAACTATGAAATATTTCAGTACCCATTTGCATAGCGTGAGAGAATGAAGTTGCTTTTACTGGAAAAATCATAAATTCTTGAAAAGCAATTGGCGCATCAGAATGAGAGCCGCCGTTGATGATGTTCATCATAGGCACTGGCAAAGTATTTGCAGAAACACCGCCAACATATCGATACAAAGGTAATCCTAATTCATTTGCGGCAGCTTTGGCTACAGCCAAAGAAACACCTAAAATGGCATTTGCTCCTAAGTTTGATTTGTTTGAAGTACCGTCTAAATCAATCATCATTTGATCAATTTGATTTTGTTCAAAAACAGAAACGCCAACAAGTTCCTCAGCGATAATCGTATTTACATTCTTCACAGCATTCAAAACTCCTTTTCCTAGATAGGCTTTTCCACCATCGCGTAACTCCACAGCTTCATGTTCACCTGTTGATGCGCCAGAAGGCACGGCAGCTCTTCCTAAAACTCCATTGTCTGTAATTACATCTACCTCGATAGTAGGATTTCCTCTAGAATCAAAAATTTGTCTTGCGTGAATTTTAATTATAATACTCATATAGTAGAATTTTAAATATTTTAAATACAAATATATTCTATCTTTTTGAATCACTATCTGAAAATAATGAATGTTATTAACGAAAACGTTGTAATTAAATTATAGATAGTTCAGTTGCACAATACGAAAATTATTTTAGTATGTGTTTTAAATAAATTCTCCATTTAAATCACAAATGCAATAAATCAATTTCACATTTATCTCAATTAAAAACATCCCGCAATCAGCTGGAAAAAGAATAATAAAATCCCATTCTCCCTGTATTAAAAAACAAATAACTCTCCAATAATGTAGATTTGTCAAAATAAAATGAACAACCATTAATGTTTTTAACAAAAAAAGGAGTTGACTTTCATAGATGTCAACTCCTTTTCTCCATAAAAACAAGTTTGTTTTTTTAGATTAACTTGTAATGTTTTCAATGAATTGATCAAATAAATACGAAGAATCATGCGGCCCAGGACTTGCTTCTGGATGATATTGAACCGAAAAACAATTTTTGCTTTTCATACGCATCCCGGCAACTGTACCATCATTAAGGTGAATGTGAGTAATTTCAAAATCAGGATGATTTTCCAATTCATCTTTGTTAACAGCAAAACCATGATTCTGAGAAGTGATTTCCCCTTTTCCCGTAATTAGATTTTTTACAGGATGATTGATTCCTCTGTGACCATTAAACATTTTATAAGTCGAGATTCCGTTGGCCAAACCAATTACTTGATGACCTAGACAAATTCCGAATAAAGGCTTATTGTTTGCCAATATTTCCTTTGCAACTTGAATCGCACCTGCAAGTGGCTCTGGATCGCCAGGACCATTGGAGAGAAAATAACCATCTGGATTGAAAGCTGCTAAATCTTGATAAGAAGAATCAAAAGGAAAGACCTTGATGTAACAATCTCGTTTTGCTAAATTACGAAGTATGTTCGTTTTTATACCCAAATCTAACGCTGCAATTTTATACGTTGCATTCTCACTTCCAAAAAAATAAGGTTGAGTTACAGAAACTTTAGATGCTAATTCCAATCCTTTCATATCGGGAACTTCAGCTAAAGCAATTTTAAGTGCATCGATTGAAGTGTCATCAGTACAAATTACTGCGTTCATAGCGCCATGGTCTCTAATGTAACTTACTAGGGCACGGGTATCCACGTCAGAGATTCCTATTAAATTTTGTTTTAAAAAATAATCCTCTAAACTCCCTTGAGCATCTACTCGAGAATAATTAAAACTAAAATTTTTACATATTAAACCTGCAATTTTGATACTTTCTGACTCCACTTCAGAGTCATTAACACCATAATTACCAATATGTGCATTGGTACTAACCATCAACTGGCCATAATAAGATGGGTCTGTAAAAATCTCTTGATATCCGGTCATACCAGTATTAAAACAAACTTCACCATAAGTAGTTCCCTTGATGCCAATAGATCTACCATGAAAGATGGTACCGTCGCTTAATAAAAGTATGGCGCTTTGTCGTGTTGTGTATTTCATATGAATTTTTCAATTTTTTTGAAGTCTTGTCAGACTAAAAAAGAGTGTTAAGAATGTAGTTAGTTGTTTGACAAAATTAAATCTTTAAAGCACTGGTTGCAATACTTTGCCTTTATGTTTTTTGATATTAAGACAAAAAAAGAGCGTGTATAAAATGTATTCTAAAATTTAAAAAAAAGGGCATTTCAAAAAAAGCTTATTTTGATTCATCCTAATTGAAGTATTGTATTTTTGAGGGAATAATTAAAACACAAACTCAAAAAAGGAAGAGTGCAATTGATAAAAAAACAAATACTCAAATTTAAAAAAAATCAAAAAAAAAGGATAAACTAATATTAGCTTACCCTTGATTTTTATTGAATGATTATTTTCATAATTACTCAGCAGTTTCTGTAGTTGTATCTGTTTCAGAAACTGAAGCTTCAGTAGCTTCATCTGCTTTCTTAGCTTTACCACCACGACGGCTTTTTGCTTTTTTAACTTCTTTTTTACCTCCGTTGTAAAGTTCATTGAAATCTACTAATTCGATCATTGCCATATCAGCATTATCTCCTAAACGATTTCCAACTTTAATGATACGCGTGTATCCACCTGGACGGTCACCAACTTTTGCAGCTACGTCTCTAAACAAATCAGTTACAGCATATTTACTACGCAAATAAGCAAAAACGATACGACGATTGTGTGTAGTATCAGCTTTAGATTTTGTAATTAATGGCTCAACAAATTGTTTAAGCGCTTTCGCTTTAGCAACTGTAGTGTTAATACGTTTGTGCTCAATAAGAGAACAAGCCATATTAGCTAACATAGATTTTCTATGTGCAGTTTGTCTGCTAAGGTGATTGAATTTTTTTCCGTGTCTCATGACGTGTTTTTTTATACTTTCATCTTGATACTATCCATTCTGGAGATCAAAATATGAAGTAATTTATTCTTTATCTAATTTGTATTTTGCTAAATCCATACCGAAATTTAAATTTTTAACAGCAACAAGTTCATCAAGTTCAGTTAAAGATTTTTTACCAAAATTTCGGAATTTCATTAAATCATTTTTATTGAAAGATACTAAATCACCAAGTGTATCAACTTCAGCCGCTTTCAAGCAATTTAATGCTCTTACAGAAAGATCCATATCAACAAGCTTGGTTTTAAGCAATTGTCTCATATGCAATGATTCCTCATCGTATGATTCTGTTTGTGCAATTTCGTCAGCCTCGAGTGTAATTCTTTCATCGGAAAACAACATGAAATGGTGAATTAAAACTTTTGCAGCTTCAGTAAGAGCATCTTTTGGATTTATAGATCCATCAGTTTTAATTTCAAAAACTAATTTTTCATAATCTGTTTTTTGCTCTACACGAAAGTTTTCAATAGCATATTTTACATTTTTTACTGGAGTAAAAATTGAATCTGTAAAAATAGTACCAATTGCAGCGTTTTGCTTCTTGTTCTCTTCAGCAGGAACGTATCCTCTACCTTTTTCGATAGTTAAATCAAAATTGAGTTTGATCTTGCTGTCTAAGTTGCAGATAACTAGTTCTGGGTTCAAAACTTGGAAACCTGAAATAAATTTTTGAAAATCACCAGCTGTTAATTGATCTTTACCAGAAACAGATATTGTAACTGATTCATTATCGATATCTTCAATTTGACGTTTGAAACGTACTTGTTTAAGATTAAGGATAATTTCGGTAACGTCTTCAACAACTCCTGGAATAGTAGAAAATTCATGATCTACACCTTCAATGCGGACAGATGTAATTGCATAACCTTCTAATGCTGAAAGCAAAACTCTTCTAAGTGCATTACCAACAGTCAATCCGTAACCAGGTTCTAAAGGTCTGAATTCAAACTTACCTTCAAAATCGGTTGAATCGATCATGATAACTTTATCGGGCTTCTGAAAATTAAATATTGCCATAAATTTCGACTAAGTCAATTATTATTTGTTGTACAACTCTACGATTAATTGTTCTTTAATATTTTCTGGAATTTGAAGTCTCGCAGGAACAGAAACGAAAGTTCCCTCTTTGATATCATTGTTCCATGTAATCCATTCATAAACATGACTTGAATTAGATAAAGAACGTTCGATAGCTTCTAATGACTTAGATTTTTCACGAACTGCAACTTTGTCACCAGGTCTAAGGTGGTAAGAAGGAATATTAACTACTTCACCGTTAACTGTGACATGTCTGTGAGAAACAATTTGACGTGCACCTCTTCTAGAAGGAGCGATACCCATTCTAAAAACAACATTATCCAATCTTGCTTCACACAATTGTAATAATACTTCACCAGTAACACCTTTAGTTGCTGATGCTTTTTTGAACAAACCTCTGAATTGTTTTTCTAAGATTCCATAAGAATACTTAGCTTTTTGCTTTTCCATTAACTGGATAGCAAACTCAGATTTTTTTCCTCTTTTTTTAGCCATCCCGTGTTGCCCAGGAGGGTAATTTCTTTTTTCGAAAGCTTTATCGTCTCCGAAAATCGCTTCGCCAAATTTACGAGCGATTCTTGTACTAGGACCAGTATATCTTGCCATTTTAAATTGTTTAAGATCGAGATTATGAATTCAGGTCTTATCCTTCAATAATCGATATTCAATCTTGGTTATACTATAATTATCTTTGAGTATTAAACTCTACGTCTTTTAGGAGGACGACATCCGTTGTGAGGCATTGGAGTAACATCAATAATTTCTGTAACTTCAATTCCACCATTATGTAAGGAACGAATAGCTGACTCACGTCCGTTTCCTGGTCCTTTTACATACACTTTTACTTTTTTTAATCCAGCTTCAAGAGCTACTTTACTACAATCTTCTGCTGCCATTTGGGCTGCATATGGAGTGTTCTTTTTAGAACCTCTGAAACCCATTTTTCCAGCTGAAGACCAAGAAATAACTTCACCTTTTTTATTAGTTAAAGAAATGATGATATTGTTAAAAGTAGCAGAAATATGAGCTTCTCCCGTTGATTCAACGATAACTTTACGTTTTTTTGCAGTTGCTTTAGCCATATTACTTATTATTTAGTTGCTTTTTTCTTGTTAGCAACAGTTTTTCTTTTACCTTTTCTCGTTCTAGAGTTGTTCTTAGTTCTTTGTCCTCTTAAAGGAAGACCAGTTCTATGACGGATACCTCTATAACATCCAATATCCATTAAACGTTTGATGTTTAAAGAAACTTCAGAACGCAATTCTCCTTCAATTTTAAAAGTGGACACCGCTTCACGAATTGCTCCGATCTCGTCATCATTCCAATCCTGAACTTTTTTATCTTGGCTAACTTGAGCTTTCTCTAAAATCTCAACAGCTCTACTTTTTCCTAATCCAAAGATGTAGGTAAGTGCTATAACACCTCTCTTATTTTTTGGGATATCTACCCCTGCTATTCTTGCCATAATTATCCTTGTCTTTGTTTAAATCTAGGATTCTTTTTGTTTATTACGTACAATCTCCCTTTTCTTCGCACAATTTTGCACTCGGGACTTCTCTTTTTTACTGAAGCTCTAACTTTCATTTTGAATATCCTTTAATATCTATAAGTAATTCTTGCTTTTGACAAATCATAAGGGCTCATTTCTAGTTTCACTTTATCACCAGGTAATAACTTGATATAATGCATACGCATTTTTCCAGAAATATGTGCGATTACAATATGACCATTCTCTAACTCTACACGGAACATCGCATTTGATAATGCTTCGATGATTGACCCGTCTTGTTCTATTGCTGATTGTTTTGCCATAAATTAAGCTACTGCTTTTCTATTTTTACCACTTTTCATCAAACCATCATAATGCTTATTCAACAGGTATGAATTTATTTGCTGCATTGTGTCTATGGCAACACCAACCATAATTATTAATGAAGTACCTCCAAAAAACATTGCCCAAGATTGTTGAACATCCATAAGACTTACAACAATTGCTGGGAACACAGCTATTAAAGCAAGAAATAAAGATCCTGGAAAGGTAATCAAGGACATCACTTTATCCAGATAATCAGAAGTTTCAACTCCTGGTCTGATACCTGGAATGAAACCACCGCTTCTCTTTAAATCATCAGACATTTTGTTAGTAGGAACTGTGATTGCAGTGTAAAAGAAAGTAAATACAACTATTAAAGTTGCAAATACAAAATTATACCAAAACCCGAACATATTACTAAAAGCGCCAACAATTGATTGTGATGCATCTGATTTAGACAAACCTGCTAAGGCAGCTGGAATAAACATAATTGCTTGCGCAAAGATGATTGGCATAACCCCAGAGGCATTAAGTTTCAAAGGAATCCATTGTCTATTGCCACCTAACATGTCTTGTTCGAAATCACCTGAAGTAGTACGACGGGCATATTGAACAGGAATCTTCCTGATCGCCATAACCAATAGCACACAACAAATGATAACTAATAACCAAATGATAATTTCAATAACTAACAACATCGGTCCACCATTATTATTGGTAACTCTTGTTGTAAACTCTTGAATAAAAGCCTGCGGCAATCTAGCCAAAATCCCAACCATGATTAACAAAGAAATACCATTTCCAATTCCTTTATCAGTAATCTTTTCTCCCAGCCACATAGCAAAAATAGTACCTGTCACTAAAATAACCACCGATGAAAACAAGAATTCAAATGAATTGAAACCCAATAAAAATGCATTACTAGGTAACGTTCTATATAAATTATAGATGTAAGTTGGACCTTGAACTAAGGTAATTCCAATGGTCAACCAACGCGTAATTTGATTAATCTTTTTTCTACCGCTTTCTCCGTCACTTTGAAGTTTTTGCAAATAAGGAATAGCAATTCCCATTAACTGAACAACAATTGAGGCAGAGATATAAGGCATAATTCCTAAAGCAAAAACAGAAGCTTGAGAGAATGCACCTCCAGTAAACATGTCAAGAATTGAACCAATTCCTTCCTTAGTTTGCCCAGCTAAATTACCTAACTGTGTAGCATCAATACCTGGAAGAGTAACTTGTGCACCAAAACGATACACTAAAAGTAAACCCAATGTAATTAGGATTCTATTTTTTAGTTCCTCAATTTTCCAAACATTGCTTATTGATTCAATAAATTTTTTCATATTAATTGAAAAATTACATTATTACAGCTTCTCCACCAGCAGCTTCAATAGCAGCTTTTGCAGTAGCAGTAAATTTGTGAGCGGTTACTTTTAATTTTGCTGTCAATTCACCTCTACCTAAAATCTTAACGATTTCATTTTTAGTAGCCAAACGATTAGCAACATAGACTGTCATATCAACAGTATCTTTAATAACACCGTTATCAACCAAAAGTTGTAGTGTATCAAGATTGACACCTTCGTAATCTTTACGATTGATGTTTGTAAAACCAAACTTAGGCACACGTCTTTGAAGAGGCATTTGCCCTCCTTCAAAACCAATCTTTTTAGAATAACCAGAACGAGATTTTGCTCCTTTGTGACCTCTTGCAGAAGTACCACCTTTTCCAGAACCTTCTCCTCTACCTAATCTTTTATTTTGATTGTGTGTAGAACCTTCAGCAGGTTGTAAGTTACTTAAATTCATAACAGTATTTGTTATTTAGTTTCTTCAACAGAAACTAAGTGTTTAACTTTATTTATCATCCCAAGGATTGTAGGGTTTGAATCATGCTCTACAACTTGTCCCATTTTACGTAGACCTAAAGCTTCTAATCCTCTCTTTTGAGTAAGAGGACAGTTGATTTTGCTTCTAACTTGTTTTACTAATAATTTAGCCATAATTTCCTTGAATTAACCTTTAAAAACTTTTTCTAAAGAAACGCCTCTCTGTTTTGCAACAGTATACGCACTTCTCATTTGTAGTAAAGCATCAAAAGTTGCTTTCACTACATTGTGAGGATTTGACGATCCTTGAGATTTGGACAATACATCATGAATTCCAACTGATTCAAGAACTGAACGAACAGCTCCACCAGCAATAACTCCTGTACCATGAGAGGCAGGAATTAAAAATACACGTGCACCACCAAATTTACCTTTTTGTTCGTGTGGAACCGATTGACCGTTTAAAGGAATTTTTACTAAATTTTTCTTAGCATCTTCTACTGCTTTCGCAATTGCTTCAGAAACATCTTTAGATTTACCTAATCCGTGTCCAACCACTCCATTTTCATCACCTACAACTACAATAGCAGAAAAACCAAAAGCTCTACCACCCTTTGTAACCTTAGTAACACGATTTACACTTACCAAACGATCTTTTAATTCAAGACCACTTGGTTTTACTAACTCTACATTCTTGTATTTACTATTAGACATACTATATTAGAATTTAAGTCCAGCCGCTCTTGCGCCTTCCGCTAATGATTTAATACGTCCGTGATATAAATAACCTCCTCTATCGAAAGTTACTACGTCTATCCCAGCTTTTAAAGCTTTTTCAGCAATTAGTTTTCCAACTGCTGTAGCAACTTCAATGTTCGTACCGTTACCTATTTCTTTTTCTCTTGAAGAAGCCGCCAACAAAGTAACTCCGTTTACGTCATCAATAAGTTGAGCGTAAATTTCTTTGTTACTTCTAAATACAGATAGTCTAGGGTTAGTAGTAGTACCACTAATTGTCTTTCTAATTCTGAATCTAATTCGTTGTCTTCTTTCAGGTTTTGTTAATGACATAATCTTATTTTTTAAGCTGATTTACCTGCTTTTCTTCTTAATACTTCACCTACAAATTTAACACCTTTTCCTTTGTACGGCTCAGGCTTACGGAAACCTCTGATTTTCGCAGCTACCTGACCTAAAAGTTGTTTATCAAATGATGTTAATTTAACAATCGGGTTTTTACCTTTTTCAGATATTGTCTCTAAAGTCACTTCTGGAGCAATTTCTAAAACAATATTGTGAGAGTAACCAAGTGCTAAATCTAATTTTTGTCCTTGATTTGAAGCTCTGTAACCAACTCCTACCAATTCTAATGACTTAGTAAAACCATCTGTTACACCAATAATCATGTTATTGATCAAAGATCTGTACAAACCGTGTTTTGCTCTTTGGTCTTTGTGATCAGACGATCTATCTACTTGAACTAGATCCCCTTCAACTGTAACAGTAACGTCCGAAAACTCCTGAGTTAGTTGACCATTTTTTCCTTTTACTGTAATAATACCATTTGCAACTTCAACAGTTACACCAGCAGGTATTACAACCGGACTTTTACCTATTCTTGACATCTTTTATAGTCTTTAAATTAGTATACGTAACAAATTACTTCACCACCTACATTTAACTGTCTGGCTTTTTTCCCAGTCATCAAACCTTTTGATGTGGAAACAATAGCAATTCCTAACCCATTAAGGATTCTAGGAATTGATGAAGAACCTGAATACTTACGTAAACCTGGTTTACTAATTCTTTGGATATCTTTAATTACAGACTCTTTAGTATCTTTATCATACTTCAAAGCAATCTTGATTGAACCCTGTACAGCGTTGTCTTCAAATTTGTAACTTAAGATATAACCTTGATCGAATAAGATCTTAGTTATTTCTTTTTTTAGATTAGATGCAGGAATCTCAACAACTTTGTGGTTTGCAGCCACAGCGTTCCGTACTCTTGTCAAATAATCTGCAATAGGATCTGTATACATGTGTATTAATTTGCGGTTATGGTTTTCAGAAGGATACTCATCCTGTGAACCTTTAACCAATTTATAAAAATGTTTGTGTTAACGTAAATGAATTACGCCTACCAAGATGCTTTTTTAACACCTGGGATCAATCCGTTGTTTGCCATTTCACGAAATGTAACACGTGAAACACCAAATTGACGCATATATCCTCTAGGTCTACCAGTTAATTTGCAACGATTGTGCAAGCGAACAGGTGAAGCGTTTTTCGGTAATTTTTGCAAACCTACGAAATCTCCAGCTTCTAACAAAGCTTTTCTTTTCTCTGCATACTTCGCTACCGTTTTTTCTCTCTTAACCTCACGGGCTTTCATTGATTCTTTAGCCATATCTTAATTCTTTTTAAAAGGTAAACCTAATTCAGCCAATAGTGATTTTGCTTCTTTATCTGTTTTTGCAGAAGTAACAAATGAAATATCCATACCTGATATTTTGTTTACTTTGTCAATATCAATTTCTGGGAAAATGATTTGCTCTAAAACACCAAGATTGTAATTTCCTCTTCCATCAAAACCAGTAGCTTTAATTCCGCTAAAATCCCTAACACGTGGCAATGCAGAAGTAATAAGTCTATCTAAAAACTCATACATTCTTTCTCCACGCAAAGTGACTTTTGCTCCAATAGGCATCCCTTTTCTCAATTTGAATGACGCAACGTCTTTCTTTGATATAGTAGATACTGCTTTCTGTCCAGTGATCTTTGTTAACTCTTCAACTGCATAGTCGATTAGTTTCTTATCAGATACAGCTGCACCAACTCCTTTACTTAAAACGATTTTTTCCAATTTTGGAACTTGCATTACGTTTACGTATCCGAATTCTTCTTTTAGAGCAGCAATTACTCTGCTCTTATATTCTTCTTTTAGTCTAGGTATATATGCCATTACTATAGTACTTGATTAGATTTTTTTGAAAATCTTACTTTCTTATCTCCTTCAACTCTAATACCAACTCTAGTTGTTTCCTTAGTTTTAGGATCAATTAGAGAGATGTTAGATATTTGTATAGAAGCTTCTTTCTTCACGATACCACCTTGAGGGCTTTTAGCACTAGGTTTCGTATGTTTTGAAACCATGTTTACACCTTCAACAATCGCTTTGTTTTTCTCTTTGTACACACGTAAAACTTTACCTTCAGCACCTTTATGGTCTCCAGCAATTACTCTTACGATGTCACCTGATTTTATTTTTAGCTTTATCATCTTAAAACGAATTAAAGCACTTCTGGTGCTAATGATACAATTTTCATGAATTGTTTTTCACGAAGTTCTCTTGCTACCGGACCAAAAACACGAGTTCCTCTCATTTCACCAGCAGCATTTAATAACACACATGCGTTGTCATCAAATCTAATGTATGAACCGTCGGCTCTTCTCACTTCTTTTTTGGTACGTACAACAACTGCAGTTGAAACAGCTCCTTTTTTAACGCTTCCGTTAGGAGCAGTATCTTTGATAGAAACTACAATCTTGTCACCAACAGAGGCATACCTTCTTTTGGTACCTCCTAAAACACGGATAGTTAAAACTTCCTTTGCTCCAGTGTTATCTGCTACTTTTAGTCTTGATTCTTGTTGTACCATAATTATTTAGCTCTTTCTAGGATTTCAACTAACCTCCAACATTTTGTTTTACTCATAGGACGCGTTTCGCTAATCCTTACAGTATCTCCAATGTTGCAGTCGTTCTTTTCGTCGTGTGCGTGATACTTTTTAGTTTTCAACACGAACTTACCGTATAATGGGTGTTTTACTTTACGCACTTCAGCAACAACAATGGATTTGTCCATTTTGTCCGAAGTAACAACACCAACTCTTTCTTTTCTTAAATTTCTTTTTTCTTCCATCTTTCAGCAGATTACAATTATTGCAACTCTCTTTTAGTAAGTTCCGTAGCTAATCTTGCAACTGTTCGTCTTACACTTCTAATTTGAAGGGGATTCTCAATTGGAGAAATAGCGTGAGCCATTTTTAGGTCGGCATATGCCTTCTTAGTCTGGCTAAGTTTTTCTTGCAACTCCGCTGCAGAAAGATCTTTTATTTCTGATTGTTTCATAATATAATATAAATTATGCTTCGAAATCTCTAGCAACTACGAATTTGGTTTTTACCGGAAGCTTTTGAGCTGCAAGACGTAAAGCCTCTTTTGCAACTGACAAAGGTACTCCTCCAACTTCAAACATAATTCTTCCGGGTTTAACAACGGCAGCCCAATACTCGACTGCACCTTTACCTTTACCCATACGTACCTCAAGAGGTTTCTTAGTGATAGGTTTGTCTGGAAATATTTTGATCCATAATTGTCCTTCTCTTTTCATAAAACGAGTTGCAGCAATACGCGCAGCTTCGATTTGACGAGAGGTTAAGAACATTCCATCTTCATGTACAGATTTAATACCAAACATTCCATTAGAAAGTTCATGTCCTCTTTGAGAGTTCCCTTTCATTTTACCTTTTTGTACCTTACGGTATTTTGTTCTTTTAGGCTGTAACATTTTTCTTTAGTTTAAAAATTTACTTTCGTTTACGAGCGTCTGGTTTTCCACCTTTGTTAAAAGGTTTTCTGTCTCCTCTAAGAGAATCACCACCTTTAGCACCAGCACCAGCTTGTTTTTTGTCCATTCCAGCAAGTGGAGAAAGATCTCTCTTTCCATAAACTTCACCTTTCATGATCCACACTTTGATGCCCATTCTACCGTAAGTAGTATGCGCTTCAGCCAAAGCATAATCAATATCAGCTCTGAAAGTTGATAGAGGAACTCTACCTTCTTTGAAACCTTCTGAACGAGCCATCTCCGCACCATTCAAACGACCAGAAATCAAAACTTTGATACCTTCTGCGTTCATACGCATAGAAGCAGCAATTGCCATTTTGATTGCACGTCTGTAAGAAATTCTGCTTTCGATTTGACGACAGATGCTTGTAGCAACTAGATACGCGTCAAGCTCAGGTCTTTTGATTTCAAAGATGTTAATTTGAACCTCTTTGTCAGTAACTTTCTTAAGTTCTTCTTTCAACTTGTCTACCTCTTGTCCACCTTTCCCGATTATAATACCAGGTCTAGCTGTAGTGATAGTAACGGTTACAAGTTTTAAAGTTCTCTCGATGATTACTTTTGATACACTAGCTTTTGATAAACGAGCATGGATGTACTTTCTGATTTTATAATCTTCGGCAAGTTTATCACCATAATCATTTCCACCATACCAGTTTGAGTCCCATCCTCTGATGATACCAAGTCTATTTCCAATTGGATTTGTCTTTTGTCCCATCTTTATTAAATTGCTTGTGTGTTATTAATAGCTCCAAGCACGATTGTAACGTGATTAGAACGTTTTCTTATTCTGTGTGCACGACCTTGTGGAGCTGGACGAAGTCTTTTCAACATCATTCCACCATCAACTGTAATCGTTTTAACAAATAAACCAGCTTCTTCCATATTAGCATCTGGGTTTTTTGCTTGCCAGTTGGCAATAACTGATAAAACCAATTTCTCTAATTTTCGTGAAGCCTCTTTAGAACTAAATCTTAAGATGTTTAATGCTCTTTCTACCTTCTGACCTCTTACTAGATCTGCTACTAAGCGCATTTTTCTAGGTGAAGTAGGGCAGTTATTTAACTTTGCGAAGGCCAAAGACTTATTAGCCTCTTTTCTTGCATCTGCTGTTTCTCTTTTACGAACTCCCATTGCTTCTTATTTTTTACCTTTATTTTTTGCTCCAGCATGACCTCTAAAAGATCTAGTTGGTGAAAATTCTCCTAATTTGTGACCTACCATATTTTCTGTTACGTAAACTGGTACAAATTGACGACCGTTATGAACTGCGATAGTTTGCCCAACAAAGTCTGGAGTTATCATTGAAGCTCTAGACCATGTCTTAACAACTCCTTTATTTCCACCTGCGATGTTTTCTTGAACTTTCTTGTCTAACTTATAATGAACGAAAGGTCCTTTTTTTAATGAACGTGCCATATCTTATTATTTCTTTCTACGTTCTACGATATACTTGTTACTCGGGTTTTTCTTAGAACGAGTTCTATAACCTTTAGCTGGTATTCCATTTCTTGAACGTGGATGTCCACCAGAAGAACGTCCTTCACCACCACCCATTGGGTGATCGACAGGGTTCATTGCAACAGGTCTTGTTCTAGGTCTTCTTCCTAACCATCTTGTTCTACCTGCTTTACCAGATACAACTAATTGATGGTCTGAATTAGAAACCGCTCCAATTGTAGCCGAACAAGTCAACAAGATTAATCTTGTTTCCCCAGAAGGCATTTTAATTGTAGCATATTTTCCATCTCTTGCCATCAATTGAGCAAATGTTCCAGCAGAACGAGCGATTACAGCTCCTTGTCCTGGTCTCAATTCGATACAAGAAATTACAGTTCCAAGTGGAACTCTACTTAAAGGTAAAGTATTACCAATTTCAGGTTGAGATTCTGGACCAGAAACTAATTTCTGACCAACTTTCAATCCGTTTTGAGCAATAACATATGTTTTCTCCCCATCAGCATAAGCTAACAAAGCGATAAATGCAGTACGATTTGGATCATATTCAATTGATTTAACGGTCGCAGGAATTCCTTCTTTTGTACGTTTAAAATCAATGATACGATATCTCTGCTTGTGACCACCACCCGTATAACGCATGGTCATCTTTCCTTGACTATTTCTACCACCAGAGTTTTTTATCGGCGCTATCAAAGAGCGTTCCGGCTTATCAGTTGTAATGGCGTCATAACCATTCACAACTCTAAATCGCTGACCTGGGGTAATAGGTTTTAATTTTCTTACTGACATTTTATCTTAGATATTGTTGTAAAAATCAATTGTTTCTCCTTCTTGTACTTGTACAATTGCTTTTTTAATTGCATTCGTCTTTCCACTGATTAAACCACTTTTAGTGTATTTAGTAGTTCTATCCGGTCTTACGTTCATCGTGTTAACACTCAAAATAGTAACTCCATAAGCAGCTTCAATAGCTTTCTTAATTTGCACTTTATTTGCTTTTTTGTCAACAACAAATCCGAAGCGGTTTAAAACTTCACTTTCTTTGGTTACTTTTTCCGTTACTATAGGCTTAATTATGATGCTCATGTCCTATTATTTACTTAAATTTTCTTCAATTATCTCTAAAGAACTCTCTAAAAGCACTAAATTATTAGCATTTAATATAGCGTAAGTACTTAATTCTAAGCTGCTTACAACGCTAGAGCCTTTTAAATTGCGTGAGGACAAATATACATTTTTATTGGTATCACCCAATACAAATAGAGACTTTTTATTTTCTAACTCTAAAGCTTTCAAAACGTTAATGAAATTTTTAGTGTTTGGTGCTTCAAAACTAAAATCTTCAAGTACAATTATGTTTGACTCTTTCGCTTTAATTGAGAAAGCAGATTTTCTTGCTAAACGTTTCAAGTTTTTATTCAATTTAAATGAATAACTTCTCGGTCTAGGTCCAAAAACTGTTCCACCACCTTTAAACAATGGGTTTTTAGCAGACCCTGCGCGAGCAGTTCCTGTTCCTTTTTGTTTTTTAATTTTACGAGTAGATCCCGCAACTTCAGCTCTTTCTTTAGCCTTGTGCGTTCCTTGACGTTGATTGGCAAGATATTGCTTTACATCAAGATATACTGCGTGATTGTTTGGTTCTATACCAAATACTGAATCAGAAAGTTGCACTTTCCTTCCAGTATCTTTTCCGTTGAAATCTAATACTTTTGCTTCCATTACTTCTGAATGATTACATAAGAGTTGTTATGACCAGGAACACATCCTTTAATAACAAGTAGGTTCTTTTCAGCCACTACTTTTAAAACTCTAAGGTTTTGAACTTTTACATTATCTCCTCCCATTCTTCCAGCCATACGCATTCCTTTGAATACTCTAGATGGATAAGATGAAGCTCCTACAGAACCTGGCGCTCTTAAACGGTTGTGTTGACCGTGAGTTGCTTGACCAACACCACCAAAACCGTGACGTTTTACAACCCCTTGAAAACCTTTACCTTTAGACACACCTTGTACATCTACAAATTCTCCTTCAGAAAAAATAGAAACATCAATAAGATCTCCTAATTTTTGCTCTGTTGCGAAATCTTGGAATTCAACGACTTTTTTCTTAGCTACAGTTCCCGCTTTTTTAAAGTGACCTAAAGCCGCTTTCGTGGAATGTTTCTCGTTTTTGTCATCGAAACCTAGTTGCAACGCTTCATACCCGTCAACACCTTTGGTTCTGACTTGGGTAACAACGCATGGGCCAGCTTCGATTACTGTACAAGGAATGTTTTTCCCGTTTTCGTCGAAAATACTAGTCATGCCGATTTTTCTACCAATTAACCCAGACATAAATATTAATTATTAATTACTAAAATTCCCTTCAATTTAAAAACAACAGATGTTTTCAAACAGGGAGTGCAAAAGTAGAGATTAAAATTGAATATACCAAACCCTAATAAAAAATTAAATAGCTCATAATCAAAATTCAAGAAGCAAAAATTTCGATTAAAGATTTTTGTTTCTTTTAAAATAAAATGCAACTCCCTCTTTTTAAAAAAACTGCAAACAAAAATTCGTAAACAAAAAAAATACAAACACCCGTGAAAGACCTAAAATTAAGGTATTCTAAAAACCGCATGCTTAAATTATAAAATCAAAATACAGTTTTTAATAGTGGTTAATAAAATTCAACACCATAAAAAAAGCGAGACAGAACTGCCTCGCTTTTTATTTATAAAATATAAAAAAATTATACTTTTATTTCAACTTCAACTCCACTTGGCAATTCAAGTTTCATTAATGCATCAATAGTTTTTGAAGATGAAGAGTAGATATCAATCAATCTCTTGTATGACATAACTTCAAATTGTTCTCTAGCTTTTTTATTTACGTGCGGAGAACGTAGAACAGTAAAAAGTTTTTTGTGAGTAGGTAATGGAATTGGCCCTGTAACAACTGCACCGGTACTTTTTACCGTTTTTACAATCTTTTCAGCAGACTTGTCTACCAACATGTGATCGTAAGATTTCAATTTTATTCTGATTTTTTGACTCATTTTCTTAAAGATTATGCGTTTCCTTTTGCTTTTTTGATAACTGCTTCCGAAATATTAGAAGGCGTTTCAGAGTAGTGTGAAAATTCCATAGTAGATGTAGCTCTACCTGAGGAAAGTGTTCTTAACGTAGTTACGTACCCAAACATTTCAGATAATGGCACATCTGCCTTAATTGTTTTAGCACCAGCTCTATCACCCATATCATTAACCTGACCTCTACGACGGTTGATATCGCCTACGATATCACCCATGTTTTCTTCTGGTGTAATCACTTCCATTTTCATGATTGGCTCAAGAATAACCGCTCCCGCAGCTTTAGCTACTTCTCTGTATCCCATTCTCGCTGCTAATTCAAACGACAATGCATCTGAATCGACAGGGTGAAAGGATCCGTCTGTCAAAGTAACTTTTAAACTATCAACTTGGTATCCTGCTAAAGGACCTGTCTTCATAGCTTCTCTGAAACCTTTTTCCACAGATGGGATATATTCTTTAGGAACGTTACCACCTTTTACAGCATTAACAAATTGTAATCCTTTAGGAATTTTTCCATCTACTTCATCAGCTGGCTCTAATTTAAATACGATATCACCGAATTTACCACGACCACCTGATTGTTTTTTATATGTTTCTCTGTGGACAGCACTTTTAGTAAATGCTTCTTTGTATTCTACTTGAGGTTCCCCTTGGTTTACTTCAACTTTGAATTCACGTTTCATTCTATCAACTAAGATATCTAAGTGAAGTTCACCCATACCGGAGATAATAGTTTGTCCTGAGGCCTCATCTGTTCTAACTGTAAAAGTTGGATCTTCTTCAGCTAATTTAGCCAAAGCCATACCCATTTTATCAACATCAGCTTTAGTTTTAGGCTCGATTGCAATACCAATAACCGGTGCAGGAAATTTCATTGACTCCAAAATAATTGGGTGCTTTTCATCACACAATGTATCTCCAGTCTTAATATCCTTAAATCCAACAGCAGCTCCAATATCCCCAGCTTCGATAAAATCGATAGGATTTTGCTTGTTAGCATGCATTTGGTAGATACGAGAAATTCTTTCTTTATTACCAGAACGTGTATTTAATACATAAGAACCAGCATCTAATCTTCCTGAATAAGCACGGAAGAAAGCCAAACGACCTACGAATGGGTCAGTTGCAATCTTAAATGCTAAAGCAGCGAAAGGCTCTTTAACGTCTGGCTTACGTAAAATTTTAACTTGATCTTCTTCTAATAATTCTGCGTCATCTGGATGAATTCCTTCAATACCTGATTTGTCCATTGGAGATGGCAAATATTTACAAACTGCATCTAGCATGAATTGAACTCCTTTATTCTTGAACGAGGAACCAGCAATCATAGGAATGATAGCCATGTCCATTACAGCTGCTCTTAAAGCAGTGTTGATTTCTTCCTCTGTGATAGAGTTTTCATCTTCCATGAATTTTTCGAGCAAATTCTCATCGTAATCAGCAACTGCCTCAATAAGAATCGATCTGTATTCTTTTACTTCAGCAATCATATCTTCAGGAATAGGTACAATCTCGTAAGTTGCTCCCATACCTTCTTCATCCCAAACGATTGCTTGGTTTCTTACTAAATCGACAACACCTTTAAAATCATTCTCTTCACCTATTGGTAAAGTGATTGCAACTGCATTTGATTTCAACATATCTCTCACTTGCTGACAAACCATCAAGAAGTTCGAACCTTGTCTATCCATTTTGTTAACAAAACCTATACGAGGTACATTATACTGATCGGCAAGTCTCCAGTTAGTTTCTGATTGCGGCTCAACACCATCAACAGCACTAAACAAGAAAACAAGACCATCAAGTACTCGTAACGAACGGTTTACTTCAACTGTAAAGTCAACGTGACCTGGAGTATCAATAATGTTGAAGTGGTAAGGCAATGTTTCAGGTAAAGCTTTACCTTGTTTTGTTGGGAAATTCCATTCGCAAGTCGTAGCAGCCGATGTAATTGTAATACCTCTTTCTTGCTCTTGCGCCATCCAGTCCATCGTTGCAGCACCATCATGCACTTCACCAATTTTATGTGACTTTCCTGTATAGAATAATATACGCTCAGTTGTTGTTGTTTTACCAGCATCAATATGAGCAGCAATTCCTATGTTTCTTGTATATTTAAGTTCTCTAGCCATTTCTTAAGAATTAAAATCTAAAGTGAGAGAACGCTTTATTAGCTTCTGCCATTTTGTGAGTGTCCATTCTTTTCTTAACAGCAGCACCTTCTTCTTTAGCCGCAGCCAAACATTCTGATGCTAAACGCTGAGCCATCGACTTTTCATTTCTTCTTCTTGAATAAAGAATTAACCATTTCATCGCCATAGATATTTTTCTATCCGGACGAATTTGCATTGGAATTTGGAATGTAGCTCCACCTACTCTACGACTACGTACTTCTACGTGAGGCATAACATTGGTTAACGCATCTTTCCAAATTTCTAACGATGGTTTCTCAGCATCTTGTTTTTTAGACTCAATGATGTCAATTGCATCATAAAATACTTTAAACGCTGTCGATTTTTTTCCATCCCACATTAAGTTGTTCACAAAACGTGTTACCAGTTGGTCATTAAACCTTGGATCTGGTAAAAGTGGTCTTTTCTTTGCCGCTCTTTTTCTCATGTCTTTTTTTTAATAAAATGTCATACCCATACAGTTGTAACGAATTACATCTCTACTAGAAATAACTTTTTAAATTACTTTTTTGCTTCTTTTGGGCGTTTTGCTCCGTACTTAGATCTTCTTTGTGTTCTTCCCGCTACTCCTGACGTATCAAGTGCACCACGAACGATGTGATATCTAACTCCTGGCAAATCTTTTACCCTTCCACCCCTAACTAATACTATCGAGTGTTCTTGTAAATTGTGTCCTTCACCAGGGATGTAAGCATTCACTTCATTACCATTTGTCAAACGTACACGCGCTACTTTACGCATTGCAGAGTTTGGTTTTTTTGGTGTTGTAGTGTAAACACGCGTACAAACCCCTCTTCTTTGGGGACAAGAATCTAAAGCAACCGATTTACTCTTCTTAGTTATCTGAGTTCTTCCTGTTCTTACTAATTGTTGAATTGTTGGCATAATTAATACTAAAAATTTCTTATTATATTAAAATCCCGCTTTTTACGGGGTTGCAAATGTAGAAAATATTTTTTACTCTACAAACGTTAATCAATTAATTTACAACAAGATTATTTTATCATTTGATTTTTATCTTAAAAAATAAATATTTGCATTACTTTTATTTAAAATACGAGCTCATTTGAAACCTTCTTTCACTTTAATGTTAATCATGCTTTTTTGCCTTAGTTGTTCGGCACAAAGTTTTCGTTTGGTAATAAAAGGACGTGATTCATTTGAAACAAAAACTATAGATTCCTTAAAGTACAATACAAAACACAAAAATACTAAATCAATTACCAACGAGCTGATCCAAATTTCTCAAAAATTAACCGATATAGGATACATCGACAACACAAGACAAGAATTTACTACAAAAAACGATTCCATTTTTGTGGCAAATTTACAACTAGGACCTAAAATAAGTACTATTTATATAAAAGTGGGTTCAGATTTAGTTTTACAACAAATTCCAAAACTAAAAAAAAAAGACACCTTAACGATACCATATATAGAAATCAATTCTTTTCTAAATCAAACTAGCCAATTATTAGAGGAAAATGGTTTTGCACTGGCTAGAGTGAGCCTAACCAATATTTCAAGAAAAAAAAACGAAATCTACGCAGATTTAAGAGTTGAGTCTGATCAAAAAAGAATTCTTAACGCCATCGTGGTCAATTTCAAAGATATAAATCAAAACACAAAATTTCCCAAAGGACATTTAGCACAGATTAACAGAAAATATAAAAACACTTTGTTTAACCAAAAAATGGTGAATCAAATCTATCAGGATTTCGAAAAATTTCAATTCACCAATCAAGTAAAATATCCAGAAATTTTATTCACAAAAGATTCTACAAAGGCCTATGTCTACTTGGAAAAAAGAAAACCCAATACTTTTGATGGTTTTATAGGATTTGCAAACAACGAAACAAATAAAATAAGACTTAACGGATATGCAGACATAAAGCTAGAAAATATTTTAGGCTATGGTGAACTACTGTCCATATATTGGAAAAGTGATGGAAATGACCAAAAGACTTTTAATGCCAATATAGAATTACCATACTTACTAAAATCACCGTTAGGACTAAAAGCTCAAATTCAATTATTTAGACAAGACAGTACCTTTCAGAACACAAAAACAGCTATTGATTTAAGCTACTTTGCAAATTACAACACCCGATTCTACTTAGGATACCAAAGGACAACTTCAAGCGACATACAAAACGCAATAGAAACATCCGTAGGAGATTTTAATAATTTATTTGTTACTGCTAGTATGGATTACAAAAAATTAGACCCAAATAATAATACATTTCCGATTCAAACATTTTTAAACTTAACAACTGGAACAGGAAATCGACAGATATTAAATGAAATCGCAGAAAGAACTAAAAGCACTCAAATAATCATTACCATAGAAGCATCACACAATTTTAATCTAAACAAAAAGAACACCATTAATATAAAAAGCCAGAATCACTACTTACAAAGTAACCGATACTTAGTCAATGAACTGTATCGTTTTGGAGGATTTAACAGCATTAGAGGCTTTACAGAAAATAGCTTGAGAGCATACTTCACAACCTCTTTACTCACAGAATACAGACACATTATAACCCCTTCTCTATACGTACATTCGATACTAGATTACTGCATTTACAAAAACAGAACCAACCTTGAACAAACGGACAATACCAAAAAACTTTTGGCGGCAGGATTTGGCTTTGGATTACAAACAAAAAATGGTTTATTAAAGTTTGCACTTGCAAATGGAACAACAGGAAATCAACCAATACGATTTTATAACACAATGGTGCACATTAATTACAATGTTAAATTTTAATTTTAACAGTAATTAACAATTTTTATATTAGGATAGTTAACAAATTATTAAGAAGTTTGTGGAACTAATTCAAAATATTAAAAAATGAAACTAAAGTTCAATGGATTCTTAGTACTCTTCGTAGTGCTAATGGCGCAACTAACTTTTGCGCAAGAAAGAGCCGTTTCAGGAACAGTTACTGACAATGCAGGATTGCCTATACCAGGTGTAAGTGTATTAGTAAAAGGAACTAAATCCGGGACACAAACTGATTTTGCTGGAAAGTTTTCTATCAAAGCAACACCAAGCCAAGTTTTGGTATTTAGCTACCTTGGAATGAAAACCCAAGAAATAGCTGCAACATCTTCTAATGTTAACGTTAAGCTCATGGATGAGTCTGTAGAACTAGAA
The DNA here is from genome assembly GCA_051990185.1 of Flavobacterium sp. DT2-2. Lineage (GTDB taxonomy): Bacteria > Bacteroidota > Bacteroidia > Flavobacteriales > Flavobacteriaceae > Flavobacterium. The sequence continues at coordinate 45,089 of JAFCUE010000005.1, read as the reverse complement.
GGCGTTGTTGTGACTGCATTAGGGATTAAAAGAGAGAAAAAATCTCTTGGGTACTCTTCACAACAAGTTACGGCTGAACAGGTATCAACAGTGCCAACGGGGAATTTTGTCAACAACCTGTCAGGTAAAGTTGCAGGACTTACCATAACTAATGGAACAAACTTTGGCGGTTCCACAAACGTTGTTCTTAGAGGTTTTAAATCATTATTAGGAGATAATCAAGCTTTATTTGTTGTGGATGGAATACCAATCTTAAACAGCAACGTAAACAGTGGCGACCAAAAAAGTGGTCGTGGAGGTTTAGATTTTGGAAATGCGGCATCAGATATTAATCCGAATAACATTGCAGAAATCAATGTACTTAAAGGTGCAGCTGCAACTGCATTATATGGATCACGTGGACAGAACGGAGTCATAATAATTACAACAAAAAAAGGAAAGGCGGGTAATGATCTAGCTGTAGAATTTTCTTCATCTTATACCAGATCTACGATTGATAAGTCAACTTTTGTAAAATATCAGACGGAATATGGCCAAGGTTACTTTGGACAACGATTTTCATCATTTCAGGGACAGCCGAGAGCAAGAACTGGAGACGACGCCTCTTACGGACCTAAATATGATGGATCACTTGTTTTTCAATATGATGCCTTTTTACCAGGATCAGCTACTTTTGGACAAGCAACTCCTTGGGTTATTGCTCAAAACACTCCTGAAAGCTTTTTTGAAACTGCAACTTCAACGATCAACAACATCTCTTTAAGCGGAGGGTCAGATAAGGCAACTTATAGACTGACTTACGCTAACACAAATAGTGATGATATTTTACCAAACGCTTTATTGAGCAAAAACAACTTTAATGCGGCATCAAGTTATAAGTTTAACGACAAGTTAAGTTCTAATTTTAATGCAACCTATGTTAATCAGAACACGAGAAACAGAAACGCAACCGGATATAATGGTAATGTAATGTCAAACTTTAGACAATGGTGGGCAACCAATGTAGATATTAAGGAACAAAAGCAATTTTACGATTTAGGTCAGCAAAATTACACTTGGAATCAAAGGAGTGCAACTAACATTGCGCCTTTATATTGGGACAATCCTTACTTTCAAAGAAACCAAAACTACAATACCGATACAAGAGAACGATTTGCTGCTAATGCAAGTATAACATACGACGTATCCAAAGAATTTAGTTTCCTAGGAAGAATAGGTACTGATGGATTTAATTTAAGAACAGAAGACAGACTAGCTGTTGGATCTTATCCGAATGTTATTGGATCAAACTCAAATGGGGCGAACCTACCGGCGCAACCCTCTGGATATGCTCTAGATATTTACAATTTTAGCGAACAAAATTACGACTTTTTAGCGACTTACAAAAAAGACTTAGCTGAAGAATTAAATTTGAATGTGACTGTAGGTACTAATTACAACGTGCAAAACAGATTTATAAATCAACAATCAACTTCAGGTGGTTTATTTATACCTGGCTTGTACACAATATCTAATTCGGTATCCGCTCCAACATTACCTAGAATTGTTGATACTAAAAAACAAATTCTTGGTTTATTTACACAAGCAACTTTAGGTTATAAAGGAACTTACTACCTAGAAGGCTCTGTAAGAAGAGATCAATCTTCTGCACTACCACTGGATAATAATGCATATTGGTATTCAGCGATTTCTGGAAGTGTAGTTTTCTCAAATTGGTTGAAAGATGTTGAATTCATTAATTTCGGTAAATTTAGAGCCGCTTATGCGCAAGTAGGTTCTGATACAGATGCAAATCAACTACAGAATACCTACAATTCACTTAACCCTTTTCAAACACCGGTTTACGCTTATAATACTAATGCTAAAAATCCAAATCTTAAACCACAACGACTTGATAATATCGAATTTGGTTTAAATATGCAATTTGCAAAAAATAGAGTAGGATTTGACGTAGCGTACTTTGAAAATACAGCATTTGACCAAATTTTACCACTGCCTGTATCAACGGCAACAGGGGCGGCGTTTACAACTACAAACGCAGGGACATTGACAACAAAAGGGTTTGAGGTATCACTTAACTTTACACCAATCAAAACAGAGAATTTTGACTGGGATGTAAATGTAAACTGGGCAAATCCAAACACAAAAGTTACAGAATTAGCCCCTGGAATTGAAAACATTAATATTAACTCTCTTCAAGGAGGTATTAGTATTAATGCACCTTTAAATCGTGATTATGGTTCTATTTGGGGAACGACTTATGAACTTGATGACTCGGGAAATAGAATAATTGGTGATAATGGAGGATATGTTGTTTCTACAACTACGGATAATCAATTAGGAACATACCAAGCAGATTGGTCAGGGGGTATCAATAATAAATTTACGTACAAAAATCTTTCATTCAGTTTTTTAATTGATATCAAAAAAGGAGGCAGTATATTTTCACTTGACCAATATTACGGATACGGAACAGGAATCTACGCTAATTCTGTTGGAACTAATGATCTAGGCAATCCTGTAAGAAACACACTAGCTAATGGCGGAGGAGAGCTTTTGCAAGGTGTAATGGCTAATCCTGCCTATACTCCTACTAACGGGCAACCATTGTATGTCACCAATACAACAAGATTAGACAGGTCTGTATCAAGCCAAGTATTAGGTACAGATCCACCAGCTGCTGCATTTGTATATGATGCTGGATTTGTAAAACTAAGAGAAGTTGTTCTTACATACAGTCTTCCTTCAAGTATTCTGGGAAAATCAATAAAAGGTGCATCTTTTAGTGTAATAGGTAACAACCTTTGGATAATAGACAAAAGTTTACCTTACGCTGATCCTGAAGCTGGATTGTCATCAGGTAATACTCAAGGTTACCAGTCGGGACCAATGCCTACTACAAGAAATATTTCTTTCAACGTTAAAGTAAATTTTTAAAAAGATGAAAATGAAAAAAATCATAGCAATACTAACCATTGGTTTGTCAATGACAGCCTGTGTTAGTGAAGATATAAATACCGATCCCAATAGTGCCTATAATGCAGTGCCAGGCTCGCTACTAAATTACGCACAAAAAGAACTAAGTGACTATGCTAATACTCCAAGTGTTAACGTTAATAACTTTAGGCTTACAATGCAATATTGGCAGGAAGCTACATACGTCAACGAAAGTAATTATGACTTTACAAACCGAAATGTTTCTAACAGTATATTTTCACTAAACTATGTAAACGTAATCAATAATTTAGGGAAGGCTAAAGACATCATTACTAATTATGCACCTACTGCAGATCAAGCGGCAGGATGGCCAGTCAACAAAAAAAACCAGCTGGCTATTATCGATGTTATGCAGGTTTACACCTATCAAACCCTAGTTGATACTTTTGGCAATATTCCTTATACCGAAGGTGCAAATGTGAACGATTTCCCTTTACCAGCTTATGATGATGCTTCGACCATTTACATTGACTTAATTAAAAGAATCAATGAAGATATCTTAAATCTCAACACAACTGCAACTGGATTTAAATCTTTTAACGATGGGGATATATATTACGGTGGTAATATTGCTAAATGGAAAGCATTAGCAAATTCTATAAAATTAAAACTTGCGATTGCGATTGCTGATGCAAATCCTACTTTAGCCCAAACTACAGCACTACAAGCTATTGCAGGAGGAGTAATAACGTCGCCTGCAGGAAATTGTCAATTTCAATATCTTGAAGCATCTCCAAACTTTAATCCTTTGTATGAAAATCTTTCTGCAAGTGGTAGAGATGATTTTTTTGCCGGAAAGACCTTAGTAGATTACATGAAAGCATCAAATGACCCAAGAATAGATAGTTATTATGAAGAAGTGACCGGCGGAGGTTATGTTGGACAAACTATTGGACAAGGTGGAGAGTTTGATGATTTCTCACATATTGGATCGTATGCGTATACTGCAACAACACCAGGTATTATCTTAAACTACACTGAAGTTGCTTTCTACGTTGCTGAAGCTAATGCACGTTGGAATCCAACAGCTGCTGCTGCAGCTTACAATACGGCAGTAACAGCTTCAATATTAGAATGGGGTGGTTCTTCAACAGAAGCAACAAATTACCTTGTTGCAAATCCATTTACTGTTTCTAATTGGAAAAAATCAATTGGAGAACAAGCGTGGGTAGCTATGTATAACCAGGGTTTAACTTCTTGGAATTTCTGGAGAAGGTTAGACTTTCCTGTTTTGACAGCACCAAGTTCAGCTATAACAAATGCAGGAGGAAAAGTTCCTGTAAGAATGGCTTACCCTGTTCTTGAGCAACAAGTTAACAATTCAAACTATACTGCTGCATCTAATGCAATCGGTGGGGATTTGTTGACTACAAAAATATTCTGGGATAAATTCTAGTTATCATTTAATTCAATTATTAAAAACCATCAGCATTGCTGGTGGTTTTTTTTATATCTTTTAATCATGGAGAAATAACATCAAATATTTGGGATTAACTAATTATGTAGGAACTAATACAGCAACGAGAACTGCAGCTGGTTCATCAAAAGCTGGTGCACTTATGTTGCTTTCTGAAAGCAAATTTCTTCAAGCTGAAGCAGTACAAAGAGGATTTCTTACTACTGGAGTTGCACAAACGTTGTTCAACGAAGGTGTTCAAGCATCATTCACTTACCTAGGAGCAACTATAGGGACGTATGCTACACAAATAGAAACTGTTCCAAATTTTGGATGGGCAGCATCAACTGATAAAATCCGTGCAATTTTGACACAAAAATGGATTGCATTAAGTGGTATTCATGGAGTTGAAAATTACATTAATTACACAAGAACTGGATTCCCAGTAATTCCGGGGTCTATTAATGGATTCAACTTACAACCTTCAAGACCAAAAAGATTAATTTATCCTTTGTCTGAGTATAATGCAAATTCAGGTAATGTGCCTATTTTGACATCAGCTCAAATAACAACACAAGGTCCATTCTGGTATGTACCTTAATTAATTTCAGGTTTATTATTTTAAGAGGCTGTCCATAAGGACAGCCTCTTTTTTTGTGACTTATTGGTACTAATGAGTGAATAGCTAGCTGGTTTTTAACCAGCTGTAAGAAATTCAAAAACAATAGTGTAAATCTACAACACAACTTATAGAACTAAATAGCTGTTTAGGCTCCTTAGGTATTGAATAAAAACGATTCTATTCATAAATTGAACTCTCAATTTGTTTGCGATTTGTTTTTTGTTAGCATAAAAATTAAAAAAAAAACAAAATTACGCTAAACCTTATGGCAACTTACAAATACAAATATTGGTAGGATTTGCATTTATATAACATTAGATCGAGCCCGGTATATTTTAAAAATGCTCCAAATAGATAATATCCATTTATTGTTATAGTCATTTAACCTACACCTATCTAATCGTTAAAAAATTGCAATGCAAACCAAAATGATGCATTGTAATACATCATCCATTTTTGATAAAATTAATTCTTAATACAACAAGGATTTTATCGCTAAATATAAATTTAAATGCTGTAAAAAAAAATTCTAAATATATACTATTAAGACATCGATACAAAAAATGCTATCCAAAAAAAGCTTCAAGCAGGAAAAAAAATTGCCTTTATAAATTATGAATAATACCATTTATATTTTGAATTTACTGGAATAATGATTATATTTGGTTTATGCCAAAAAAGATAAAAATAGAGATAAGCGAAACCATAGAATTCTTGAGAAATGAGTACCTCAAAGCAAAGGGAGAACTTAAAAAGGATCGCTTAAAAGTTTTGATTTATGTTAAAGAAGGAAAATATCATTTCCAAAGTGATATAGCTAAAAAGTTAGGTAGAACTGAGAAAACGGTGCGTCAATGGATGCAGGAATATGCTCAGTCTGGACTTGCATCTCTTCTTAAAGTAAGTAGCGGAGGTAATAATACTAGAAAAATTTCAGAAAAGGCATTGGAACTTATAGCTAATAAGATTGTAGATGTAGAAACAACAATAACATCTTATGTTGAACTTCAATTAATCATAGAGGAAGAGTTAGGTGAAAAAATACCATATGGCGCTTTATATTCTCATTGTCGACATAAGTTTAAATCTAAGCTAAAAGTTGCTAGAAAATCACATCACAAAAAAGATGAAAAAGCTGAGGAGCTTTTTAAAAAATCTTAGATTTTATCTAAAACAAATAAGATTAAATCTAAATAAAAATAGCATTACTTCTGTTAATTTGTATTTTCAAGATGAAAGTCGGTTTGGGTTAATAACCAAGCAGAAACGTGTGGTTTCAGCAAGAGGTATAAAACCAATTGGAAAGTATATGCATAGCTACAAATACAAGTGGTTATGGGGAAGTTTTTCTCCTATCACGGGAGATAGTTTTTGCATGACGACAAATAGCGTTTGCAAAGAATTATTTATTGAATACTTGGAAGAGTTTAGTAAGCACAAGCCGGAAGAGCTTAAAATAATAGTAATCGACAATGCAGGATTTCATTCAACTAAAGATATAGTACTACCGGCTAACATAGTGCTAATGCCAATTCCGCCTTACTGTCCTGAATTAAACCCCGCAGAGAAAGTTTGGCAATGGATGAAAGACAAGATAGCAATGAAGCTATTTGATACTTTGGAAATCCTGGAAGACAAAATGGATGATCTAATAAATAAACTAGAAGGGAACTTGATAAAATCTATTACAGGGTATGATTTTTACATTAAAGCCTTTTCCAGTGTTTTTAAAGTTTAAATGGTATAAATATCAAATTGATTATTTGGCTATTATCTAAACAAAACCTTTTGAGTAGAAACTCAAAAAAAAAACTGTTTAATTCAAAAATAATTAAAATATTTTTTCTAAAAAATATAATTTTAACAAAATTAAAATCATAATAATAATTTATATATTAAATAAAAATTCTTTATTAGTTATATTAACAAATAATTAGGACTTTTGTTTCACTAATCAAAACAATTAAAAATGAAACTAAAGTTCAATGGATTCTTAGTACTATTAGTAGTACTAGTAGCGCAACTAACTTTTGCGCAGGAAAGAGCTGTTTCAGGAACTGTTACTGACAATGCGGGAATGCCTTTACCAGGCGTGAGTGTATTAGTGAAAGGGACAAAAACTGGAACACAAACTGATTTTGACGGAAAATATTCTATCAAAGCTAGCCCAAATGAGACCCTTGTATTCAGCTACATTGGCATGAAAAACGAAGAGCTTCTCGCAAAATCAACGTCTTTAAATGTGAAAATGCAAAGTACAGCAATGGAACTTGAAAATGTTGTAATTACTTCTCAGGGTATCAAAAGAGAGAAACAAGCAATTGGTTACGCAGTTAGCCAAGTAAAAGCTAAAGATTTAGAGCAAAGAACCGAAGGTGACATCGCTAGAGTTCTAAGCGGTAAAGCATCTGGTGTACAAATTATTAATGGTAGTGGAATTTCTGGTTCTGCAACAAACATCAACATTAGAGGTAACTACTCTGTTAGTGGATCATCTCAACCGTTATTCATTGTAGATGGTGTTCCTTTTAGTTCGGACACGAATGCTAATGGCTCGTTCATCAATGGAAATTCAGGATCAAGCAGATTTTTGGATTTAGATCCAAACAATATTGAAAATGTAAGTATTTTAAAAGGATTTGCAGCATCAACTCTATACGGAACAGAAGGTAGAAATGGTGTAATCTTAATTACTACAAAAAGTGGAAGTTTAAAAAAAGGACCTAAAAAAACAGAGATTTCTGTAAGTCAATCACTTTTTGCTAACGAAATAGCATCTTTACCAGATTACCAAAATACATTTGGTAACGGATTTGACCAAGCTTTTGGTAACTTCTACAGTAACTGGGGACCTGGATTTTATGCAAATGGTATTGGTGGTTACGCAAATCCAAATTCTGGAATTGCTGCTGACGGCACTATTAAGCACCCATACGACAGAGCAAATTTAAATGCTTCATTCCCAGAATATATAGGACAAAGAGTACCTTATTCTGCAAAACCTAATAACGTTAAAGATTTCTTTAGGACAGGTATTGTTGCAAGTACTTCTGTAAATATAGCTGGAGCCTCAGCTGATGGAAAAACAAGTTTCAATTTTAACTTTGGACATTTAGAAGACGAAGGTTTTACACCTGGTAACAAATTAGGTAGAAATTCTATCTCTATTGGTGGTAAATCTGCTTTAAGTAATAAATTTACAATTAGCGGTACTTTAAACTATTCGAACACAAATTTCAGAAGCCCACCGGTTGCATTAAGTACAGGTTCAGGAGCTTCAGGAACTGGTTTATCTGTGTTTTCAGATGTATTTTATACCCCTCGTAATGTAGATTTAATGGGATTACCCTACCAAGACCCTATTACAGGAGGAAGTGTTTATTATAGAAATGACGGTGGAATTGTAAATCCAAATTGGACTGTAAACAATGCTTTCACATCACAATTAACGAATAGAGTTTTTGGTAATTCAGCTTTGAAATACGACATTAACGACAATTTAAACATAACGTATAGAGTAGGTATTGATAATTATACTGAAAGAAACGTTTCAGGAACTAATAAAGGTTCTGGAGGAGCATCTACCTCTGGACCAGTTTTAGGAGACTACAGAACATTCGATAACCTTAATACAATATGGGATCATAACTTCATATTAAATGGTCAATACACTCTTACTGATAATTTAGGATTGAACTTCAGTGTAGGAGCTACATCGAGATCTACAAAATATGACCGTCAAGGTGTCAACAGTGTAGAACAATTAGGATTTGGAGTATTTAGACACTTCAACTTCAAAACACAAACTCCAATTCAGTACTCAGAAAGCAGGAATATTGCAGGTATCTATGGTCAAGTTGAACTTGATTATAAGAAATGGGCTTATTTGACAGTTTCTGAAAGAAAAGACTGGGTATCTAATACAAATATTAATACTTTGGATTACCCAAGTGCGAGTTTAGCACTTATTCCAACAAAAATATTCTCTGAAATAACATCAGATAAGGGTTTAAATTATTTGAAATTAAGAATGGGTTATGGTACCTCTGCTGGATTTGCAACAGGATATCCAGTTTCAAACAACGTAACCTTAGCACCTAGAGGACATATAGACGATTCAGGTACCACTTACCCTATCGTATCAGCAACTAATGCCTTAGGTAATCCTAATTTAAGACCTGAGTTATTGACTGAAATTGAAGTTGGTTTTGACTCTAAATTTCTTAACAACAGAGTAAGTTTGGACTTCTCTTATTTTAAAAGAAAAACTAAAGATTTAATTACTGACAGACCATTACCGCCATCTTCTGGATTTGGGTCTACCAAAACTAACATTGGTCAAATAGATGGAGAAGGATTAGAGATTGATTTAGGAATTAATTTAATCAATAATTCAAATAATGGATTCAATTGGGATGTAAGTGCTAACGTAACTAAATCTAAATCTATCGTTACTTCTTTAGGTCCTGACACAGAACAAATTGTTTATGATGGATATTCTAACTTAGGTAACGCTGCAATTCCTGGACAACAATTTGGTATAATTGTTGGAAGTAGAATTCAAAGAGATGCTAATGGAAATAAAGTTGTAGAAAGCACTGGTTTGTATAAAATCGAACAAGGTATCTTCAATATCGGTAATCCAAACCCTGATTATATATTGAACGTTTCTAATAGTTTTTCATACAAAAACTTTAATTTTGGATTCTTAGTTAACTATACAGCAGGTGGAGATATGTATTCACAAACAATCGCGACCTTGTTAGGTAGAGGACTTACAACTGATACTGTAGATAGATTGAATACATATATACTTCCTGGTGTAAAAGCTGATGGATCTGTAAATGATATTCAAGTCAACAATTCAGATAATTATTTCAGTAACATAATCGCAGGTCCTGACGAAATGAAAATCTATGACGCAACTGTAATTAGACTTACTGAAATATCTTTTGGATATAACCTACCAAGTAAAATGTTAGAAAAAACTCCATTTGGAGCTCTATCTATAACAGTATCAGGTAACAACTTGTATTACAATGCTATAAACACTCCTAAAGGAATCAATTTCGACCCTAACGTAGCTGGTCTTGGAGTGGGTAATGGTAAAGGATTTGACCACTTGAATGGTCCAACGGCTAAAAGATATGGTTTCAGTATTAAAGCAAGTTTCTAAATTTAAAAATAACAAATATGAACAATACGAAAAAAATAGCAAGTGTATTAATTCTGTTCTTAGGGGCATTATTATACTCTTCTTGCGACACAATAGACATGGATATGAAAGAGGATCCAAATGCATTGTCTGTTGACAAGGCAGATGTGGATTTCTATTTAAATGGTGTTCAACGTTCTTTTGCACTTAACATGCAAGATTATGGTAGAACAAGTATGGAAGTGACTAGAATGACTAATATGTTTGGAAGAAGCTATGAAAATGCTTACAGCCCAGCTACATTAGATACAAAATGGGCAAATTCTTATCAATCAGTATTAAAGAACATTCAATTAATGAATGTTAAAGCTGAAGAAAAAGGATTGAAACGCCACATAGGAATGGGACAAGTATTAGAAGCATACACTATTGTTAACTTAGTTGACTTTTTTGGTGATGTCCCTTATACTGAAGCTTTATTAGGATCTACTAATTTGAATGCAAAAGCAGATACTGGAGCTTCAATTTACAATGCTGCTTTAGTTTTACTAGATAAAGCAATTGTAAACTTCTCTGGAACTAGTCCTTCAACGCCTACTTTTTATGATTTCTATTACAATCAAGACTGGGCTAAATGGACTACATTAGCTAATTCTATTAAGATGAAAATCTACATTCAAAGAAGATTAGTAGACCCTACAGCTATAGCTAGTTTTAATACTATTGTAGCAACAGGAAACTTTATGCAAACTGCTTCAGATGATTTCCAATTTGACTGGAATTCAAATGTAAACAACCCTGATGGAAGAAGTCCTTTATACAGAGACAACTACTTAACTACCGGTACTAATGAATATCAATCGAATTGGTTTATGGATTTAATGCAAAGTGACAAATCAATTGCTGATCCTAGAATGAAATTTTACTTCTACAGACAGGTAAACGGACAATCTCCAATTGACCCTACTACATTAAAATGTTCTATCGAGCCAGCTCCGGTTCATTATGTAACTGGAAACTATGTTTATTGTACATTAGCTAATGGATACTGGGGTAGAGACCATGGTGATAACTTTGGTGTTCCTCCAGATTCTGACAAGAAAACTGCTTATGGATTATATCCTGCTGGAGGTCGTTTTGATGACAACTCATTTAAAAAGGTAACTAATTTAAGTGGCGCTAAAGGAAATGGTATTACACCAATATTATTAAGTTCTACAATGGATTTCTACAGAGCTGAAGCTGCATTATACGGAGGTATAGGAAGTGCAAAAGCATTTATTTTATCTGGAGTTCAAAAATCATTCACTAAAGTTAGAGCTTTTATATCTAAAGATGCTGGTGCTATTGTATCAACTGTACCGGCTTTAACAAGAGATGTAACTTATATGAATGAAGTAGGAACAAGATTTGATGCTGCTACTTTAACAGGTCAAAGAGAAATTCTTGCAAAAGAATTGTTCATCTCAGTTTTCGGTAACGGTACAGACGCATACAACTTTTATAGAAGAACTGGATTCCCTCAAAGAATTCAACCAAATCTAGAACCAAATCCTGGGCAATTTATAAGATCATTTTTATATCCTGCAAATGAATCTTCTTCTAATTCAAATATGAAGCAAAAAGCTAGCGTTTCAATAAGAGTATTCTGGGATAACAATGCTACAACTGGATTTCCAATTGGTAACTAATAAATATTAAACATGAAAAAATATATAAAAAACATAACGTATTGCTTTATTGCAATGGGTATGGTATTATTACAGTCTTGTAGTAGTGATGAAAGCACACCAGAAAATGTACTTGACAACACTACAAGAGGTGCAATTTTAAGAACTACAAAAGTAAACCAATCAACATTTAATTTCTTTGATACAACTTCTAAATGGTCAGTGAATATTGAAGAACAAGATGCTGAAAATGGTGCACTTTTTTCAGAAGTTAGATTGTATGTAAAACATACAAAAAATGGAGTAACAGGACCGGAAGTGCTATTAAAATCATTTCCTGCGGCAAGTTTTCCAAAAGGCGTTAATGGTTTACCTACAGGTGAAGTTAGTGCTACACTTGCTGAAACTCTTTCTAAATTAGGAATTACAACTGGAGGCTACACAACGTCTGACAAATTTGCAATGAGATTAGCTTTAGTATTAACTGATGGTAGAATTTTTACCAATACTAACTCTTCTAGTACAGTAGTAGGTGGAGTTTACTTTTCATCAGGTTTCTTGTATTCCGTTCAATTCTTTTGTCCATTTGCTAATGTATCTACTTTCAATGGAAACTACAAAGTAACTGCTGATGCTTGGCAAGATTATTCTGTTGGAGATATTGTACCAGTACAATACGTTCCAGCAGATGGTTTATACAAATTTAGAATTAATAACACCAACAATCCATATCTTGTAAATTCATCAACTTCCTATATTATTGTAACTGTAAACCCTACAAATGCGGCAGTAACTGTTACATCAAACGAAGTGTGGAATTATGGAGGAGGGTTTTTAACTACTGTAACTGGATCAGGAACTGTAGGTTCTTGTACAGGTGACATTAACTTAAAATTAAACTTTAGTGGATCTTCACAAAATCAAACTTTCAACTTAGTTAAAATATAGATTAAATAATTTTTCATATATCTAAAACTGCCATCATTACGATGGTGGTTTTTTTTTATATCTTTGCACCATGGAAAAAGAACATCAAATATTTGGGATTAGAGCAATTATTGAGGCAATACAATCTGGCGCAACTGTTGACAAAGTCTATATTCAAAAGGAAGCAAGTAGCGAACTTATGAAAGACTTAATGAAGGTAATGAAGCGCGGGAATATTAACTTTTCTTATGTACCAGTTGAAAAACTAAACAGATTGACTCCTAACAACCATCAAGGTGCGGTTGCGACCATATCCCCTATTTCATTTTTTGATCTAGAATCACTAATTGAATCTGTATTAGAAAACGGTAAAAAACCATTATTTTTAATATTAGATCAAATATCTGATGCCCGTAATTTTGGTGCCATCATAAGAACAGCAGAATGTACTGGTGTAAATGGGATTATTGTTCAGAAGGCAGGATCAGCACCAGTAAATGGAGATACTGTAAAAACATCTGCAGGAGCCGTGTTCAATATTCCTATTTGTAAAGTAGAACACATCAAAGACGCTATTTTTCTATTGCAAGCAAGCGGCATAAAAACAGTAGCGGCAACAGAAAAAACGGATCAAACTATTTATGATATAACTTTAAACGAACCTGTAGCAATTATCATGGGTTCTGAAGATCGAGGTGTCAATCCATCTGTATTGAAGATTGTTGACGAAAAAGCCAAGCTTCCAATGTTTGGGACTATTGGTTCGTTGAATGTATCCGTAGCTTGTGGTGCTTTTTTATACGAAGCTGTAAGACAGAGAAACTAATCCTCCTAGCATATCCAAAACGGATAAAGCGAAGAAATAGAACATAAAAAAGGAATCAAAACTTCGGTTTTGATTCCTTTTTCTCGTTTGAAACAATCTCATAATCAACTGAAACATTTGATGAATAATATGACACTAATTCTTCTAATTCTACATTTTCTTCCAATTTTGGTATATTGACAAAATTACCATTCTCATCAAATCGCTGCATAAATTTATCTTCAGAAGCATCAAAATCTGGATGTTCCCAATCATACTTTAACACTTTTTTGTATTCGGGAGCTTTATAAACTAAGGAGAGCAAAAATCCAGTTATCAATCCGCCCAAATGTCCTTCCCATGAAATTGACTTCTCGCCTGTAATCTCTGGACTTGGAAAAACATACCAAACCATACCACCATAAACAACTATCACAGCAAGAGACAAAGCGACAAGTCGGTTATACTTAGTTTGTATGCCTTTAAAAAAAACGAAACTGAATAACACATAAATTAATCCACTTGCTCCTATATGATAATTGCTTCTGCCAATAACCCAAGTAATCAATCCTGATAATAAAATCCCAAATCCAACAACCTTTGCGGTTTGATCTGGGTAAAAAAATTGTAATGCCGCTAGTAAAATAAGCAAAGGGACTGAATTGTTATAAAGATGCTCCATATCAGAATGAATAAACGGACTCAAAAAGACTCCTTGCAAACCTGAAAATGTTCTCGGCAAAATCCCGTTTTCGACAAAGTCAAAATCAAATCGAATTTCAAGCCAAAAAATAAACCACAAGAATACTACAAAAAAAAGAGGTAGCGCAATAACTGCATTCGTAAATTTGAAATGCTTTTCCATGAATAGTGAAATATTTAATGTGAAATCTGTAGTTCAAAAACTTCACCAAAAGCAATTTAATGCTATTTTGTCATATTTAAACCGAAAACCTGTTTTTAATGCTTCTCCCTAGCCCAGATGGGAACGGCATCCTTTTATATCTCGTTTCTTGACGAGGTATAAAAGATATAGTGTACAGCTGGAAATAGCTCCAAATAAAAATAGTAATTTTACCCGTGTCATATTTCTAATTTAGGAGTCAATTTTTATTCCCTAATGCCAGCGAACTGACGCATCATTTTAGATTTACAGAAAAAATGGAAGCACCACTTGCAGAACGTATACGACCACAAAAATTAGAAGACTACATTAGTCAATCTCATCTGGTAGGACCAAATGGCTCCTTGACACAACAAATCGTTAAAGGCATTATTCCTTCCATAATTTTTTGGGGTCCGCCCGGAACTGGCAAAACCACATTGGCACAAATTATTGCACAAGAATCGAAACGACCTTTTTATATTTTGAGTGCTATTAATTCAGGTGTCAAAGATATTCGTGATGTGATCGAAAAAGCGAAACAAAGTGGTGGTTTATTCACTGCAAAAAATCCGATTCTTTTTATTGATGAGATTCACCGTTTTAGTAAATCACAACAAGATTCTTTGTTGGGAGCAGTCGAAAAAGGTTGGATCACACTTATTGGCGCCACTACAGAAAACCCAAGTTTTGAAGTTATTCCTGCATTGCTTTCCCGTTGTCAGGTATATATTTTAAACGCTTTTACAAAAAAAGATTTAGAGTCTTTGCTGGAACGCGCCATGAAAACAGACCGCTACTTGTCTACAAAAAATATTGTTTTGCGCGAGACAGAAGCGCTATTGCGACTTTCCGGTGGGGACGGACGTAAGCTATTAAATATTTTTGAACTTGTTGTAAATGCATCTAATGAAGACGAGATTTTAATTACAAATGATTTAGTTTTTTCGCTAGTGCAACAAAATACGGTTTTGTATGATAAAACGGGTGAACAGCATTACGACATAGTTTCGGCTTTTATAAAATCGATTCGAGGAAGTGACCCTAATGGTGCTGTATATTGGCTCGCACGAATGATTGAAGGTGGCGAAGACGTAAAATTTATTGCTCGAAGAATGCTTATTCTAAGCAGTGAAGATATAGGAAATGCAAATCCAACCGCTTTTATAATGGCCAACAATACTTTTCAAGCAGTGACAACCATTGGTTATCCTGAAAGTAGAATACTATTGAGTCAATGTGCAATTTACCTCGCTACTTCTCCTAAAAGTAACGCATCGTACTTAGCCATAGGAACAGCGCAACAATTAGTGAAACAAACAGGAGATCTTCCGGTTCCTATTCATTTACGCAACGCCCCAACAAAATTAATGAAAGAATTAGGATATGGCGAAGAATACAAATATGCTCATGATTACAACAATAATTTTGCCGAACAAGAATTTTTACCAGAAGCACTTATTAAAACTCCTATTTATGTTCCTGGAAACAATTCTAGAGAAAACAGCATCAGGGAATTTTTAAAGAATAGATGGAAGGATAAATATGGTTACTAAAGCGCATAAAAAAGTCCAGATTACTCCAGACTTCGCTACACTATTATAAATTTTACATTCTAAAATTTAACGGCAATTTTTTCTGAAATTAAGGTATCATTTTGATAATATTCAAAAAACCATTGATTGTCTTTTAAAATCAAAGAACCTTGCACTGAATCTTTTATCGCAATAAAAGAGTTGGCTTGTGATGTTTTTAATAATTTCATTACAACTTTTGGCGTGCTGTCTATTAACTGATAACCCGTAGATGTAGCTTGAGCATAAAGTAAATTGACATCCTTTGTATCAAGGAACACAGTAGCCTCAGCAGAAACGGATTTTTCAACTGCTGTAGTAGTTACAGGGTCTTGTACCATAGAGGTTCGAACTGCAACTTTGTTACCGTTATATTTATATTTCAACGCATAAACAGATGCAAAAGTTTCGGTAAGCGCTTCAGAATAGGCTAGCTTATACTCTTTTTCTTTGCTTTTACCAGTAGTGGATTTAAAAATAACTTTGCCATTACAATCCTTTAATGTAATGTACAATTTTGTTAGCAAAAAACCACTTTCATTACTAACATCAGCATACAAAACACTACACCGATCATTGTATTCCGCAGGAATTGAATCATTAGTATAAAAAGCGGCAAAACCTGCCTTACCTAAATTAAATTTTGTTAGGGTATTCAATCGGTATTGATTCTCTGCTTTTAAAAAATTAAATTTTAATGGAACGATTACGGCTTTATAGTCATTAACAGATTGCGCATACGAATAACTCACCATTAAGATTAGTAGTAATAGAATTGTCTTTTTCATCTTTATAAATATTTTTTTAGTTCTAATAAATGATTCACTTGCTTGATGTGATTTGCTACTTGTAGGTTACTTTCATTAAAAAAAATAGCATCTAATCCAGCGTCCAATGCTCCTTGAACATCAGCATCTAGGCTGTCACCAATCATGATACTGTTCTCTTTTTTTGCTTTTGCCAAATCTAAAGCATAATCAAAAATTATGGGATTCGGTTTTTTTACTCCTGCCATTTCAGAATTAGTAACCGTTTGAAAATAACTAGCAATATTAGAATTATTTATTTTTTTATATTGAACAGCGGCAAATCCGTTGGTGATGATATGCAGCTTGTATTTTTGATTCAAATAGTCCAAAACCTCAAAAGTACCATCAAAAAGATGATTGTTTTCGGGTAAAAATCGAATGTAATCCTCCGCAATAACATCAATTTCCGAATCAGAAATAGAATAATTAATAGCATCAAAAGAATGTTTTAATCGATTATAGCGTAATTCTTCATGCGTGATTTTATCATACTGATAGAGTTTCCAGCACTCTTGGTTGATGGGTACGTATTTTTCAATAAACAATTTTATTTCTACTGATGGATGATTATTTTTGAAAATAGTATCAAAAGTAATTTCAGAATTTTTATCAAAATCCCAAAGTGTATGATCTAAATCGAAAAATACATCTGTTATATGTGTTTGTTTCATTTTTTAATTTAAAATATTCCTTCGTCTACAAAGCTAAAATAACTGGTTTCAGTCACAATCAAATGATCTAACACTTTAATTTCTAAACTTTCGCCTGCCAATTTTAGTTTTTTTGTTATTTGCTTGTCGGCATCACTAGGAATTAAAGTCCCCGATGGATGATTGTGACATAAAATTAATCCTGTTGCTCCCATTTCGAGCGCAGTTTTGAAAACAATACGCACATCTACAAGAGTCCCAGTAATACCACCTTTGCTCAACTGTGCTTTTGAAATTACTTTGTTGGAATTATTTAAATAAATAATCCAGAATTCTTCATGTGGTAATTCGCCAATAATGGGCTGCATGATTTCAAAAATTATTTTGCTGGAGGTAACTTTCTTCAATTCTACTACATCCTCTCCTCTTCGGCGTCTTCCTAATTCTAATGCTGCAATAATTGAAATCGCCTTAGCCTCGCCTATTCCTTTAAATTGAATAAGTTGTGACAATGATACTTTTCCTAACGCATTTAAATTATGATCTACACTTGCTAAAATTCGTTTGCTCAAATCCACCGCCGATTCGTTTCTGCTTCCTGAACCAATTAAAATAGCAATTAGTTCTGCATCACTTAAAACACTTTTGCCCTTGAGCATTAATTTTTCTCGTGGCTTATCATCTTCGGACCAATTGGTAATAGGGAAAAAAGAATTTTCAGCCATTTATATGATATTTAAATTTGTTTCCGCATGCAAATACTATTTTCTAATCCTATATAGGGATGGTAATTATCAACTATGGCATATCCTGTTTTTTGATACAAGGCAATAGCTTCCTTTTGTTTGTATAAAGTTTCCAAAACAGAAAACGAATATCCTAAATCATGTGCCCAACCTTCTAATTCCTTTAAAATAACTTGAGCCAAACCCATTCCTCTGACCTCAATAGAAACAAACATACGCTTTATTTCAATTGTATTTTTATCATATTTCTTGAAACAACCACAACCAACGGCTTTGTCTTCTAAATAAAGAATAACAACATTTGGATTTATTTCCAAAATATTATTTCCCCAATAATCAGATTTCAATTCTGGATAACGTTCCCATAAACTTTTATCCAAAGCGGCTATCAAATTGACAAAATCTAGGTTTTCACTCGTAGTTCTAACAATTCTTAATGCGTCATTCATGTCTCTTTTATTTTACCAATTCTTTTACTTCATCAAAGTTTAATCCGCCATAATTACCCGAACTCATCAACAATAAAGCAGAATTATCAAGATTCAAGTTGAACAAATAATCCTTGAAATCTTTTGGATTCGTATAAATAATCAAATCTTTTCTATTAAAAGCATTTGCTATTTGGTCGTAAGTCACTTCTTCAAGCTGTTTGATTTTTACTGCATCGGGCGAATAAAAAACAACTGCTTTATCAGCATATTCCAGTGCGCCTTCGTATTCTTTTAGGAATTCCGCATTCAAACTACTGTAGGTATGCAATTCTAAACAAGCCACTAAAGTTCTGTTTGGATATTGTTCTTTCACCGCTTTTGTAGTTGCTGCCACCTTACTTGGTGAATGCGCAAAATCTTTATAGGCAACTTTTGTTTTGCTCTCGGCAATTTTTTCCAATCGTTTTGATGCGCCTTTAAAACTGGCAATAGCTTCATAAAAATCAGCTTCATCCACGCCCATATTCTGACAAATCCATTTGGCTCCAGCCAAATTATTAAGATTATGTGCTCCAAAAACTTCAATTGGCATATCGCCTTCTTGGGTTTCTAGCAGTGTCACACCATCACTTACAGTATATTTTGGAGTATGATACGCTAATTTCCGAATTGGATTCGTAGCCGCTTCGGAAACTCGTTTTACCTCAGCATCATCTTCATTGTAAACTAAAATCCCGCCATTGGTAATTTTATCTATGAAAATTTCAAATTGTTCTACGTAATTTTCATAGGTGGGAAAAACATTGATGTGATCCCAAGCAATGCCAGAAATAAGAGCAATATTCGGTTGGTACAAATGAAATTTTGGTCTACGGTCAATTGGCGACGACAAATATTCATCTCCTTCCAAAACAATAAAATCGCTCTCTTCTGTGAGATGCACCATCGTGTCAAAACCTTCCAGTTGTGCACCAACCATGTAATCTACAGCAATGTCATGGTAATGCATTACATGCAAAATCATTGAAGTGATCGTTGTTTTTCCATGAGAACCACCAATAACAACACGCGTTTTATTTTTGGATTGTTCGTATAGAAATTCCGGATAAGAATATATTTTCAGTCCTAATTCTTGTGCTTTTACTAATTCAGGATTATCGGCTTTGGCATGCATACCAAGAATAACAGCTTTAAGATCTTTTGTGATTTTTTCGGGAAACCAACCCATTTCTTGCGGTAAAATTCCTTTTTTATCCAATCTTGATTTAGAGGGTTCAAAAATCGCATCGTCGCTTCCTGTTACTTGATATCCTTTATTGTGCAGTGCTAGAGCTAGATTGTGCATGGCGCTTCCTCCAATAGCTATAAAATGTGTACGCATTCTAATTTATGATTTATGTTAACAGACTAAAAAACTAAAAAATTAGTCTTGTCCTTTTTTACTGTAGGTTTCTAATATTGTTTTTGCTTTTTCAGGCTCTCGCATTTTATTTTTGTATAAACTAGCTAATTTTTGATAACTCTTTTTAGATCCACCAACTTGTATTGCTTTTTTATACTGCATTTCAGCCGCTTTGTATCGTTTAAAATACTCATCAATATGTCCTCTCGACAAATACCCATCTACAGGGGATAAACGCAACAATTCATTGGAGTATTTTATAGCTTTTGATTCACTTCCACCCACAATTCCAGGCAACTGAATATACAATTCAATTAATGCCCAACGCGATTCAATATGTTTTGGGTTCAGACTAATGGCTTTTTCAAAGGAAGATTTTACTTCATCAATCATTCCAAGTGCTTTAAACTTGTTTGAATCTTTGGCTTTCATGCCTAAAACTCCTCCATATTTAAAATGATAATCGGCCTCTGAAGGTTTCAGCTGTTTGAGTTTTTTATAATACCCAATCGCTTTATCCCAAAATTTATTATGTCCGGCAATATCTCCCAGATATTCAATGGTTTTTAAATCTGACGGATTAGACTTTAATACTGATTCAAAAACAGCTTCAGCCTGACTGTATTTTTCTTCTTTGAACAGCTTTTCGGCTTTTTCAAAATTGGATTGTGAATACATCATAATAGGCAATACTAAAAATAAAAAAAGTAAACGTTTCATCTTTCAAAAATAGGGAAATTTATGATTGTATTTCTCCAAGTATGTGAAAGGTTTAACTATTTTTTACAAGAAAACCGTCTCACATTGTATACGAGACGGTTTTCAATATGTACCTAAAATCAAGAATTAGTCATTCAACATTTTCCATAATTTATCTTTCAATTCGGTTAAACCTTGTTGAGCCACAGAAGAAATAAACATATAAGGAATATCCTTGAAAGCTACGTCTAATTCTATTTTTAATTCTGCTTTTAACTCATCATCAAGCATATCGCATTTAGAAATTACCAACAAACGCTCTTTGTCAAGCATTTCAGGGTTGTATTTTGTCAATTCGTTTACCAAAATATCGTATTCTGCTTTGATATCCGGAGTATCCACTGGAACTAAGAATAACAAAGTTGAATTACGCTCAATGTGACGCAAGAAATAATGTCCAAGACCTTTTCCTTCGGCAGCACCTTCAATAATTCCGGGAATATCCGCAATTACAAAAGATTGAAAATCTCTGTAGGCTACAATTCCAAGATTAGGTTTTAAGGTTGTAAAAGGATAATCCGCAATTTTTGGTTTAGCAGAAGTTAATACCGATAATAAAGTCGATTTACCTGCATTAGGAAAACCTACTAAACCTACATCAGCAAGTACTTTTAATTCTAAAATCACATCCATTTCTGAACCAGGTAATCCAGGTTGAGAATATCTAGGTGTTTGATTAGTTGAGCTTCTAAAGTGCCAATTTCCTAACCCACCTTTTCCACCGCGAGATAGAATTTGTTTTTCACCATCATCGGTAATTTCAAATAATATTTCCCCGGTTTCTTTATCTTTTACAACGGTTCCTAATGGAACTTCGATGAATTTATCATCTCCATCAGCACCTGTACTTCTATCTCCACTTCCATCACCACCATTACCTGCTTTAATATGTCGTGCGAACTTTAAGTGAAATAATGTCCAAAGACCTTTATTTCCCACTAAATAAACATGGCCTCCACGACCACCATCTCCTCCATCAGGCCCACCTTTTTCAATAAATTTTTCTCTATGCAAGTGCGTAGAACCTTTCCCTCCCTTTCCCGAAGAAACATATATTTTAACGTAATCTACAAAATTCCCTTCTGTCATTTTTTTTTGTTTAAAAGTTTGAAGTGTAAAGTGTAAAGTTTAGCAGAACACTAACTTTACACCTTAAACTTTAAACCAAATTTTAACACTTTAAGGCTTTCACCATCACTTTATCAATCTTCACGCCATCCATATCGATGACCTCTAATTCAAATTTTTGCCAAATCAGTTTTTCTCCTTGTTTTGGTATATGAGAGAGCTCTGTCATTATTAATCCGCTTACCGTAGTGACTTCATAATCATTGATTAATTCATCTAATTCAAAGTAAGTCAAAAAATCGTGTAATGAATAATGCCCGTCAACCAACCAACTGCCATCTTCTCTTT
Organism: Flavobacterium sp. DT2-2; assembly: GCA_051990185.1. Taxonomy (GTDB): domain Bacteria; phylum Bacteroidota; class Bacteroidia; order Flavobacteriales; family Flavobacteriaceae; genus Flavobacterium. Next base: position 22,847 of record JAFCUE010000005.1, on the reverse strand, counting down.
CTATCAACTGAAAATCATCTTTGTAAAAATCTGAGGCATCACCAACTAAGGCTTCAAGTATATCATTTAACGTAATCACTCCTTGAAAAACGCCGTACTCATCTGAGACAAAAGCATAATGTATTCCAGTTTTTTTAAAGTTTTCCAAAGCAACATAAGCTGTAGTTTGCTCCATCAAAAAAGGGGCTTCGGTCATTATAGCTGCCAAATTGAAATTGTCATTTTCAAAATGAGCAAATATATTTTTGAGGTTTACAACGCCAACAATATCATCATAATTTTCACCATAAACGGGATAAATTGAGTGTAATTCTTTTAGCATAAATTCCTTGACCTGTTCTCGATCTGAATGCAATGGCAAAAAAACAACCGACTTACGATGGGTCATCAAAGAATTAATTTTACGGTCCCCAATATGAAAAACACGCTCCACAATATCTTGTTCTATTTCCTGCACTTCGCCACCTTCGGTTCCTTCTTTAATTATCGCTTTTATTTCTTCCTCCGTTACTTTTCCGTCAGCGGTGGGTTTTATTTGTAAAATATTCAACAAGAAATCTGTAGAATGTGTTAATAACCAAATAAATGGTGCAGTAACAATCGAAACAATTTTCATTGGTAATGCGACCGCTTTTGCAATGGCTTCTGGATGATTTAAACCGATTCTTTTGGGCAATAATTCTCCTAAAACTAAAGAGAAAAAAGTCAAGACAACAACTACTAAACCAACAGCTACAGGATGTGCATACGGTTTTAGAAATTCAAATCCGTTTACGAAAGATTCAACGTCAACAGTAATTTTATCACCACTATAAATACCAGTAAGGATTCCAATCAAAGTAATTCCTATCTGTACAGTAGACAAAAATTTATTTGGAGAATTGGATAAATCTAATGCGATTTTCGCACTCTTATTTCCTTTTTTTGCCGCAGTCTCTAACCTGTTTTTTCGTGCTGAAATCAATGCAATTTCTGACATAGAGAAAACTCCATTGAGTAGTATCAGAAAAAATATTATTAGTATTTCCAATGTGTTAATTGATTCGTTTATAAGTCTTGTTGTTTGTAGTACTGATTGTCAGAATTACAATTGATCAATTACTGAACTTACGCGTTTTGTAATTTCGGTAATAGAACCTATTCCGTTTACAGCAAAATACTTATTCTGGGTTTTGTAATAATCCATTAAAGGCGCAGTTTTTTCATTATATTCTTGGTAGCGATTTCTAATTTTTTCTTCATCTTGATCGTCTATTCTACCGCTTGTTTTTCCTCTTTCTAATAAGCGCTGAACCAAAATTTCGTCATCTGCCTCAAGTGCTATTGTGGCTGCAACTGAAGATTTTATTGATATTAGAAAAGCGTCTAAAGCCTCAGCTTGAGCAATTGTTCGTGGATAGCCGTCAAATAAAATTCCATCAGTGTCTGGATGTTTATTTACCTCATCAATAAGCATTTTTGTAGTCAATTCGTCTGGGACTAAATCCCCAGCATCCATATATTCTCGCGCTTGCTTGCCTAGTTCAGTATCGTTTTTTAAATTAAAACGAAATACATCTCCCGTGGATATGTGTGTCAATTTGTATTTTTGTTTCAAGAACTCAGCTTGAGTTCCTTTGCCAGCTCCTGGTTTTCCAAATAAAACAATGTTAGTCATGTAGTTGTGTCGTTATTCTTTTAATTTATATACTTCCGGTAAATTTCTTCCTAATCCATCATAGTCTAAACCATAACCCACAATAAATTTATTTGGAATTCGGATTCCAATATAATCTATTTTGATGTCTTTAGTGTAAGCTTCGGGTTTGAAAAAAAGTGTTGCTATTTTAAAATGTTTTACATTTTGTTTTTTGAATAATTCTTTCAATTCTACTAATGTATTTCCAGTATCTACAATATCTTCAATGATGACAACACTACGTCCTGTAAGATCCTGATTGATGCCTATTAATTGTTTCACATCGTTCGTAGATGAAGTCCCTTCGTAGGAAGACATTTTGATAAAAGACACCTCGCATGGTTTTTTGTACTGCTTCATAAAATCAGCTACTACCATAAATGCACCATTTAAAACCCCTACAAATACTGGTGTTTCATCAGCAAAGTCAGCTTCGACTTGCGAAACCATTTTAGCGATGGCAAAATCAATTTCTTGGGCAGAAATAAACGGAACAAATTGTTTATCGTGCAGTTGTATCATTATTTTCGTTTTTAAAATAATGAGCAAAGATACAGAATTCGGATTTGCGAATTGATAATTGGGCATTAATTTGTATTTATATATCTCATTAATTATCAAAATACCCTAAGACCTGTTTAAAAAGATAACTTGACTAGTAGCAAATAAAACACGTTGACCGTTTTGACTCGTAAAATTAGATCAATGAGTACTATTCTTTTATAAACAGAAAAAGAGGTTCCCTAAAAATCAGGTAACCTCCAAGAAATAGTATTTCGTAATGAAATAATTAAAACAAATTATATAGAGATTAAACAAAATAGCTCCTCTGTTTTACAATTAGTTTAAAACAGCAAAAAAAGCTAGAATTACTACTCATTGTAAGGATTAGATTTAATTAAAAACCATTGCCAATTGAGGGAATAAAAATAAATAAAGTTTGCCTTTTACTTTCATATTGAACAAACAAAACAACGTCATAATAAATAGCATTAAAATATCTGTCCGTTATTTAATTCAAAAAATCATGAGACAAATAAACGCCATTCATTTTATTCAAAACCATTTAAAAACACCTTTTTACATGCTATTGAAAAACCTTCTAAATCCTTCTTTTAAAAGGAATAATCCAGAGTAATAAGAATATAAATGGAATTTTCGGATTTGATCATTATGAAGTATCTTTGTCAAAACATACAACTACACAATGAATTATTTTTCTTCTGATTTTAAATTGGGAATTCTCGGCGGCGGACAACTCGGAAAAATGCTGTTGTTTGACACTCGCAAATTCGACATACAAACCTACGTTCTTGATCCAAGCGATGAAGCACCCTGTAGAATTGCATGCAACCAATTCTTTAAAGGTGATTTGATGGATTTTGAAACAGTGTATAATTTTGGGAAAAAAGTGGACGTATTGACATTCGAAATTGAATTAGTCAATTTGGAGGCATTAGCAAAACTAGAAAACGAAGGATTAAAAATATATCCTTCACCGAAAACTTTAAAGTTGATTCAAAACAAAGGCATACAAAAGGATTTTTATACAGAACACGCTATTCCAACAGCCAAATACAAAAGGTTTAATAATTTAAAGAGTTTGATCGTTGACATTCTTGATTCAAAAACAAAACTTCCTTTTGTGTGGAAATGCACTGAATTTGGATACGATGGTAATGGTGTAAAAGTGATAAAACAACTTTCGGATTTAGATAATCTTGCTAATGTAGAATGTATAGCTGAGGAAATGGTTCCTTTCAAAAATGAACTTGCAGTAATCGTTTGTCGCAACTCATCTGGCGAAATTAAAACCTATCCAGTGGTCGAAATGGAATTTCATCCAGAGGCCAATCAAGTAGAATACGTTATTTGTCCTGCTCGCATTGATGCTAAAGTAGCAGAGAAAGCAAGAGCAATTGCATTGCATGTATCCGAAAAATTTAACCATGTTGGGCTTTTAGCTGTTGAAATGTTTCAAACTGAAGAAGATGAAATTTTAGTGAATGAAGTAGCTCCACGCCCGCACAATTCAGGTCATTATTCGATAGAAGCGAGTTACACCTCACAATTCGAAAATCACTTGCGTGCCATTCTTGATTTACCTTTGGGCAATACAGAGAGTAAAGTAGCGGGAATTATGGTCAACTTAGTTGGGGCTGTAGGATATACTGGAGATGTGATTTATGAAAATATCGAAAAAATATTAGGCTGGAATGGCGTTACACCACACATTTACGGAAAACAACAAACACGTCCTTTTAGAAAAATGGGACATGTAACCATTGTAAATCAAGACATTAAGGAAGCAAGACGAATAGCTGAAGAGGTGAAGAATACAATAAGAGTGATAAGTTAATTAAAAGATTGAAAAAATTAAAGATTGAAAAATTCAGAACATTAACTAAATTGAATTTCTCAAAAATCTTTAAATACTTAAATCTTTAAATCTTTAAATAAGAAACAATGAAAGTAGCTGTAATAATGGGAAGCATATCCGATATGCCAATCATGCAAGAAGCCATCGATATCCTAAAAGCATTTGAAATAGAAATTGAAGTCGATATTGTCTCTGCACACAGAACCCCTGAAAAATTATTTGATTTTAGTCAGAACGCACACACTCGTGGCATTTCGGTCGTTATCGCTGGTGCCGGCGGTGCTGCACATTTACCAGGAATGGTCGCTTCAATGTCGCCACTTCCTGTAATTGGCGTGCCAATAAAATCAAGTAATTCCATCGATGGTTGGGATAGTATTTTATCCATTCTGCAAATGCCAGGAGGAGTACCAGTGGCAACAGTAGCTTTAAACGGAGCTAAAAACGCAGGGATTCTTGCCGCTCAAATCATAGGGAGTCACAACAAAAGTATCTTAGATAAAGTAATTAAGTACAAAACCGGATTACAAGAAGCGGTTAACATCGCTTCCGAAAGTCTGCAGAAATAGAAAAAGCTCCATAACGGAGCTTTTTTCATTAATTAATAACTTGAAATAGTTTATTCAGCATCAACCACAATTTCAAGAACTCCTTCAAATTCTGATGCAATAATATCGTCCTTACTGAACCAATATTCAGAAGTCACAATCGTATAATTCACATTATCCGTTATCTTAACATCCCATAAAATATCTTCAGCTTCTGGGAAAGGCGCGTTTTGAGTCATTTGGCCGTCAAATAATCTTTTGATCAAATTACTGCCTGACAATCCGTTATTTAATAATTTTAAAATGCTTTCTTTAGTCAATTCATTTTCATTTTCACCTTCTGCTGGAGCAAAACTACATTCAATGATAGTAGCTTTTGCATTTGGAAACGTACCGTTGTATGCTTTGAATAGTAATTGATTAATATGAAACAAAGTCGAATGCAATCCTATTTCCGGATACTCTTCACATACTTTGTCTAAAAGCATATCATTTGAAATTTGCTGAATCTGACCTTCATTCAAATCTTGTGATAATTTGTATTCCAGTACAATTGCAGCAGCATCTCTGGCTTCAAAATCAGAAATTGCCATAAAAAGTAACTCTCTTAAGCTGGCTTCATCTGCATCTGCAGCATCCGGATAATCGAATTTTTCCAATAGTTTTATATAATCTTCCTTTGTCCAATATTCTTCAACCTCATCAACAGTATTCGCTCTATTTATTGTAATTTGATAATTCATCTTTTTTGTAATTTATTATATTTTTTCCGATTCGTTTCTTCTAAAACCATTCATTTTTTTACAATTTAGGGCTTTCTTACTGCGGAACGAAATAAATAACATTTAAATAACACAATCAGCAGCGCCATTTTGGCCCAAATCAATTCCTTGAACAACCCCATCTTTTTCATTAAATCCGTACATTTGTTATCTTTAAACATCGAATTATTTTTATTCCAAAATACAAATGAGCATCCTAACACACCATTTCAATACGAAATACAATACAGCCCCTTTTTCGGAAATCAAAAATGAAGATTACTTACCCGCTTTCCAAAAAGGAATTGACTTAGCCAAAGCCGAAATTGATACTATTGTCAATAATACAGCTGTACCAACTTTCGAAAATACCATAGAAGCCCTTGATTTTAGTGGCGCTGTTTTAGACCGAATCTCGAGTATCTTTTTCAACTTGAATTCAGCTGAAACTACTGATGAATTACAAAAAATTGCTCAAGAGGTTTCTCCTTTACTGTCCGAATTTGGAAATGACATTCGGTTGAATCCTAAATTATTCACTCGCGTAAAAGCAGTTTATAATCAAAAAGACCAACTGAATCTTAATCCTGAACAAACGACACTTTTAGATAAAAAATACAAGAGTTTCTCTAGAAATGGCGCTAATTTACCCGAAGATAAAAAAAATCAATTAAGAGAAATCGATAAAGAATTATCTAAACTCAGTTTGCAGTTTGGCGAAAATGTGCTGGCCGAAACGCAAGCCTTTCAATTGCACATAACTGATGAAGCTGATTTAGCAGGTCTACCCGATGGAACGATCGAAGCAGCTCGAACTTTGGCAAAAAGCCAAGAAAAAGAGGGATGGATTTTTACGTTAGATTATCCTAGTTACGTTCCCTTTGTGACGTATGCAGACAATCGCGAATTGCGCAAGAAAATGGCAATTGCTTTTGGTGCCAAAGGGTTTCAAAACAACGAATTTGACAACCAAAAAATTGTTTTACAAATTGCTAAACTTCGGTTTGAAAGAGCCCAAGTTTTAGGATATGCCACCCACGCACATTTTGTTTTAGAGGAGCGAATGGCTGAAAATCCAGAGCGCGTAAAGTCTTTTTCTAATGATTTACTGGAAAAAGCAAAACCTGCAGCATTAAAAGAATTTGCAGAATTATCTGCTTTCGCTAAAGAGCTTCACGGAATTGAACAACTCGAAAAATGGGATGGCGCGTATTACTCCGAAAAATTGAAACAGCAGTTGTTCAATTTAGATGATGAAATTTTAAAACCCTATTTTCAATTAGAAAAAGTACTCGACGGTGCTTTTGCAGTAGCACAAAAATTATTTGGACTTACTTTTGAAGAAGTTTTTGATATTGACAAATACCATGAAGAAGTAAAAACGTATTTGGTAAAAGATGAATATGGCGAATTAATATCCATTTTTTATGCTGATTTCTTTCCGAGAAAAGGCAAGCGAAATGGTGCTTGGATGACTTCGTTCAAATCGCAATATATCAAAAACGGAGTAAACGAAAGACCACACATTTCTAACGTTTGTAATTTCACGAAACCAACAGAAACAAAGCCATCTTTATTGACATTTAATGAAGTGACTACCTTATTTCATGAATTTGGTCACGCTTTGCATGGCATGTTAGCCAATACTACGTACCCAAGTTTATCAGGAACATCTGTGTTTTGGGATTTTGTTGAACTCCCGAGTCAGATATTAGAAAACTGGTGTTATGAGCCAGAAGCATTGGCTTTATTCGCTCATCATTATGAAACCGGTGAAATGATTCCTATGGATTTAGTCCAAAAAATTAAAGAAAGCGCCAGTTTTCAAGAAGGAATTGCTACCATGCGCCAATTGAGTTTTGGATTGCTAGATATGGGTTGGCATGCACAAGATCCATCCCAAATAACCGATATAAAAGCTTTTGAAACCGAGCAATTTGCAGCTACTCAGTTATACCCCGAAGTGAAAGAGAATGCCATGAGTACTGCCTTCTCTCACATTTTTCAAGGTGGTTATTCCTCCGGGTATTACAGTTATAAATGGGCCGAAGTGCTCGATGCTGATGCCTTTGATTATTTTCAAGAAAAAGGGATTTTCAATAAAGAGGTAGCTACTAAATTTAAAGATCATGTGCTGTCTAAAGGTGGAACAGAACATCCAATGATTTTGTACAAACGTTTTAGAGGGCAAGAACCAAAACCTGAAGCGTTGCTTAAAAGAGCGGGATTGGTATAATGATAAATTTCTTAAATCCGGAGTATAAAGCATCAGATTTTAGTAACCGACAAAACAAAGAAAAAAAATGAGTTTTTTAAAAGCAGAGTGGAATAATTTAGTGATGATTAATTACGTGGTTGATCCTGCAATTCTAGAAAAATATGTGCCAAAAGGAACCGAACTTGATTTTTGGGATGGTAAATGTTACATTAGTTTTATTGGTTTTATGTTTGAAAACGTTCGTGTTTTAGGATTGAAAATACCTTTTCATTCAGACTTTGAGGAGGTAAATCTTCGGTTTTATGTGAAACGTTTTGAAAATGGAATCTGGAAAAGGGGTGCAGTTTTTATCAGTGAAATAGTTCCTAAATATGCTATTTCATTCGTAGCCAATACTTTTTACAACGAGCATTATAGCACCTTGCCAATGAAACATACGTTAACCGTACATGAAAACTATCGAGAATTCTTGTACCAATGGAAGATGAACAACGATTGGAACTCCATTCATGTAGAAACACAAAAAAATGCGACTGCTATTGAACCCAATTCAGAAGCCGAATTTATTACAGAACATTATTTTGGTTATACCAAAATCAATGAAAATCAAACGTATGAATACCAAGTTACACACCCAAGATGGCAGCAATACGAAGTGACAAAAAATTTGTCTAAAATAAATTTTGAAGGTGTTTATGGAAAAGAATTCGCTTTTATCAAAGATCTTGAACCAACTTCGGTTTTTTTGGCGGTTGGCTCTCCAATCACCATTGAAGACAAGCGAAAACTGTAATTGCAATGACAACAATAAACCTAATAACTACAATAAACACCTCAAAAGAAATCGCATTTGATATTTCAAGAGATGTTGATGTGCATCAAAAATCTGCTAGTCCTACAAAAGAACGAGCTATTGCTGGTATTACTTCTGGATTAATCAACTACAATGAAACGGTAACTTGGCGAGGAAAACATTTCGGTTTTTATCTCACTCACAAAAGTCGCATTACAGCTATGAGTCACTATGATTATTTTGTAGACGAAATGGAGGAAGGGAAATTCAAGTCCTTCAAACACGAACATTTTTTTGAAGAAAAAAACTTAGTTACGATTATGGAAGACAAATTACAATATGAAATTCCGTTTGGATTTTTTGGGCAATTATTTGATTTTATGTTTCTAAAAAAGCATCTTAAAAATTTTCTCTTAGAAAGAAACAAAGTGTTAAAAGAATTAGCTGAAAGTTAAATGTAATTGACAATATGCAATTTATTAGGGTAATTATTTACATCAAAAAATCCCTAAAATTTTCTCTGCTAACCACTAAAAATGAGGGATTATAAGCTTCTTCAAATGATTTAGGCAACTTCGTTCTCTTATTGGACGACCATTTAAATTCAAAAGCAGCTACTGCATCAGCGTTCGTTTCTACATAATCAATTTCCTGCTGTGAAGTGGTTCGCCAAAAATAAGGTTTAGCAATACTGTTTGAATACGAAAGTAGTTTCATTCTTTCTGCAACAAGAAAATTTTCCCACAGCGCTCCTTTATCTTGTCTAAATTCAAGAGTATTGAAATTCCCAATCAACAGATTGCGCACACCGTTATCGTAAAAATAGATCTTTCGATTTGCTTTAATTTCATTCCGAATATTTTTACTAAAACTAGTCAATCTGAAAATTACAAAAGCTTTTTCTAAAAGATCAATGTAGTTACTAACTGTATTTTTATCTACACCTACCAATTGTGCAATTTCATTATAACTTACTTCGCTGCCCACTTGTAAGGCCAATGCTTGTAAAATTTTCTCTAAAACTTCTGATTTTCTAATTCCCGCTAAACTCAGAATGTCTTTGTATAAATAACTTGACACTAAGTTTTTTAGAATCTCATATTCATTCCCAAAATTATTGATTACATCCGGATACATCCCAAATAGTAATCGCAATTCTAATTGCTGTTGTGCCTTTATATAGCCCACATTATTTTGAAACTCATTCCAAGAAATAGGAAACAAATGGTATTCAAACTTACGCCCCGTTAAGGGTTCTTGTGTAATATGATTGATATCAAAAGCAGATGAGCCACTAACAATTACTTGTACATCTTTGATTTGATCGACAATAATTTTTAATTTCAAACCTATATTTGGTATACGTTGAACCTCATCAATAAAAACATTTTTGTAACTGCCTATAATGCTTCTTAAAGTTTCAGTATTTGCATTTGCTAAAGTATCGGCTACTACTGAATCGTCTCCATCTAAAAATAAATATGAAGTGTCCTTTAACAAAGCATTTATTAATGTGGTTTTCCCTACTTGACGTGGTCCAATCAATACAATTACTTTCCCTTTGTGTAGATTTTGCTTTACAACCGCTGCTAAATCTCTTGTAATCATTAAAATAAAATTTAATCAAAGATATACAATTAAATTCTATTCACCAATTATACTATCTATTTGGTGAACGTATTCACCAATTTTATGTACTATTTGGTGAACGCATTCACCAAAATTGATTTTTTATCTTAAAAACAACAACAGCCACCAGAAAATCGGGATACTTTCAACCCAAAAAGAAGTGTAATATTTAGATTTTCTTTCGTTGGCATAATGTAAAAATAGTAAAGTTACAATTGCGATAACTGTTACTAAAATTAAAGATGAAAATTCGAATTTGTTTTTTAAAATCTCCAAAAAACAGAAAAATACTAAAAGTAAATATCCTAAAATTTTAGTTTGCTTTACTCCTATTTGTTGTGGAACGGTTTTTAAATGCGGATCGTCTTTCAGCAAATCAATAATTTCAAAGATGAGAATTAATACAAAAATCAGAATGAATCTTTGGGCACCTTTTAAAAAAACATCTGTCTTTATCGCTAAATCAGCATTCAGAATAGGCAATAGTACCGTCACCCCTACCCAACACAAGGACACTATATAAATTTTCATACCAGCCCAATTTCTAGCATTTTTTTTATTTGGAAAAAAAGGAAGCGTGTACAATAAAATAATACTCAAGAAAGCAAAAGCTGAAATTTGAGTTCTTTGTTCCAACATAAAAAAATAATAAACTGCTAAAACGAAAATAAAAAAACTAAATAAAGCAATTGCTTTCAACTCATTACGCATCTGTATTTTTTGGACTCTCGCCAAGGCATCATATTTTACAAAATTATAGCCGATAATTGTGCCAAAAAATGCAAAATTTGCAACACCTTCATCATAAGAAATGTGGAACATGTGTTGAGTCATTCGTACTAATGCATAACATGACAAACCCACGTGAATACTGCTATTAATGTAAAAATCAAAAACTTGTTTAAAAACCTTCATTAGACAAAATTAATCAAAGTGTTAATAAGAACGCCTTTTAGTTGAAAAATTCACAGAAAATCAAGTTAAAAAAGACAATTTATAGCATATTAATATTTAATTTTACAGACTTTAAAATAAGAAACACACAACCCATTTTATATACAATGAAAACAGACGCATTTGCATTAAGACACATTGGCCCAAGAGAAAATGATGTAGCTCACATGTTAAAGATAATTGGTGCAGCAACGCTAGATCAATTAATTGACGAAACGATTCCAAGTGACATTCGATTAAAATCTGATTTGGATTTGGAACCAGCTATGACTGAATATGAATTTGCAAATCACATTCAAAAACTAGGAAATAAAAACAAAGTTTTCCAATCTTACATCGGTTTAGGTTACAATGCTGCGATTATACCTGCAGTAATTCAGAGAAATATTTTTGAAAACCCAGGATGGTACACAGCCTACACTCCCTACCAAGCCGAAATTGCTCAAGGTCGTTTGGAAGCAATTCTAAATTTCCAAACAATGGTTATTGAATTGACCGGAATGGAAATTGCCAATGCCTCCTTACTGGACGAAAGCACTGCTGCTGCCGAAGCAATGGCCTTGCTTTTTGATGTAAGAACACGCGATCAAAAGAAAAACAACACCAATAAATTCTTCGTTTCCGAAGAAATATTACCGCAAACTTTATCTGTTTTACAAACACGTTCCACACCAATTGGAGTTGAACTGGTAATTGGCAATCATGAAACATTTGATTTTTCATCAGAATATTTTGGAGCAATCCTTCAATATCCAGGAAAATTTGGACAAGTTCATGACTACACATCATTCATAGCTAAAGCTGCTGAAAACCAAATCAAAGTAGCAGTTGCTGCTGATATTTTGAGTTTGGTAAAACTAACTCCTCCCGGAGAAATGGGCGCTGCAGTTGTTCTTGGAACCACACAACGTTTTGGTATTCCACTTGGTTATGGCGGTCCACACGCCGCTTTTTTTGCAACTAAAGAAGAGTATAAAAGAAGCATGCCGGGAAGAATCATTGGTGTCACAGTAGACACTGATGGAAACCGTGCCTTGCGAATGGCGTTGCAAACCCGTGAGCAACACATCAAACGCGATAAAGCAACTTCAAACATCTGTACAGCTCAAGTATTATTGTCTGTTATGGCAGGAATGTATTCTGTGTATCACGGACCTAAAGGCCTCCAATATATCGCAAACAAAGTGCATGCCGCTGCAGCTACATTAGCAAATGCGTTGACACAATTGGGTTACGAGCAAACTAATACGGCGTACTTTGATACGATTGTTATAAAAGCAGATTCCAAAAAAGTAAAGGCATTCGCAGAAGAAAACGAAATAAATTTTTACTACATAGACGATAATACTGTTTCTATTTCTTTGAATGAAACTACAAGTATTACCGACTTAAACAAGATACTTACTGTTTTTGCTGCTGCAAAAGATACGCAAGCAACAACAATCAAAAGCTTATCTAGTACGAATCATTTTCCTGAAAATGTGCTTCGAAGTTCAACTTTCTTGCAACACGATGTTTTCAATAAATACCATTCGGAAACCGCTTTGATGCGATACATCAAAATGCTGGAGAGAAAAGATTTAGCATTGAATCACTCTATGATTTCACTAGGCTCTTGTACTATGAAATTAAATGCTGCTTCAGAAATGTTACCATTAAGTACCGCACAATGGAACAACATTCACCCATTTGCACCGTTAGATCAAGCACAAGGGTATCAAGAAATGTTGACTAAATTAGAACAACAATTAAATATAATTACTGGTTTTGCTGGAACTACTTTGCAACCAAATTCAGGTGCGCAAGGAGAATATGCTGGATTAATGGTAATTCGTGCGTACCATCTTTCACGCGGAGATCAACATAGAAACATTGCCTTAATTCCATCATCAGCTCACGGAACAAATCCCGCGTCTGCAGCTATGGCTGGAATGAAAGTTGTAGTTACAAAAACATTAGAAAACGGAAATATCGATATTGACGATTTACGTGAAAAAGCCCTTTTACACAAAGACAATCTTTCCTGTTTAATGGTGACGTATCCATCTACTCACGGTGTTTTTGAAAGTGCAATCAAAGAAATCACACAATTAATTCACGATAACGGTGGCCAGGTTTATATGGATGGTGCCAACATGAACGCCCAAGTTGGATTGACTAATCCTGCTACCATTGGCGCTGATGTTTGTCATCTAAATTTACATAAAACTTTTGCTATTCCGCATGGAGGTGGCGGGCCAGGTGTAGGTCCTATATGTGTGGCACCACAGTTAGTTCCATTTTTGCCTACAAATCCATTAATCCCAACTGGCGGAGATCAAGCCATTACAGCGATTTCTGCAGCACCTTGGGGTTCTGCACTAGTTTGCTTGATTTCATACGGTTACATTTGCATGCTTGGCGCCGAAGGTTTGAAACAATCAACTGAATATGCGATTTTAAATGCCAATTATATCAAAGAAAAATTAAACGGTCACTATGATACATTGTATTCTGGAGAAATGGGTCGCGCAGCACACGAAATGATTTTAGAGTGCCGTCCGTTTAAAGAAAAAGGAATTGAAGTAACTGATATTGCAAAACGTTTGATGGATTATGGTTTCCATGCTCCAACAGTTTCATTTCCGGTTGCAGGAACCTTAATGATAGAACCTACTGAAAGTGAAAACTTAGAAGAATTGGACCGTTTTTGTGACGCTATGATTGCAATTCGAAAAGAAATTGAATCCGCTATTATAGACAATCCAAATAACGTATTAAAAAATGCACCGCATACGCTAATGATGGTTACTGCTGATGACTGGAATTTTCCATACACCCGTGAAAAAGCGGCATTTCCATTAGAATATATCTCTGAAAATAAATTTTGGCCTACCGTTCGTAGAGCAGATGAAGCGTATGGTGATCGTAACTTAGTTTGTTCTTGTGCGCCAATCGAGGCCTATATGGAAAGTTAGTTTTGATCCTATTTACAAGACAAAAATGCCTCGAAAATCTCGAGGCATTTTTTTGCATGAAAATTTTGACCTACTATAAAAATTAGAACAGTTCCTCAAAATAATTAGTTTCGTTATTGATCACTATAGAAAATAAATATCACAGTAATATTAGAAAATCACAATAAAATTATCAATAATATTGTCATTAAATTAATATTTCATAATTATATGCACGCATAGTAAATTTTGTGAGTGTTATAATTTAATATTGATTAAATTAGCCCTAAATTTGGAAAATTAACGCAATGAAAATAAAAATAGCTGGAATAGGAAGCTATATTCCTAAGAAAAAAGTAAGCAATACTGACTTTGGCGAACATGTTTTTTTAAATGAAGATGGAACAGCTTTTGGCTATCCTAACGAAGTCGTAATTAAAAAATTTAAAAGCATTACTGGAATCGAACACAGACGCTATGCAGAAGACCATTTAACCTCATCAGACTTGGCGTTTTTTGCAGCTAAAAAAGCAATAGAAAACGCAGATATCGATCCAGAGACTATTGATTACATCATCTTTGCACATAATTTTGGCGATGTAAAATACGGTACCACTCAATCGGATATGATTCCGAGTTTAGCTACACGCGTCAAAAATAAACTACAAATTAAAAATCCCAAATGTGTTGCATACGATATTCTTTTTGGTTGTCCCGGCTGGATTGAAGGAGTACTTCAAGCCAATGCTTACATCAAATCAGGAATGGCAAAACGATGCTTGGTAATTGGGTCCGAAACACTTTCTAGAGTAGTCGATGCACATGATAGAGATTCCATGATCTATTCTGATGGCGCAGGTGCTTCCATTATCGAAGCTTCAGAGGATGAAACTGGAATGTTATCCTACGAAAGTGCTACTTATGCTATCGACGAAGCGCACTATTTGTTTTTTGGAAAATCCTATAATTTAGATTTAGATCCTGACACGCGTTACATCAAAATGTACGGCCGAAAAATATATGAGTTTGCCTTGAACCAAGTTCCTGCAGCTATGAAAAGTTGCCTCGATGCCAGCGGAATTGGTATTGACGACGTGAAAAAAATCCTGATCCATCAAGCAAATGAAAAAATGGATGAGGCAATCATACACCGTTTTTATAAATTATACGACAGGTCAGTTCCTAAAGACATCATGCCCATGAGCATCCACGAACTAGGAAATAGCAGTGTAGCCACAGTTCCTACTCTTTTTGACTTACTAATTCGCGGCGAAATAGAAAATCAGTCCATCAAAAAAGGAGACATTTTACTCTTTGCTTCCGTTGGTGCTGGAATGAACATCAACGCGTTCGTTTACAGATATTAATAATTTAAAACAGTGTATTCCCAGGAGCTAATCCGGCTATTCACTGCAATTCCTCACCACAAAACTTGTTTTTCTCAGGAGCAAGAAAGCTTCTTTTAGTCGCTTTTTGCACCTGGAAAAACTATGTTTTTTACTTCCGGGATTTTCGTTGCTATCCGGGCTAAAAAATTATCTCCAAAAACACATTTATTACTATCTTTGTAGGCGCAAATGGCGGAGGACATCATCATTATATCTATAAAAATAAACCAGAAATCGAGCGAGAGATTGCTCCATTACTAGCAGTAATTATGTACGAAAAAACATTTCCCAATAAAAGATTCAAACACACTTTAGACTTTTTAAAAAAACACATTCCTACATCTGAAATACTATTTGATTTAGGAGTTCCCAATCCATTTTCAAAAATAATGGAAGAGAACGGCTATGTGGTAAAGAATACTAAAGGAGAAGATTTAGATAACAACCAAACTGCACTGCAAACGGAGAACTATTCCGTATTTACCGCTTTTGAAATTTTCGAACATTTACTAAATCCTTATACTATTTTAGAAAACGTAAAATGCAATAAATTACTTATTTCTATCCCGCTGCGTTTGTGGTTTTCGCCCGCTTATCGTAGCAAAACAGATCTGTGGGATCGGCATTACCACGAATTTGAAGACTGGCAATTGGACTGGTTATTAGAAAAAAATGGTTGGAAAATTAAAGCTCGGGAGAAATTTACACATCCTGTAAAAAAAATTGGTTTTAGACCTTTACTACGCTATTTCACACCAAGGTATTATATTGTTTACGCAGAAAGAATTTCATAGAACTTCCTTTTAGCTCATAGATAACAAGGACAACTTTACTAAAGTTTTGAACTTTTACAATACTTTTAAGGCTTATAAGCAAAAATACAACCGATGAATTATTACATTGTTATACCCGCTCATAATGAAGAGCAATTTATTGCATTAACCTTAGATTCTTTGATTTCTCAGACGCTTTTGCCAAAAAAAGTGGTGATTGTCAATGATAATTCTACAGATAAAACAGCTGAGATAGTTTTGGCTTACACCAAAAATTATCCGTTTATCACTTTAGTTAAAAAATCATCAAGCGCCATACATTTGCCAGGAAGCAAAGTCATTCAAGCTTTTAACACAGGACTTGAATCAGTAGATTCAAACTATGATATAATCATGAAAGCAGATGCCGATTTAATTTTTCCAATTAATTATATTGAAACAATCAACAAGCATTTTCAATTAGATGTTCGCATTGGTATGGCAGGTGGATTTTGTTATATCGAAAAAAATGGTGAGTGGATTCTTGAAAACTTAACCGACAAAGATCATATTCGCGGCGCCTTAAAAGCATACCGAAAAGAAACATTCCAACAAATAGGTGGCTTAAAAGCACAAATGGGCTGGGATACCGTTGATGAACTACTATGTAAATTCTACAATTGGAAAGTGGTAACTGATGCTACTTTGCATGTAAAACACTTGAAACCTACTGGAGCAAACTACAACAAAACAGCGCGTTACAAGCAAGGCGAAGCGTTTTACACGTTGGGCTACGGATTTATAATCACAGCTATTGCTTCGGCAAAATTAGCCCTAATGAAGAAAAAACCCTTACTTTTTTTAGACTACATTAACGGTTTTTGGAAGGCGAAAGCTGCCAGAACTCCATTGTTGGTAACTGAACAACAAGCTAAATTTATTCGAAATTACCGTCTGAAGAAAATGAAAGAAAAAATTTTCTAAGTAAACTAAGGACACAAGAAGCCAAACTCCTAACTATTTTTGTAAATTAGCCCATAATCACAACGCTATGATGCTCATTCGATATATTACGCAAATAGGAAGATACTTCCTCATGCTAAAAGAAATTTTCAACAAACAGACCAAATGGTCCGTTATGAGAAATCTAATTTTTAAAGAAATTGATGATTTGGTGATTGGTTCCCTAGGTATTGTAGCCTTCATTTCGTTCTTTGTTGGGGGTGTTGTCGCCATACAAACTGCACTAAACCTGACCAATCCATTAATTCCAAAATATCTTATTGGTTTTGCAACAAGACAATCCGTAATCTTAGAATTTGCTCCAACTTTCATCTCTGTTATTATGGCTGGAAAAATGGGCTCTTTTATAACCTCTAGTATCGGTACCATGCGCGTTACAGAGCAAATTGATGCACTAGAAGTGATGGGTGTCAATTCTCTAAATTATCTCGTGTTTCCTAAAATAATAGCGCTATTGTTGTATCCGTTCCTAATTGGAATCGCAATGTTCCTAGGTGTTCTTGGTGGTTGGATGGCAGGTGTGTATGGTGGATTTACCTCAAGTGATGAATTTATAAATGGCGCACAACTAGATTTTATTCCTTTTCACATCGTTTATGCTTTTCTAAAAACATTAATTTTTGCTATGTTGCTAGCAACCATACCTTCATTTCATGGCTACTACATGAAAGGTGGTGCACTCGAAGTAGGTCGTGCCAGTACCGTCTCCTTTGTTTGGACCTCTGTGACCATCATACTTTTCAATTATATATTAACGCAATTGCTATTAGGATCATGATAGAAGTAAAAAATATAGAAAAATCATTTGGTGGCATTAAAATTCTGAAAGGAGTTTCTACTGTTTTTGAAACAGGCAAAACAAATTTGATTATTGGACAAAGTGGATCTGGAAAAACGGTGTTGCTAAAAAGTCTTTTGGGAATACATACTCCAGAATCAGGACAAATATGTTTTGATGGTCGCGTTTACTCTGAGCTAGATCCAGATGAAAAACGGGATTTACGAACTGAAATCGGTATGGTATTTCAAGGAAGTGCCCTGTTTGACTCCATGACAGTTGCTGAGAACGTGGGTTTTCCTTTAAAAATGTTTACCAAAGACAACAATGCAAAAATTCAAGAACGTGTTGACTTTGTGTTAAAAAGAGTCAATTTGACTGATGCTCACAAAAAATTACCGTCAGAGATTTCTGGAGGAATGCAAAAAAGGGTTGCTATTGCGCGTGCTATTGTAAACAATCCAAAATACTTATTTTGTGACGAACCCAATTCGGGTTTAGATCCAAATACCGCTATATTAATTGATAATCTAATCAAAGAAATTACCGAAGAATATAACATCACAACAGTCATAAATACACATGATATGAACTCTGTGATGGAAATTGGCGAGAAAATTTTATTCCTAAAAGATGGCTTAAAAGCGTGGGAAGGAAGCAAAGAAGAAATTTTTAGAACCGATAATGAAGCCGTTGTAGCTTTTGTTTATTCTTCTAATTTATTCAAAAAAGTAAGAGAAGCGTATTTGAAAGAGTAAAACAATCGTTCAATGTTATCCTTCTTTAAATTGCAATTTCTAATTGCAAAGAGACCTCATTATTGATTTTTAAAAATGAAAATCAATCAACTAAAGTACCTGATACACAAAAAAAATAGCGGTAATTAGGATTGCCCTAAAACCGCTATTATTTAGAATGAATTTATAAACTCTATTCAACAATCACCTGATGCCCTTCTATTTGCCCATCGATATTTATATTCAGGACGTAAATCCCTTTTGGTAATCCGGCAACATTTATTGTTGCAATATTATTGACAATTTCGACCTTTGCTTTTTTGTGTCCCATCAAATCATACAGTTCGGCAATGATTTTTGAGTTTGTAACAGGCTTCATACTTTGATCTCTTAACTCAATATTTACAAAATCACTTGATGGGTTAGGATATATAGTATACCATGAAGATCCTTCTGGATTAGCCATTCGTGGTATTTGACCTCCACCACCTGAGCCATGACTTACCTGTATTGTTTTTGCCCCACCACAACCACAGGCATTTTTACCCATAAATTGTACTAAACCCGCATTCTGGGCGTAACCTGTAAAAACCTGAATTGAATTTGAATCACTATAATTCGTCAATTTTTGCCAGTTCTGACCAAAATAATCAAACGTGTTTACAGTATCATACGGATAAGGCAGCCACCATTCATAAGAAGTTGCCCCTTGAGAAGTACCGCCACTATAATTTACTATTGATCCAGTATTAACTGTGGTCGGTCCTTTTAAAAATGTTGGAAGACTAGGTTTACCCACCCAAATGGTTTTTGTTACTGTTAAACCATTTTGAAAAGTTGCTGTAATAATTCCATTCCCACTCGACAAACCACTAACAATTACACCGTAAGCTGTCGAACTTATTATTTGAATATTTGGGCTCGCTGTCCAAGTTGCAGCACTAGGAACTCTGCAAATATCAGTAAATTGATAAGTCGAATTTGTGTTTAAACAAACTGTTTAAGCACCCGTTAGTTGATTAGCTTGGACTGGAAATGATGGGACTTGTGGAATACCTTGAATTTCTTTTAATAACCAATTTGCATTTTCAGCAGTTACTTTTACATGGTCTTCGTTACTACTTGGCACGAAATAAGTATCAAAAGGGATTTCTTTATTTGAAGGGTCACAAACTAAATTTCTATTGATCGCACTTGACCAATCAAAATTAGGATTTTTGAAAGCTAACGAACTAACTGATGGGATAAAATCGTGTATGTGTAGATTTGTTCTCCATTCATGAAAACTGGCTGCATCTTCTAAACCAGGAGTAAATGCCTCTTCAATAACATCTGCAGTATTAAATGTACCTCCTTGCACATTATCCATTGACCCTCTTGGGTTTGTATTTAATCGATTAATAGAACTATTTATCACCGAAACATAAGCAAACCCTTTTAATGTTGTTCTTCCTGCAAATGTTTTACTCCAAGTGTTTGGTATTGATAAAAATCTGTCTTCAATAGTAGCCACTTTCAATTTTATACCAAAGACTCTCTTAAAAGCTGCCATTTCTAAAAACAATTGCTCTTCAATATGTGTTTTAGTGCCATTTGCAGTGCCATTAATTACTGCAATTTTTCTTAAATTTTGTGGAAAACCATTTGAACCGCTTAACCCATTTGTTTCTAAACTAGTTTGAAATATTTGCCTAAAAGGACTCGAGTTATTTTGACCTACAGAACCTCCAACCCATAACGATGAAGGATAAGGAAATACTTCGTGTTTACCATCTAATTGCTCTATAAGCATTTGTCTTGCTGCAGGCGAACGAAAATTTTCGTCAAATTTTACTTTTGCCAACTCCTGTTTACCGGTGTAACCAAAAAAGTATATATTTTCTTGGGCTGCGATAGGAATGTTTGCCCCTAAATGCGGACTATCAAAACTTACCCATAATCTTGTATTATGTGGTATATTATTTTTCTCCATATAAGCTAAAGCGTAACGAGAAACTAAACCTCCCATACTTGGGCCTATTATAGTAATATTTCCTGTACTCCCATTTGCCGCTAATTTTTGATTTTCTCGTTTTAATAATGCTACCAGAGCCATTGCATTCCGCTCTACATAATCCGCACCATTAGGAAAATTTACTAATGTTACATCAAAACCTAATGGGCGTAATTGCTCAACTAAGCTAATGGGGTCAGTCAATATATTACTGTCATGATCATAATCCATCAATTCATATAAACTTTTTTTATAAGCATCATATCCTGTACTTCCCGAATAAATTTTCCTGCCATCTCCAGGGTCATACCCGTCGAGAATTATGACTGGTTTGTTTATTTTAGCGACCATTCCTTCTGTGTTTGTTACCGTGTTATAATAGGTTCTGTATTCTAGAGTTCCTTTTGTGGAAACAGTCTCATTATATCCTATGAATGGAATAGTATTTTCGGGTGAACCAGCTACTATACCATTGCTTCCCACAAAATCATCAATTGGATTAAATACAGCAGCATTCCTTGCACTTGATCCACGGTAATAGGGCAGTACTTCTATCGATGAATTGAGCACTTCAGTAGTATCGTCCTCATAAGTTACAGTAAAAACAATCTGTTTTGTACCGCTAGTAGTATAATCAATACTTGGTATTGAAGTGGAGACAATTTGATTCGCAATTAAATTGTATTGGGTACCATCTCCAAAATTAGCCTGAAGCGTTTTTATTTTTAGCCCAATTAGTTGTAACATAAATGAGGATTGCAGTCTAAAAGTTATTGTTCCGGAAAACACTTTTTGTTTTAAGGGAGCAATCACGGTTACTTGTTTCTCCAGAAAAGGATTTACTCCTGAAACATTACTAAAATAACCATTTGCAAAGGTCAACTTTGGAGCTGTAGTTGTTCCCCCAATCTATAAGGTTTATTTTTGTATTAATAACACCGATGTCAACCAAACTAGAATTTGTATTGTTATTGATACCGGTCTTTAAGTTTTCTACACTTGAGAACGCAGGAGTATAAGCCGAACGATACAACTCGCTCCAGCTCTGAATAAAATGCTCATAATTAGATTTTGTAATAGCACCATTGTCTTTTAGGGCATCAAGATCCGAAAACGACATTATTCTGTCATATAGAATTCCCGTAGTAACGGGGGTTTTGTTTACATAGGTAAGTAAACTGTCCATGCTTTGGGTATAGTCTTTTTTTAATCCTGTAAAAGTAACTTGAGCATGCATATTAAATGCAAAGAAGCAATTAATAACAAAGAGTAATCGTAAAGTATTTTTCTTCATAAATTTGTACTGTTAAATTAAAACTTTTGTGGGAGAATTTTTTTTCACATTGAGAAACCATTACTGACCGTAGTGGCTTTCTCTTTTTTTATAGACTTACATGAATTATTGATTTAGAGTTCCTAGTCCAATATCAAACCTTCCATCTGTTATTTTTATGGTTTCGTTAGGATTGTCCTTATTGTATACGATTAAATTAAATGTTCCTGAATAAATACCATTTGGATAATCAAAACGGGTATATGTAATGGTTCCAGCATTTGGTCCTGATAAAAAAACTTTCCCTAAATTTACTCCGTCAAAAGTTTGAACTATAACATGGACATTATTTGGACCATCCATAAAAAACTCGTTATTACTTTGATCAATAGTATAAATCCCAGCACCTTTTTCCATATTGTTAACTTGTAAATAGATAAAATCACCACCTTTATCTTTTAAATTTGTAATCCTTATATATTTGTAGTCGTCCCCAATTATTGGAGGGTGAAAATTATTGCCTGCACCAGTTGTTAGACCATAACTTTTAGGTCCGCTAGTAAAATCTAGTGGTGCATTCTTGGGCACTAACAATTCTCCGTTAATATAGCAACCTGCGGTATTTGCTCCAGTAGTTGTGGCTTCAGGTAATTTGTCTTGCGGTGTTGTGTCGTCTTTGCTGCAACAACTTAATGTGAGTACAGTTGCAAATAAGAATAGTAGGTTTTTCATAATTAAATTGTTTGATTAAAAGTGAGACAATACTGTAAATATAAGATGAAATTTACATATTACTATCGTAAAAAAAACTTTTTCACGTTTTCACACATAAAAAGAACTCCTAAGCAAATGATTGTAGAATTTATTTATTGTTCTAATTTACTCACGTTACGCAAAAAAGTTATCAAATATTCAGTTGTTAACATTTACAATGTTAACAACTTATGTAGCCTAAAAATATAGTTATGCCGCTTTTCTAGGTTTTGATAATGCTGCTAATTCTGCC